>NZ_RBIL01000003.1 GCF_003633755.1 Solirubrobacter pauli
GACGGTCTCCACCGATCAGCCCGGGATCCAGTTCTACTCGAGCAACGGCAACGCGGTGGCGCTCGAGACCCAGCACTTCCCAGACTCGCCCAACCGCCCGGAGTTCCCCTCGACGGTCCTACGCCCCGGGGAGACCTACAAGACCACCACGGTTCTGAGCTTCGGGACCGATAACGTCACCCGTGCCTACGACAACGTCTCCGGCACCGTCCCGGCGACGCTCGCGCTCACGCTCGGGACTCCCGCGGCCTTCGCCCCGTTCACGCCCGGCGTGACGAACACCTACGAGGCCTCGATGACCGCCAGCGTGATCAGCACCGCCGGCGACGCGACGCTGAGCATCGCCGACGCGAGCTCAGTCGCCAACGGTCACCTGGTCAACGGGGCCTTCTCGCTGCCCGAGCCGCTCCAGGCCCGGGCTCGCAACGCCGCCAACACCGCCACGACGTACGCCAACGTCGGCTCCTCCGCCTCGCCACTGACCCTGCTGACGTGGAACGCCCCGGTATCCAACGATCTGGTCACGCTCGGCTTCAGCCAGCTGATCAAGGCGACCGACGCACTGCGCACCGGTACCTACGACAAGACGCTGACCGTCACGCTGTCGACCACGACACCGTGATCGCCGGCGGCCGCGACGCGCTGGTCCGGCGCGTCGCGGTCGCACGGGGTCCGCGTCCAATCGTCGCTCAATGCCTCGGCGCCTGCTGCCGATGACGGAACCATCCGGCCCTTGGTGATTGCGAGCTTCCGTGTCTGAACAGGTTCATGTCCTCGTCGTACGCGTCGGGGGCCTCGAATGGGCGCTGCCGATGACGGCTGTCGAGCAGACCTTCAACTTGGGCGCGTACACGGTTCGCCGGGCCGGCGGCGGCGACATCGTGAACTTCCGCGGGCGGGTGATCGAGTTGCTCGACCTCGGCGAGCGCCTGCAGATCGAGCATGAGCCGCCGGTGGCGGCGGTGGTCGTGTGGGCGGCGGGCAGCCGGCGCGCGTTGGCCGTCGAAGGGCTGGTCGGCCAGTTGCTGCTCGACCGGATCGAGCTGCCCGCGCTGGCGAGCAGCGATCTCGTCAGCGGGGTCGTGCTGCACGAGGACCAAGTCGTCCCGATCCTCGAGCCCGGCGCGATCGTGGGCGCCTGGAGCGTCGGCGAGGCCGGCGGCCTCGGGTTCACGGAGATGCAGCAGAGCGCGCTGCGCGAGATCGCGAACATCGGCTCTGGGCACGCTGCCACTGCGCTCTCGCAGTTGCTCGGCCGTCAGGTCGACATGGGCTACTCGGAGGCGCTGCTGACCGGTCTCGCCGAGGCGATCGACCGCATCGGCGCACCGATGAGCCGCTCAGCGCTCGTCGACACGCCGATCCAGGAGGACGGCGGCACGGTCTTGCTCGTGTTCCCCGACGACACCGGTGAGCAACTCTGCGAGCTGCTGGGCACGACCCTCGCCGAGGAGCTGGGCCGGACCGCGCTGCAGGAGGTCGGGAACATCCTCGCCACCTCCTACCTGAACGCGATCCACGAGATGACGGGGATGCAACTCGAACCGGAGCCGCCCACGGTCAACGTCGACCTGCTCGGCCGGATGCTCTCAGAGAGCGCCGCGAGCGGCGGGAATCCGACCGATCCCACCATCCTCATGCGCTCCCAGTTCACGGTCCAGGCCTCGACGGCCAAGTTCTCGTTCCTGTTCGTGCCGCGGATCGGTTCCGTCGAGACGCTCCTCGACGGCCTCGGTGTCGGTACGCACGTCACCACCCCCTGAACGGGCATGCCGTGATCCGCGGGCCGTCCTTATCAGCCCGTGAGCCGAACCGGTCAACGTGGGCGAGTGTGAAGCGCTGGCTCACGGCTTTGGTGTTGACGATCGGGGTGCTCGCCGCCACCCCGGGCGCCGCCGTGGCGGCGGGTCCGAGCTACGACGTGCCGCAGGGATTCACGCGCTGTCCGCATGCCGTGGCGTGGCACGGGTTCTTCAAGTGGGCTTCGGCGCGGCACACGACCTGTGCCGCGGCGTCACGGTTCATGCGCAGCTACGCCGCCCGCGCCCACGGCACCACGATGCCGCGTCATGTCGCCGGCTACGCGTGCCGCATCCACTACTGGCGCGACGCGGAGGACAACGTCTACGCGAGCCGGCACGTCTGCACGCGCGACGACGTCGCCATCCGGTTCTACGGGATGGTCTGACCAGCGGGCCTCGCTGAGGTCGCCCGTTCGACCCACGATGGGTCGCGGCCGTTGCCGTGGGTCCTCCCCGTGTGAGACCATCGGGAGATCCGATCCAGGGGGGCGGGGATGATCGATCTGATCGGCGGTGACGGGCGGGTTGGGGCCGCCGTCGGGTTCGCCTGCCCTGCCTGCGGTGCGCCGTGAGGCGCCGATCTCACTATCTAGAGCGGGGGCTCAGATGCAAACCAGGCATCGACCATGTCAGCGAGAGGGCATCGCCACCCGGTGGCGGGCACGACCGGGCGTGGTCGCATACGTGTTACTTACCGTATGTCTGTCGTCACTGGTCGCCACCGGTTCCACGGCGAGCGCGCAGTCGTCGTCGTGTGTGAACCAGTATCCGGGCGACCCCGGCAGCGTCGCCACGAAGCCGTCGGAGCTGGCGGCGGCGAAGGCCAGCTGGGAGACGCCGGAGTACGGATACTACACCGGTCACAATCCCTCGACGCCGGGCACGGCGGTCAATGCTCCGTGGCAGCTCGCCGCGGTGAACGCGTCCACCGCCTTCGCCAAGGGGTACTGCGGGCAGGGCGTGAAGCTCGGCATGATGGACTCGGGCTATCGGACCACGCACGAGGGGTTCCAGACGCCGCTGATCAGCCCGGTGAGAGGGTCGGGCGTCTTCGGCACGTCGGGCTTCGGGTACCGGAGCGCGACCCCGTCGAATCCGTTCGTCGCGGGCGAGCCGTTCACCGTGGACGGTGACACGGCGCGCACCAGCGACTACTCGCACGGCACCGGCATGCTCGGGGTGACCTCGGGCATCCGCGACGGCAAGGAGCAGCACGGCATCGCGTTCGGCTCGAACATGTTCGTGGCCAAGACCGGCGGATCTGACAGCCAGTCCCACGGTCCCTTCCACGACTACGTGTACTGGCGCACCGCCAACCAAGCCCTCGTGGACGCCGGCGCCGAGGTCATCAACAGCAGCTGGGGCTCGTTCGTCCAGACGCTGGACCGGACGCGGTTCGACGGCCTCGGGCGCGATCTCGGCGCCGACGGCAACCGTGCCAACGCCTACCAGCTCCCTGGCAAGGACAGCGCCAGCGCGACGGCCATGGCGTCGATCATCCCCAACGAGTACCTGAAGGACCTCGAGTACCAGTACTTCTTCTTCAAGAAGAGCTACTTGCCGGGTGGCATCCAGTACAACCCGAACTACCCGGGACGCTCGTTCATGGAAGCCATCTGGGATTCCATCAAGGACAGCGGCACCGTCAACGTGCGGTCGGCCGGCAACAACGACTGGAGCAATCCGTACTACCGCCCGGCGTATCCCGTCTTCAACCCGTGGGCGGAGAGCCAGTGGGTGGCCGTGGGCGGCGTGCAGCCGCCGACAGCGGCCAACCCCGAGTTCACCAAGCAGTTCAACTTCAACGAGGCGGGGCTCGCCAAGTGGTTCACCGTCTCCACGCCTTCGACCAACGTGCGCACCACGAGCAGTGCGGGTGACACGAGCTATTCGAACTCCAGCGGCACTTCACCGGCGACCCCGGTGGCGTCGGCCGTGATGGGGGTCCTGCTCTCCCGGTATCCGGACATGAACGCCAAGCAGGTGCGTGAGCTGATGCTCACCACGGCGAACAACAAGATGTCGGACGGCGTGCGGTTCCTCGGCACGGGTCAGACCTCCCCCACCGGCGCATCGATCGCTTGGACCGCTCCCGACGGGCTCCCGGACGACCGGTGGGGCTGGGGAATCCCCGATTTGGCCAAGGGCATGGATGGTCCCGGCCAGTTCCTGAGCCCCATGACGTACAACCTGCAGCGGCCCTTCGACGTCTGGCGCAACGACATCGGCCAGGTCGCGATCAAGGAGCGGGAGCGGCAGGACCTGGCGTGGCTGGCGGCGTACCGGCAGCAGGGCATCGCGCTCGCGGGCGAGTACAGCCCCAACGTCCTCAAGCCCGACGGCTCGCTCGACCCGCAGGCCTTCATGCTGCAAGGCATCCTGGCCGACCCGAACGTCCAGGTGATCACCAACGGCCATCCCGAGCTCTACGACAAGATCCCGTACGCGGACGCCGTCAAGTGGCGCAAGGAATGGATGGATGCGCGCGCCGCCGACATCCAGCACAAGATCGACAACCGGCTCTACACGCCCTCGCTGACCAAGCAGGGTCCCGGCACCTTGCTCCTGGCGGGCGACAACACCAACGCGGGCGGCACGACGGTCGAGGGCGGCAAGCTCTCCATCACCGGCTCGCAGGCGGGCTCGGTCAGCGTGAAGGGCGGCACGCTCGGCGGAACCGGCTCCGTGGCGGGCGGCATCGACGTCGACAGCGGGACGCTGCAGCCGGGTCTCACGGCGCAGGAAGCCGCGGCGCTCTTCACCGACGACCCCGGCACCGCCCTGCGCGCCGGCGGCAACGTGCGGCTCGGAGGCGCGAGCCATCTCGTCGTGCCCGTACGCGGCGCCAACGACTACGGGAAGCTCCGCGCCGACGGGGACCTCGTGCTCGGCGGCGAGCTGGTCCTGGACCTCCAAGAGGACCTGAAGCCCGGCGCGGCGCTGACGATCGCGACCGGCCGGTCGCTCACCGGCACGTTCACGGGGCTGCCCGAGGGCAGCTACCTGCGGGTGGACGATCACGTGTTCCAGGTCTCGTACCTCGACAACAAGGTCACGCTCACGCTCGTGGCGGAGCTGACGGTCGGCGGCACCGTCCCGGCGGTGCTGTCGCTCACGCTCGACGCGCCGGCGTCGTTCGGCGCGTTCACCCCGGGTGTGGCCCAGGAGTACTCGGCCTCGACCAAGGCCAACGTCATCTCGACCGCCGGCAACGCGACGCTGTCCGTCGCGGACCCGAGCGACACCGCCACCGGGAAGCTCGTCAACGGCGCGTTCTCGCTGCCGCAGCCTCTGCGGGCCAGCGGAGGGGGCGACTTCCTGCCCGTCGGCGGCGTCGCGGCTCCGATCACGTTGAAGACGTGGTCGGCGCCGGTGTCCAACGACGTGGTGACGGTCGCGTTCCGGCAGGCGATCGGCACCAACGACGCGTTGCGCACCGGCACCTACTCGAAGACGCTGACCTACACGCTCTCCACCACCGAGCCGTAGGCGCCACGAACGGCCACGATGCGCCGGCCATGCGGCCGGCGCATCGGGGTGCGCTGGCACGCGCGGGCTCAGGTCAAGACGGCCGCCAGCCAGACGGCGGCGGCCAGCACGGCGGCGGACAGCTCGATGAGGATCGAGAGGCCGATCGCGCGAAGCGCCTTGCGCGTCGAGAGCCACGCTGGGGCGTGCGGCCCGAGCCTCCGTCGCTCCTCGACGTAGATGCCGAGCGGAAAGCCCACGAAGAACCCGACGACCGGGATGACGAAGAAGCCGACGCCGGCGAGCAGCAGGCCGATCACGATCGAGCGTCGTGGAACCCCGGCGTTGCGCAGCTGGCGACCGGGCACGAGCAACTTGAGGACCTGAGAGCCACCGATCACCACGGACACGGCGGCCAGCACGGCCCAAGCGGTCGTTGAGCCGACCGCGATCGCCCATACCGCGATCGCGGCCCAGACGAGCAGCGCGCCGGGGAGCACGGGCACCACGACGCCCACGATGCCGACCGCGATCGCAAGGCCGACGAGCAGGACCCCGACGTCGCTCACTCGACCGCGGCCCGTTGCGGAGACGATGACGTCGGCATCTGAGGGCACAGGGTACGGCGGGGTGCCGGTTCACGCGTCGCGTTCACCAGCCGCCCGGCCAGGCGAGCGATCGGTCACCGATGCGGTGGTGCGGCAGCGTCAGCTGATGCGGACAAAGCTCGAGCTCGATGACGATGTCATGGCCGCCGCCAAGAAGCGTGCTGCCAGCGAACGTCGGTCCCTGGGCTCCGTCGTCTCCGAGCTCGCCCGACGCGGACTGACGTCAACGCCCGCTCTGGGTGCGGCGATGGAGAATGGCCGCATGAACCTGGCTGCGCTGTGGCACGACCTCGAATGCGGCGGGTACCGGGAGGACCTGCCGGCCTGGCGTTCGCTGGCGGCGGAGACCGGCGGTCCGGTGCTCGACATCGGAGCGGGAACCGGACGCGTGACGCTCGATCTCGCCGATCGAGGCATGACGGTGGTCGCGCTGGACCGCGAGTCGGCGCTGCTCGCGGCACTCGAACACCGCGCGGAGGGGCTGGCGGTCGACACCGTCCACGCCGACGCACGCGAGTTCGCGCTGGCCCGACGGTTCTCGCTCGTCGTGGTGCCAATGCAGACGCTGCAGCTGCTCGGAGGACGCCCGGGACGCGAGGCCTTCATGAAGTGCGCGGGCGCTCATCTGGAACCGGGCGGGCTGATCGCTGCGGCGCTGGCGGACGCGATGGACTGCTTCGACGACGAGCACCCGGCGCCACCGCCGCCCGACGCCCGAGATGTGATGGACGTGCGGTACACGAGCCAGCTCGTGGCGGTCGTCGAGGAGGGTGGACGCGCGGCGCTGCACCGCCGGCGCGAGATCCGCGGAGCCAACCGGCGCCTGGAGGTCGAGGACGTCGTGGTTCGTCTCGACCGAGTCTCCGCGGAGGAGGTCGAAGCCGAAGCAGCGCAACTCGGCTACCTGGTCGAACCGCAGCGCCGGGTGCCCGAGACCGAGGAGTACCTCGGCTCGACCCTCGTCGTCCTGCGCAAGCCGTCGCAGTAGCTTGCCTCCCGCCAACGGCGCCCATCTGTTCACTCGACACACAACCCCCTCCGGTCGGGGGGATCGAGTCCGCGCCGTCCCCGGCCACGAGCACCACGTGACTACCGTCGAAGACGCAGCCGCAAGCGCTTGCGCGACCCGGCTACTTCCTCCCCAGCCCCCAATCCATAAGGAGACCCCTGAGATGTTCAGCCGCCTCCTCCAGCTCCTCATCCGCGAGATCCCCGAGCCGGGTGTGTTCCAGCCGGGCCCGCGTGGTCCGTACCGCCACCAGGGCGGGCGCGGTCAGGCAAACTGACCCACGATGAGCGCCCGCGAGATCCCGCCCTTCCCCAGCGTCGGGCGGGTCTTCGCGGAGTCGCGGCTCGTCGGCCCCGGTGACACCGGGGTCGACGGGCGCGTGCGGCTCGACACGCTCGCCGACTGGCTGCAGGCCGTCGCGTACGCGGACGTGGTCGATGCCGGCCTGCAGGACCTCGTCCTGTGGGTGGTGCGCCGCACGGCGCTCCACGTCGAGCGGTTCCCGCGGCTCGGCGAGCGCGTCGAGGTCGAGACCTCGTGCAGCGCGCTCGGCGCCCGCTGGGCCGAACGCCGGACGCGGCTCCCGGGCGTCGAGGCCGTGGCGCTCTGGGTCGCGATCGACCCGCAGACGCTGCGCCCCGCGCGGATCGACGCCATGCAGGACGTGTACGGCGAGTCCGCCGGCGATCGGCGTGTGCGCGCGGGCCTGGTCCACCCCTCCCCGCCCGCCGACGTGACCGCGACGCCGTGGACGTTCCGCCACGCGGACCTCGACGTGGCCGACCATGTCAACAACGCCGCGTACTGGCAGGCCCTCGCGCACGAGCCGGACCTGCCCGAGCCGCTGCACGTCGAGATCGAGCATCGCGTCCCGTCCACGCTGCAGCCGGCCACGCTGCTCAGCCACGAGGACCGCCGCTGGATCGTGCACGAGGACGGCACGGTCGCCGCCTCGTTCCTCCTCCGTCGGCCCTAGCGCCGGATGGGGGCCTGATCCCATGGCCCACCCGCACATCGCGGCCTAGGTTGCGCTGCGAGGTCCCCTGACACAAGCGAGGTGACGCGCATGAGCCTGCTGCACCGACTGCTGCATCGCGAGCCGGACGCGGAGACGCCGTGCCCGCGCTGCGGAGTGCCGTCCCCACCCGATGACGTCAAGTGCACGGCGTGCGGCTGGGACATGCGCGAGGCGTACCACGACGACCTGAGTGGCGCGGATCACGAGGCGGTGCGCTGACCGACGTCCCGTACATCCTCACGCTCGACGACGGCTCGCCGGAGGCGCGGGCGTGCGAGCGGATCGGCCTGCGGCTGGCCGAAGGGCTGAGCGTCTCGTGGGCGCCGATCCCGGTCGTGCCGCAGGACGAGCACGGACGTCCGGCGCGGCGCGGGACGATCGCCGAGCACGACTGGGTCGTGTCCGTCGTGATGCCGTGGAGCGGCGACGCAGTGCGCCTGCGGCAGCTCACCCGAGCGCTGCCGCACCCCCTGCTCGCCGTGTCCCCCGCCGCCGCCCGGCGGATCGTCAACCGGGTGAGCGTGAGCCAGCGCGTGGTGCTGCACGTCGCCGACCCGGACTCGGCGGCGAGCGCGCGTGTGGCCGCGGTCGCCGCCGGCGCGCTGAGCGACTGGCGGTCGGAGATGGGTCCGCGAGCGTTCGCGCGCGGGCCCGAGCGGACGGGATCGGACGTGGAGCTGATCGTCACGCCGAGCGCCACGCTCGAGGACCGGCGGACGCGCCGCGCGTTCGAGCATTCGCGCGCGCCGGTGCTCGTCGTGCCCGACGACGGGGACCGCGCGTGGCCGGACGGCGACCACACCTGGGCGCCGCCGCTGACCCTCCTGCACTGACCTCCCACCTACGGGGGAGGCCGCTCCCACGCGGCCTCGCGGGCTTCTGTAGACACTCTCCATGGTGTTCGTCGCTGACATTGACGTCGAAGAAGGGGAGCGCGTGGCCTACGCATGCCCGCACCCCGCGGTAGCCGTCCAGCGCGCCGCCGACGAGTACGAGGACTGGGCGACCACGCGCGCCCGCCGGCTCGACCCGGGCGCCCCGCACGTGGCGTTCCTGCCGATCAGCGCCAGCGCCGCGGCGCGCCGCGCGAAGTGGCTGCGCACGCTGGACCCGTCGCAGGCGTTCAGCTTCGGCCGCGTCACCGTCGACCCGAACGGGTTCCGCGTCGAGTTCCGGCGCATCGACGACGTCACGGACCTGGACCGTGACGCGCGACAAGCGCTCGTCTGACCGATCACCGCTGCTGGAATATCGGCGACCGCCGAGCGTCTGGTCAGGCAATGACCATTCGCACCCGACTCCTCTCCGGTGGCGTGCTCGCGGCGAGCATGCTGGCCGTCATCACCGCGTCCGCGCAGGCGGCCGTGACGTCCTCGTTCACCAACGGGACGCTCAGCATCAACGGCGACAACCTCGACAACAACATCGCCATCAGCCGCAACGCGGCCGGCCAGATCCTGGTCAACGGTGGTGCGGTCCCCGTCGCCGGCGGCACGCCCACGGTGGCCAACACGTCGCTGATCCAGGTCTTCGGCCTGGGCGGCAACGACATCCTCACGCTCAGCGAGGTCAACGGCGCGCTGCCGCGCGCGAACCTGTTCGGCGGCGCCGGCAACGACGTGCTCACGAGCGGCTCCGGCGCCGACCAGCTGTTCGGCCAGGCCGGCAACGACACGCTGCTGGGCAAGGGCGGCAACGACTTCCTGTTCGGCGGCACCGAGAACGACACGCTGACCGGCGGCGACGCCGACGACCAGGTGTTCGGCCAGAGCGGCGACGACCGCATGATCTGGAACCCGGGCGACGACACCGACCTCAACGAGGGCGGCGAGAACACGGACACCGTCGAGGTCAACGGCGGCAACGGCACCGAGCAGTTCACGACCACCGCCAACGGCACCCGCGTGCGGTTCGACCGCCTGAACCCCGCGCCGTTCTCGATCGACATCGGGACGTCCGAGAACCTCGTGCTGAACGCCAACGGCGGCGACGACACGGCGTCCGCCACCGGCAACCTGGCCGCGCTGATCAAGCTGACCACCGACGGCGGCACCGGCAACGACAACCTGCTCGGCTCCAACGGCAACGACGTGATCCTCGGCGGCGACGGCAACGACTTCGTCGACGGCCAGCAGGGCAACGACGTCGGCTTCATGGGCGCCGGCGACGACACGTTCCAGTGGGATCCGGGCGACGGCAGCGACGTCGTCGAAGGCCAGGACGGCAACGACAAGATGCTGTTCAACGGCGCGAACATCAACGAGCGCTTCGACGTGTCCGCCAACGGTGGCCGCGTGCGCTTCACGCGTGACGTAGCGAACATCGTCATGGACCTCAACGACGTCGAGGCGATCGACGCCAAGGCGCTCGGCGGCGCGGACACGTTCACCGTCAACGACCTGTCCGGCACCGACCTGCGCACGGTCAACCCCGACCTGGGCTCAGGCGACAACGCGGCCGACAACGTCATCACCAACGCCACGGCGGGTGACGACGTGGCCATCGTGACCGGCTCCGGCACCAACGCGTCGGTGCTCGGCCTCGCGGTCCGCACCGACGTCACGAGCGCGGTGGCCGGCAGCGACCGCCTGACGGTCAACGCCCTGGCCGGCGACGACGTGATCGACGCGTCCGCGGTGGCCGCGAACGCGATCCTGCTCACGCTCACCGGCGGTGCCGGTGACGACGTCATCATCGGCGGCGCCGGCAACGACACGCTGCAGGGCAACGCCGGCGACGACGTGCTGCTGGGCGGGCCCGGGCAGGACGTCCTCGACGGTGGCGAGGGCGGCAACGTCGTCATCCAGCTCACGAAGAACGTCCGCACGACCGCCGGCGGCAAGACGGTGTTGAACGTCGGCGGCGAGCGCACGGTCCTGCCGCGCGCCAAGCCGTCTCAGCTCATCAAGTAGCGCACGAGAGTCGAGGCCGGCGCGGATGGGGGAGAAAGTCCTGTCCGCGCCGGCCTCGCTCGCTCACGGCTGAGTGGTGCTCAGCGTGAAGGTGACGGTCTTCGAGTACGAGCCCGTCCGCAGCGGGTCCGTCTTCTTGATCAGCTGCTTGAACGTGACGCCGACCTTCTCGTTGGTCGTCGGGCCGGTCCACTCCGACTTGGAGAACTGCACGCGGAGCGGCTCGACGAGCGAGAACGCGCCGTTGGTCAGGTGGCCGCCGTCGGCGGTCAGGGTCGCGTTGCCGGCCGTGGAGAGCACGGTGGCCTCGGTCTGCGCCGTGTAGTCCTGGTCGACGCCCGGCGTGAACGCGCCGAACGAGGCCGGCGCGCCGAGGGTCAGCGACAGCGTCGCGGGAACGGTGCCCCCGACGGTGCCGGACTCGTCACGGACCTTGCCGAACTTGAGCTCGTTCATGAGCTTGAAGGCGACCTTCGACGAGGCGAAGGGGTCCAGGGCGAGGTCGTACTCCCAGTGGTAGTAGTCCACGTCGGCCGCGGCCGCGAAGATGTCGGCCCAGCGGGTGACGTCCTTCGGGCCGCCCGCATCGGTGACGCGCGACATGTCCGTGGACGGGATCGTGCCCGGGTTCTGCGTCGGGTCCGAGCCCTTGACGTGCAGCATCGAGATCCGCTTGGAGTACTTGCGGATGAACGCGATCGCCGCGTCCTGGTCGTACTTGAGGCCCTCGAGGATCCAGTGGACGTCGATCTCGAACGTCACCAGCGACGGATCCGTGTTGAGGATCACGACCTCGAGCGCGGGCACCGTCTCCAGGACGCCGTCACCGTTGGTGTCGTACTGGAGCTTGGTCGAGAACTCCTTGTCGTGGTTGTGGCCGTAGACCCACAGGCCCTGGGCGCGCGCCTTGGCGCCCATGCGGTTGAGCACGGCGCCCATGTTCTTGGCGCCCTCGACCGTGTCCATGTTGGTGCCGGCCGGCCAGCCGCCCGAGCCGACGTACTTCAGGCCCAGCGCCTTGGCCTCGGCCAGGCGCGCGTCCCACGTGCCCTCGTCCACCGCGCCGTGGTCGGCGACGGCGTGCAGGCCGCGGCTCTCGAACTTCTCGCGGTACTCGGCGGCCGTCCAGCCGAACGTGCCGTTGAAGTTCTCGAACGACTTGAAGCCGTTGGCGGCCATCTGGTCGAACACGTTCAGGACGGCCGTACGCTGCCCCTCCGGCGAGTTCGGCGTCCCGCCGGGCGGGAAGAACGTGCCGTCCCCGAGCGGGAACGCCCCGAACACCGGGATCAGGAAGTTGTACAGCTGGAAGGAGATCTTGTCCTTCGGGATCATGCCGGTCGGCGCCGACTGCGCACCGGCGGTGGCCGGCGCCGCGATCGCGGTCGCGGCCATGCCCGCGACGGCCAGGCCGGCGAGCTTGGAACGCACGTTCATCACTTCGTTTCCTCCTTGAGGGTGCCGATGCCGTCCCCGCCGAACGAGATGAAGTCGACGAGGAACAGGTCCTTGGCGAGGCCCCCGTCCACGGCCTTCGGGACGAGGTACAGCGAGTGCGCGCCACCGGGATCGGTGACGGGCGTGGTGAGGGTCGTGAACGCCGGGACGTACGCGCAGTACGGCCCGTTGTCGGTGACCTTGACGTCGATGGCCTTCAGGAGCGGGCCGGTCGGCGAGTCGAGCCGCAGCTCGAGCGTGCCGGCGGGCGCGCCCACGGTGCTGCCGCAGGAAGCCACGTTGAGAGACAGCTGGTTGATGTTGCGCAGGTCGACCTTGCGGTTGACCGCGAGCCAGTCACCGGGGTCGAGGCTGGACGCGTACGACGGCGCTCCGAGGTACGAGGTGCCGGACGCGGTGCCCGAGCGCGAGGTCATGAGCTCACCCTCGTGCTTCTTCGCCTGCACGACCGTCTGCTGGATCGTCGTCAGCGCGGGCTGGCCGTTCGCGCCCTTGTCGGTGTAGGTGACGCTGATGCCGCCGGCGAGGTGGCCGCCGTGGTTGACGTCCTCGGCGAGCGTCTGCAGCGTGCCCGAGCAGCCGAGCAGGTTCTGCTCGCCGTGCCCGTGGTCGTCGTGCAGGAGCACGAAGGTGACCTCCACCTTCGAGCAGTCGCCGGGGCCGTCCTCGGCGTCCTCGACCGTGACGGTGAACGGGATCCTGTCGCCCCAGTCGAAGAAGCCACCCTCGGCCGGGGTCGTGATCGTGATCTTCGGCTGCGTGTTGCCGACCGTGATCTGCGTCGTCTTGACGTCGCTCTTGCCGCTGGAGTCGGTCACGGTCAGCTTGGCCGTGTAGACGCCGTCGGCGGTGTAGATGAAGCTCGGGTTCGGGTCGATCGAGTCGACCGTGCCGTCGTTGGTGAAGTCCCACGCGTAGGTGATCGAGTCACCGGGGTCCGGGTCGCGCGAGCCGTCGCTGGAGAACTGGATCGCGAGCGGCGCGCGGCCGTTCGTGACGTTCGTGCTCAGCTGGGCCTGCGGGGCGCGCTTGCCGCCGACGTACTCGAACTTGTACATGCCGGCGTCCGGGTTCGGGCTGAAGAAGCCGTCGCCGTAGGTCAGCAGGTAGAACGCGCCGTCGGCCCCGAACTGCATGTCCATCGGGCCGTCGCACTCGAACGGCAGCGCGTTGCGGTCCGCGGAGAAGTCGCCGCAGTCCAGGATGTCGTTGATCTTGAAGATCCCGCCCTTGTCGTCGAGGCGGACCTCGCGCAGGACGTCCTGGCCGAACTCGCCGAGGAAGATCGCGTCGTCGTAGTACGCGGGGAACTTCGTCTCGCTCGGGTTGCTCGGGTCGAACCGGTACTTGACCGCGCCGTGCGGAGCGACGCCGCCGCGGTTGCCGAGCTCCGGGAAGAGCTGCGGGCAGGTGCCGCCGGAGCCGTCGTAGTACGCGAGGCATGGGGTGCCGAGCGCGGGCTCCGCGTTGTCGCGGAACGAGTACCAGATGTCGGGCTGGCTGATCGCCGGGCCGTAGTCGAGGCCGGTGTTCCAGCGCGACTCGTTCTTCGGGCCACGGGTCGCGTTGCCGCAGTCGTGCTGCGTCGGCGTGGCGTCGAGCGGCTTGTCGGTGTTGAAGTTCCAGCGGTAGTACGGGAGCGTCGGCGAGACGCACAGCGGCCAGCCGTAGTTGGAGGCCTTGCGGACGATCTCGACGCGCCCGGTGCCGGCCGGGCCGCGGAAGTTCTGCGGCACGGCGGAGTCGGGCGAGTAGTCGGTCACGTACGCGACGTCGTGCTCATCGACCTGGATCCGGAACGGGTTGCGGAAGCCCATCGCGTAGATCTCGGGACGGGTCTTGGCGACCGGCTGGCCGTTGACCAGCGGGTACAGGTTGCCCTGCGGGATGTCGTAGCTGCCGTCGGCCTTGACCTTGATCCGCAGCACCTTGCCGCGCAGGTCGTTGGTGTTCTGCGCCGAGCGGCGAGCGTCGTTGTGCGGAGCGACGAACAGATCGCCCTCCTTCGTGGTCGCGACGGTCGCCCCGGTGGCGGTCATCGCCGGCACGTTCTTGGAGGCGTACGCGCCGTCGAACTTCACGGTCGCGTTGGCCGCGCCGCCGTCGACGATCACGTCGCCGGGCGCGACGTTCGAGAGCGCCTCGAGCGCGGCCGTGATCTGCGCGGCGGTGGCGTTCGCGGCGATCGAGGCCGTCGTCTGGCCGTTGAAGGTCAGCGTGAACGGCGCGGTCGCCTTGACGGTCTGGATCTCATCCGTCTTCTGGTCGTTGAACGGCGCGAAGCCACCCGAGTTGCCGCCACCCGACGGCGTGTCGTCGCCCGTGACCAGCCACAGGTTGTTGTGGCGGTCGAAGTCGATGTCGCCCGCGACGTGGCAGCAGGCGCCACGGTTGTTGGCGACCTGGAGGATCTTCTGCTCCGAGCCCAGGTCCAGGTGCGGGTTCTCACCGTCGACGAACTTGAAGCGGCTGAGCTGGAAGTAGCCGCCCCACGTGTCCTGCCAGACGCAGGGGTCGGCGGACAGCTCGGGCGCCGAGCCCGCCGGCGTCTTGACGTCGGCCGTCGTGCCGTCGCACTTGGTGATTCGGACGGTCTCCGGCGCGTAGAACAGGTAGACCCACTGGTTGCTGGCGAAGTCGTTGTCGATCGCCGGGCCGTAGAGGCCGTCCTCGGAGTTGGTGTAGACCGGCAGCGTGGCGATGACCTTCGTCTCGCCCTTGGCCTGGTCGTGCAGGCGCAGCTGACCGTTGCGCGCGGTCTGCAGCACGCGGCCGTCCGGCAGGATGTCGAAGCCGATCGGCTCGTTGAGGTTCGGCGGAGCCGAGATCTTCGTCTGCTGGTAGTTCGCCACCACGGTCGCGCCGCAGTCGCTGTAGACGCGGTCGGCGACGCCGCCCGTCCACTCGATCGCGCCCGCGAGATGCTCCTGCGCGTCCTTGGTCGTGAACGACTGCACGCCCGTGTAGAAGGAGCGGCCGCCCTGGTAGTTCTTGCACCAGGCGATCGGATGGTCGAAGCCCATCGTGCCGCCGGCGTAGGTGTTCTCGTCGACCGTCGCGAGCACGTGCGAGACGCCGCGGACGTTCTTGTCGAAGTTCAGGTAGCGGTCGGTGTGCTTCCAGGACTGCGGAAGCGAGCGGCTGGCGACGTGGCCGCGGTCGGCGACCTTGATCGTGGCCTCCGCGGACGCGGCGGGCGCACCCTTCGCGCGGGCGCCGATGACGCCGGTCAGGAAGTCCCACTCGGGCTCGGCGTCGATCGCGTCACCGAGGGCGAGGAAGCCACCGCCCTCCTTGAAGTAGGCCTCGAACTCGGCCTGTTGCGCGTCGCTCAGGACGTCGCCCGTGACGCCGGCGAAGACCACGGCCCGGTAGCGCTTGAGGTAGTCCTCGTCGAACGCGGCGGTGTCGCCGGTCACGGCCACGCCGAACTTCTCGGTCTTGCCGAGCTCACGGATGGTCGCGACGGTCGCGTCGGCGCCCTGGCGGAACACGAGCACGTCGAACTCGCCGGTCGTGGCCGGGAAGTCGAGCGTGGGCTCGACGGGCGCGGGCGTCGGCGCGGGCGTCGCGCCGGGCGTGATCGGCGTGACCACCGGGGCCGGCTTCGGCGCCGGGGTGACGACGGGCTTGCGCACGCTCAGGCGCTTCGCCGAGTACTTGCACGCGCCGGAGACGCAGGCGCGGACGTGGTACCCGCCGGCGGCGAGGCTCGCCGGCACCTTGACGGTCGCGCTGAAGCGCAGCGTGCGCTTGGCCTTCACGCGCGGGAGCGTCTTGGTCGTGAGCTTGATCGCCCTCGACGCCTTGGTGCGCCGCAGGGTGATCGTCAACTGCGGATGCTGCGTCGAGCGCGCGGTGTTCACGAGCTGACCCTTGAGCGTGAACGACGCTCCGGGCGCAGCCGTCGCCGGCGGGGTGCCGACGGTGCGCAGCTTGAACTTCGGTGTGCTCTTTGCCGCGCCTGTCGCGGGCGCCCCCAGCGCCAACGCAGCCGCGAGCAGGCCCACAGCGGTGCCTGACCGGAACATGTTCTCCTCTCGATGTGCGCCCTCGCGGCCCAGATCCCGCGTGGACGTTCCTCCACGGTCGAGAACCTACTGACCTGTAGGTCGTTCCGTCAAGTGCCAGTCCGAAGTTTGCGTGGGACTCAACAAAAAGACGACGCGTACACCTTCTGCCTACTCGTACGCGGAACGTTTCCTGGCTACTGTTGATGCATGGCGCGGACTCCGACGTTCACCACCGCCGAAGGCCGCGCGACACGGGACGCGATCCTCGACGCGGCCATCAAGGCCTTCGCGACGCGCGGATACCGCGGCGCGTCGATCGATCAGATCGCCGCCGAAGTGGGCGTCTCCCGCCAGGGGGTTCTGCACCACTTTCCGTCAAAGACGAAGCTGCTGACCGCCGTGCTCGACCGCCGCGACGAGCAGGACATCCAGCACCACGAGCAGATGCAGGAAGCCGAGGGCATCACGCTCACGAACGCCGTGCGCGCGACCCAGGACTACCGGGCCGAGCGTCGCGGGCTCGCCCAGCTGTACACGATCCTGTCGGCCGAGAGCGTCGACCCCGGGCATCCCGCGCACGAGTACTTCGTAGATCGTTACCGGCGCATCCGCGAGATGTTCACGGAGTTCATCGGCGGCGCCCAGGCCGAGGGCCGCGTGACCAAGGACCTGGCGCCCGAGACGCTCGCGGTCGCGCTGATCGCCCTGCTCGACGGCCTGCAGCTGCAGGACCAGATCGAGCACGAGGCGTTCGACGCCGAGCAGGTCCTGTCGGATCTGCTCGACTTCTTCGTGCGCGACGAGTGAGCGCCTGACCGCGCGGCGGGCCCGGACCGCCCCTGCCAGGATCTCCGGCTTGCCCACCACGGTCCGTGAGCTGCTGCTCGAGCTGGGGATCGCCGAGCTGGCGGCCGGCCGACCTGTGCACGAGGTCGAAGCCGCCGTCTGCCGGGTCGGCGCGGCGCTCGGCGCGCCCGACGTGCGGTCCGCGGCCACGCCGACCGGGATCTTCGTGAGCCTCGGCGGCAGCGAGTCCGTCGGCTTCGCGTCGGTCGGGCCGATGCTGCGCTTCGACCAGGCCGCCCGCGTGGAGGCGCTGACCGGCGCGCTGCTGGCCGGGGAGCTGGACGCCGAGGCGGGCCTGACCGAGCTGCGGGCGGTGCGCGCCATGCCGCCACGGCTGCGGCGGTCGCTCGTCGCGCTGGCGCTCCTCCCCCAGGCCGCGGGCGTCGCGCTCGTGCTGCAGCCGACCGTGGCCAGCGCGCTCGCCGCCACCGCCGCCGCGCTGGTGGTCGCGGGGCTGGACCTCGTCGCCGACCGCGCGCAGGTGCTGCGCGTGCTCACCCCCGTGCTCGCCGCCTTCGCCGCCGGCTGCCTCGTGTTCGCCGCGGCCCGTCTGGACCTGCTCGACGCGCCGCTGCGCACCGCGCTCGCCCCGATCGCCGTGCTGCTGCCCGGCGCGCTGATCGTCACCGGGATGAGCGAGGTCACCGCGGGCGCGATGGTCGCCGGCGCTGCCCGGCTCGCGTTCGGCGCGGTCCAGGTGCTGCTGCTGAGCTTCGGGCTGTTCCTGGCCGCACGCGTCGTCGGCATCGGCCCCGACGAGCTCGCCAACACGCGGCTCGACGACCTCGGCGTGCTCGCGACCGTCGCCGGCGTGCTGCTGGTCGGCGTCGGCGTCTACGTGCACCTGTCGGCCCCGCCCGGCGCGCTGCCCTGGCTCCTTCTGGTGCTGATCGTCACCGCGGTCGTCCAGGCCATCGGCCAGGAGGCGGGCGGTCCGGTGCTCGGCGGCTTCGTCGGCGGCGTGGCCGCGGCCTTCACCGCGGCGGTCGTCAACCGCCTCCCCCATGGCCCGCCGCAGCTCGCGATCTTCCTCCCCGCCTTCTGGCTGCTCGTGCCGGGCAGCCTCGGCGTGTTGTCGGCGACCGAGCTCGCGGCGCACGCGTCGACCGGGTTCGCCACCGTCACGGCGGCGATCGCGGCGATCATCGCGATCGCGCTGGGCGTGCTCGTCGGCTCCGCCGTCGGCGCGTCGCGAAGATAAAGGTCCAGGACGTTTAAGTTCGCGCGTGGTGGGGCCGCCCGCGGCGATCGCTCCACGTCACGCGCGCGCCGTCCGCGCTGAACGCCAGCGAGCCCACGCGCACGCCGTCGCGCGGCCGCGCGACCACGCGCTGACGGCCACGCGGGAAGGCGACGATCCACCAGCGCCGGCTGCCCTTCACGGCGATCGCGACGCGCCCGTCGTCGGCGATCGTCGCGTCCCGCAGCGACGGCGCCCACAGCGAGTCGTTGTCCGACCTGGCCAGCCGCACGTGGCCGGCGGCGTCGACGCTCAGGACGTGGTCCCAGTCCAGGTGGGCGTCGGCGGCCACATGCAAGGCGACGCGGCCGTGCTCGCGCGTGAGCTCGGTCACGACCCAGCTGCCGTCACGGGGCGCGCGCAGCAGCTCGACCGGCGCGCCGCCGAAGCAGGCGAGCAGCCGCGCGTCGTCGGACGCCGCGGGGAGCACCTCGAACACGCGCAGGCCGTCGCGATCGAGCAGCGCGGTGCCCGACGCGCAGTCGATCGCCGTCTCCCCCGCGAGCGGCACCGACTGCGGCAGGCCGTCCTTCACCTGCCAGCGCACGCGCCCGCCGGCCACGGTGAACGAGCCGTCGACCGTGTCGGCGCCGCCGAGGGTCGCCAGGCGTTCCCAGCCGCCGGTGGTGAGGCGGCCGACGAAGCGGCTCGTGGCACCGCTGCCGCTCGCCGTGCCCGTGAACACGACCTCGCCGGTGTCGGCCACGGCGACGTCCTCGACGCTGGTCACCTCGTGCGGGCGCGTGAAGCCGACCGCGCCGGTCGCCGCGTCCAGCACGCCGACGCCGACCCCGCCGGCCTGGAACGCGGTGCGGTCGCCCGCACGAGCGAGCGAGACGGCCCAGTGCCGCTGCTCGTGGACGTCCGCGACGGCGAGCCGGCGGGGCACGGTCTCCCCACGTGCGCAGGCCGCGAGCACGTCGGCCTGGAAGCCGCGGCTCGTCCGCTGGTTCGGGAACACCTCGAAGACGCGCGCGCCGCCGCCCTCGACCAGGGTCGTGCCGCTCGTGCACGTCACCGCTTCGGCCGTGACCGGAACGCGGCGCGCCGACCCGTCCTGGAGCGCCCAGCCGAGCGACCGGTCACCGTCTTCGAAGGCGAGCGTGCCCGGCACGCGCGCGCCGGGTGTGGCGAGCACGAGCTCGTCACGCAGCCGGCCTCGTGCGCGGGTCATCCCGAGGTAGCCGACGCGCAGCGCGAGCTCGCCGTCCTCGGAGCCGACGAGCACGCCGAGGCTGCCGTCGGCCGCGAGCGCGACCTCGTACGGCTGGTTGCTGACGCCGCCGGCGAGCTCGCCGCGCCGCACCTCGGACGTGCCCGCGTCGAACCAGCCCAGGAACGTGCGCTCGCCGCCGCCCTCGCCCCAACCGTCGCCCTCGAAGACGACCTTGTCGCCGATCTTGGCGATCACCTCGAAGCGCCCGTAGGCCGGCTGGACCGACCACAGCCGCCACGGCTTCACGGTCCTCGGTCCGCAGGCGTACCAGGCATCGTCCTCCCGTCCAGCTTCGAAGACCCGCACGCCGTCCTTGACGAAGACGGTCTCGCCGGAGCGGCAGGTCCGCTTCGAAGCCGCCCCCGCCGGGGCCGAGAACACGAGCAGTGCAGCGAAAATGAGGAGTGCGAGTCGGGTCACGCGGCGAGCGTACGGACGCCACGTGACCGCGAAAATCGGGAAGGCACCCTGAGATTTGTCGCGAAAAGGGGCAGTTGGGGATCAAGTCCGGGGCCCAAACGGACGATGGGCTGGATGTGGACGCCGTGTCTTCGATCCGGGCGAGCGGCGCGCCGGTGGCGATCGCCGGTGCATCAGCCGTGGCCGCGCCCAGCGAGTTCTTCGCGATTCTCCGCTGCTATCTGCCGGAGGCTGACGCCTGCATCAAGCTCAACATGGCGTTGCGCTCGACCAGCCCGTACGTGGACGACACCGGCGCGCGCTCCTGGTGGGCGATCTAGGTACCCTCCCGCGCTGAGTGCGCGAGCGCGACCTCCAGGACAAGGCGGCCCTCGAGGCCGCGGTACGGCAGGTCGCCGACGAGTACCTGGCCGACCCCAACGTCACGTCGATCGGCGTCGGCTACAAGGTCGTCGACGGCGAGCCGACCGACGAGCTCGCGCTCCAGTTCACCGTCAGGACGAAGTTCGCGCCCCAAGGGCTCGAAGCCGCGCCGACGCGCCCGATCCCCGCGGTCATCACCGCCAACGGCATCCGCTTCACCACGGACGTGGTCGAGCGCCGCTACACGCCCCACCCGATCGTCGTCGACGCGCAGCCCAAGGCGGACCGCAAGCGCCGGCTGGACCCGATCGTCCCCGGCGTGAGCATCGGCAACGCCGCCATCAGCGCCGGAACGCTCGGCTGCCTCGTCCGTGAGGTGGCGACCGGCGAGACGCGCCTGCTCTCGAACTGGCACGTCTTCCAAGGCCTGGACGGCGCGCTCGGCGACCGGATCGTCCAGCCCGCCGCGTTCGACGACAACCGCGTCGACCAGAACGTCTGCGGCCGGCTCGTCCGCAGCCACCTCGGCCTCGCCGGCGACTGCGCGATCGCGAGCCTCGAAGGCCGGGGCGCCGAGGAGACGATCCTCGAGCTGGGCGTGCCCGTGCGCCGGCTGGGCGACCCGGAGCTCGGCGACCGCGTCGTCAAGTCCTCCCGCACGACCGGCGTGACCTACGGCGTCGTCACGCGCCTGCACACGATCACGAAGATCGCCTACGGCCGGGACCGCCTGGAGCAGATCGGCGGGTTCGAGATCGGTCCCGACGAGGACCGCTCGGCGGCCGACGGCGAGATCTCCTCCGGTGGCGACTCCGGTGCCGCGTGGCTCGCGCTCGACGAGCGGGGCGAGCCGACCGACGTGATGCTCGGCCTGCACTTCGCGGGCGAGGCCGACGGCACGGCCGGCGAGCACGCGCTCGCGTGCTACGCGTCGTCGGTCTTCAGCAAGCTCGAGATCGCCCCGCTCGTGGCCGACACGGTGATCGTCATCAGGACGTCGAACGTGGGCTACGACGAGGCGTTCCTGCCGGGCCAGACGATCCCCGTCCCACTCGCGAGCAAGGCCGTCGAGGCCGACTACGCGCCGCTGCAGCGCAGCGACGGCGTCGTCCGCCACGCCACCCACTTCTCGCTCGCGATGAGCGCCTCCCGCCGGTTCTGCCGCTGGGTCGCCTGGAACGTGGACGGCAACGGGCTTCAGCAGCTCAGCCGCTCCGGCATCGAGTTCCAGCGCGACCCCGAGTACCTCGCCGAGCATCAGGTCGACGACGACCTGTACGCCAACAACCGGCTCGACCGCGGGCACATCGCCCGTCGCGCCGACCTGTTGTGGGGCACGCGCGAGGAGGCCCAGCGCGCCAACGAGGAGTCGTTCCTGTTCACGAACATCGCCCCGCAGCTCGACGACTTCAACCAGTCGGTCAAGCACGGCCTGTGGGGCGAGCTCGAGGACGCGATCTACGAGGCGGTGACCGTCGAGGACCTCAGGTTGAGCGTCGTCGGCGGACCGGTCTTCAAGCCCGACGACCACCGGTACCGCGGCGTGCTCGTCCCCCGCTCGTACTGGAAGGTGATCGGCTACGTCGAGGCGGGCACGCTGCACGCCAAGGCCTACGTGCTCACCCAGGACGACCTCGAGAACAAGCTCGAGTCGCTCGGCCTGGAGCCGTTCAACCTCTACCAGGTGGCGATCTCCGAGCTGGCCGGGATGACCGAGCTCGACTACGGCCCGCTGACCGCGGCCGACACGATGCCGGCCAGCCCCGACGCGTCCGGCGCCGGCCGCGCACGCGTCGTGCACGGCCGCTCGGACATCGTGGTCTAGTCGAGCATCCGCTGCACCAGCGAGGCCGCCAGGCCCGGCAGGTGCAGGGTGGACGCGCCGAGCAGCTCGGCGCGCGGGCCGAGCTCGCCCACGACCAGCCGCGCGGCGTGCGCCGACGCCGGATACGCTCGGCGCTCGATCGCGGCCGCGAGCGGCGTCATCACCAGGTCACCGGCGGCGGCGAGCTCGCCGCCGACCACGACGCGCGCGGGGTTGAGCAGGCCGATCGCCGCGGCGACGCCCTCCCCCACGACCGTCGCCGCGTCGCTCAGCGCGCGCCGCGCCCGCCGGTCGCCGGACTGGGCCTCGCGCACGACCGTGCCCACGTCGGCGTGCGCGGAGCCGTGCACGTCGCCGACGATCGCCCGCGCGCCGGCGAGCGCCTCGACGCAGCCGCGGTTGCCGCAGTCGCACAGCGGCCCGGTCCCACCGAGTGAGATGTGCCCGAGCTCGCCGGCCAATCCGCTGACGCCGCGGTAGAGGCGGCCGTTGATGATCAGGCCAATGCCGATGGTCGGCGACAGGTGCAGGTACACCAGGTCGTCGCAGCCCCGTCCCGCGCCGAAGCGGTGCTCGGCGATCGCGCCGAGGTTCGCGTCGTTCTCGAGTTGGACGGGAAGCTCGATGCGGTGCTGCAGCGCGGTGGCGAGCTGCGCGCCGGGCCAGTCGCCGACGGCCGCGCTGACCACGCCGACGCCGAACACGGCGTCGCGGTCCACGCCGGCGCCGGCGATGACCCCGTCGACGACGGTGGCCGCCACCTCCAGGACCGTCCGCGGGTCGGCGATCGGCGCGTCGAGCGCGTGGTGCTCGACGCCGCGCAGGTCGAAGAGCGCGCCGCGCAGCGTGTCGGCGCCCAGCTCCAGGGAGACGGAGTAGCCGGCCTCGCCCGCGAGGTAGATCCGCATCGGCGGGCGGCCCATGCCGCCCTCGGCCTCGACGCGCTGCTCGATCAGGCCGTGGTCGTCCAGCGCCGCGAGCGCGAGCCCGACCGGTGAGCGCGTGAGCCCCGCCCGTGCGCCGAGCTCGGCGCGCGTCATGCCCGGCACCTCGACGAGGGCGTTCACCACCCGCGACAGCGAGTCGCGCGACAGGTCGGCAAGCCGCTCGCTCCGTGGCGAGCCCGCGCTGATCGTGGCCATGGTCCCGAATCTAGACCGACATCTGCGGCCTCGTGCCCTAAATGAGGGCATTCTTCAACCGGCTTTAGGCCTATCTCATGAGAAACCACGGGCGGCCCGCGTGCACGGGCCGCCCGCTTCTGGGAGGAGAGCCTTCGCGGCGGGCAACCCACACCCGCCCGCCGCGAAGGTGTCGTCTACGGAGTCGTAGTCGACAGGGTGAACGTCAGCGCCTTGGCGTAGGTGCCACGGCGCAGGTCGTCCGTCTCAGCGATCGACTGCTTGAAGTCGATCGTCGCGGTGTCCTTGCCGACGGGGCCGCTGTAGGTCAGCAGCGTGGTCGGCGCGCTCGTGGTGCCGACCGGCGCGAAGGCCCCGGTCCCGCCACGGGCGCTCGTGGCCTTGACCTGCACGGGCTGCGGGAGCCCGAACGTGCCGTTGACCAGCTTGCCCGTGTGCACCGCACTCGGGTCGGACACCGTCAGCTTGGCGTCAGCCGCAGTGGAGGTGATCTGCAGCTGCGCGGACGCGTTGTACTCGGCGGTCACACCGGGCATGAACGTGCCGAACGCGGGCGGCGTGCCGATCGTGAGCGCCAGCGTGCCCGGCACGCTGCCGGACAGGTCGACGTCCTTCGTGACCGACTCGCCGGTCGTCGGCGGCGCGATCGTGAACGTGACGCTGCCGACCGTGGACACGTTGCCGGCCTTGTCGGTGGCGCGGTGCTCAAGCGTGTGCGCGCCGACCGCGCTCACCACGACCGGCTCGGTGTACGCCGTCCACGCCCCGCCGTCGAGGCGGTACTCGAGCTTGTCGATCCCCGAGCCGCCCGACTCGTCCGCGCCGGTCACCGTGACCGTCACCGGGCCGGTGCCGGCGGTGGTCGCCGCCGACGTCGGCGCGGTCGCGTCGGGCACGCCCGCGGTGATGCGGAAGTACTCGAACACCGCGTTGTCGCGGGTGGTCACCGTCGCGTTGGAGTCGTTGGCGTAGATGCCGATCTTGGGGTTGGCCCCCGCGATCGAGAGCGCCGTCGGCGAGCCGAACGTCGTCCACGCGGCGTCCCCGTCGAAGCGGTAGTACGCGCGCAGCGTCGTCCCGTCGGACACGATCCGCAGGTTCACGGTCGTGGGACGCGAGTTGATGTTCGCCGCGCCGTCGAAGCCCGCCGCGACGTTGTTGGTCTCGTTCAGGAACTCGAGCACGCGCCCGCCCGAGTACACGTAGTCGGCCTTGACGTAGTTGCCGTCGTCGCCGTACACGAGCAGGCCGGCCTGCTCGTAGTTCTCGTTCGGGTCGAACGTCAGCCGCGTCTCCATCGTCCAGGGCCCGGTGGGCGCCCGCTGCAGGAGCATGTTCGGGTTGTTGTTCGCGCCGTTGGCGAAGAAGTCGCCGTGCGCGGCCGGCAGGGTGAGCTTGCCATCGGCGACCGTGTAGCCGCCCGGCTCGTGCCGGACGATGTCGGTCCAGCGGCACAGGTTCAGCGCGGCGCCGTCGAACTCGTCCGCCGGCGTCTCCGGCGTCGTCAGCTTGAACCAGTCGACCTTGAGCTCGCGGTTCACGGCCGACGCCGAGGTGGCGTAGACGCCGATCCTCGGGGCGGTGATCCCCGTGAGGTTCGTCGTGGCGCCGTAGTTGGTCCACGTGATCCCGTCCGCCGAGTACGCGGGCTGGATCGTGGTGCCGTTGGACGTGAGCCGCAGGTACCACGTGGTCGGGAACGTCCCCGGCAGCGTCGCCGTCGCCGAGCCGAGCGCGGTGGCGGTGTTGTTGAGCTCCTTGAACGCCTCGAACTTGCGGCCGCCGCTCCAGACCATGCCGGCCTTGATGAAGTTGGCGTCGTCGCCGTAGACCATCAGGCCGGCGTTGTTGTAGTTGGTGGTCGGGTCCCAGTTGGCCTTGATCGTCGCCGTCCACGCCCCGGAGGTCGGCAGCGGCTGGGTGACGATGTTGCGCAGGCCGGTCCCGCCGCCGTGGATGTCGAAGTTCTGCGACGTGATGTTCAGGCTGCCGCCCGACACGTTCATCGCGGTCGGGTCCTCGCGCACGACGGACCACTTGCCGGTGTTGAGCGACGTGCCGAGGAAGTCGTCGTCGCCCGGGCAGGACGCGACGGCGGTGGTGGCGTCGATCCGGATCGTCGCCTGCTGGTGCTTGCCGCCCGCGTCGGTCGCCGTCAGCGTCGCCGTGTAGCTGCCGACCGCGGTGTAGATGTGCGTCGCGTCCTTGGTGGTCGCGTCGGTGGTGCCGTTGGAGTCGAAGTCCCACGCGTACGTGAGCGCTCCGCCTTCCGGGTCGAGCACGTTGCCGGTGAAGGTCACCGGGAACGGCGCGACGCCGCTGACCGCGTCGGCGGAGATCGACACCTCGGGCGCCGCGTTGGCGGCCACGCCCTTGCCGGAGAACGTCAGCGAGTCGATGTCGTAGAGCGCGGTCGTCGGCCCACCGGTCCGCGCCGCCGCGACGACGTACAGCTTGTGGCTCGCGTCGTCGGGTGCCGTGATGGTCGCGGTGCCCGTCTTGTAGACGTTCGCGCCGCCGCTGGCGGTCAGGTCGGCCGTGCCCACCACCGGGCCGGTCGGCGAGTCCAGCCGGAGCTCGGCCAGGCCGCCCGCGCCCGTGGAGGCGTAGCGGAAGGACACCCGCTGCACGCCCTTCAACGAGACCGGCTCGAAGAAGAACGAGTCGCCGGGGTCGAGGCTGCTGACACGCCGGCCGCCGTCGGCCGACGCGTTGTCGACCGCGGTCGTCCCGTTCTGCCCGCTGTAGTGCTCGGCCTGGATCTCCTTCGGGTTCAGGCGCCGGGTCGTCGCGCCTTCCAGCGGCTGCGAGTTGGGTGCGCCGTTGTCGAGGTAGGTGGCCGTGAGGACGAGCGCGATGTTCGCGCTCTTCTCGTGGCCGGACTCCTGCTCGACCTGGATCGTGCCCTCGCAGCCCGTCTTGTTGACGCCCGGGTGCACGTGGGCGTTGCCGCCCTCGTCATGGAAGATGCCGGGAGAGACGACGACCTTCGAGCAGTCGATCGTGCCGTCCTCGGGGTCGGTGACCGTGACCTTGTAGGCGATCGAGTCGCCCCAGCCGTAGACGCCGCCCTGCGGGATGTCGAGCGCGACCGTCGGCCGCGTGTTGCCGACCGTGACGAGCACGGTGGACGTGCCGGACTTGCCGGAGGTGTCCGTGACCGTGAGCTTGACGGTGTACGTGCCGCCGGTGGTGAACGTGTGCGTCGGGTTCGCGGCCGTCGCCTTGGCCGAGCCGTCGCCGAAGTCCCACTCGTAGGTGAGCGTGTCGCCGTCCGGGTCCTCGGAGCCGGCGCTCGAGAACGTCGCAACCAATGGGAGCGCCCCTGAGTCCTTGTCCACGGCGGCCTTGGCGACCGGCGTGCGCGAGCCCTTCACGTAGTCGATCCGGTACAGGCCGGAGTCGGGGTTGATGCCCGAGCCGGCGTAGTTGAAGTCGCGGCCCCACTCGAGCACGTAGAGCGTGCCGTCGGGCCCCATCTCGATGTCCTGCGGGTGCCGGAAGTCCGCGCCCGGCATGAAGCGCCGCACCTCGGCAGGCTTGCCCTGCGCGTCCAGCGTCAGCGTCGCGATCCAGTCACGCGACCAGTCGGCGAAGAAGACCTTCTTGTCGTAGTAGGCGGGCAGCTTGGTGTCCGCCTGCGAGCCCGCGTCGAAGTGGTAGGTGGGGCCGGCGATCGCCGTGCGGCCGCTGCCGGTCGGGATCGCGGTCGGGCCGCTCGCCCACGGGAAGCCGGACGGGTACGGCGAGTACGGCCACCACAGCAGCGCGCCCGTCGCGGGCGGCGTCTTGGCGAGGCCGGTGTTGTAGTTGGACGTGTTGTTCGGGCCGCCGGCGCAGTCGAACGTCTCGCCCGCCGGACCGCTCGGGAACGTCCAGTCGCGGTACGCCTTGTTGTCGGCGATGCAGTACGGCCAGCCCATGTTGCCGGCCTGGCGGATCTGGTTGAGCTCGTCGTAGCCGCGCGAGCCGCGGTTCGCGTTCTCGCTGTTGGCGTCGGGCCCGACCTCGCCGTTGTAGACCCAGCCGGTCTGCTGGTCGACCGCGATCCGGAACGGGTTGCGGTGGCCCATCGTGTAGATCTCCGGCCGCGTCTTGGTCGCGTCGGACTGGAACGGCGGGAACAGGTTGCCCGCCGGGATCGAGTAGGTGCCGTCCGGCTCGGGCTTGATGCGCAGGATCTTGCCGCGCAGGTCGTTGGTGTTGCCCGACGTGCGGCGGGCGTCGTAGGCGCGGTCGGCGTCGGGGTTGTCACCCGGGTTGTTGCGGATGACGTCGTCGTCGATCGGGTTGTAGCCCTGCGACTGCGAGTGCTCGGTGTCGTCGCCGGTGGAGATGTGCAGCAGCCCGCCCGGGCCGAAGGCCATCGAGCCCGCGGAGTGGCAGCAGACGATCCGCTGGTGCGGGATCTTCAGGAGCACCTTCTCCGACGTGAGGTCGACGTTGCCGGCCTCGTTGAGCGTGAAGCGCGAGACGTGCTGCTCCTCGGGCGACGGCGCGCTGTAGAACAGATAGAGCCACTTGTTGGTGGCGAAATTCGGGTCCAGGGCGATGCCCAGCAGGCCGTTCTCGTTGCCGCGGTGCACCGGGATCGTGCCGACCGTGCGCACGGACCGCGTCGCGGCGTTGTAGAGCTTGACCTTGCCGGCGAGCTCGACGTAGTAGACGTTGCCACCCGGGCCGATGGCGATCTCCATCGGGTTCTCGGTGTTGTCGTCGAGCGTCACCTTGTCGAAGGACGCGTCGGTCGGGATGCCGTCGCGCGGCGCCCCGCAGTCGCCGGGCGCGGTGCCCGCCGCCCACTCGATCGCGCCGAGGATGTGCTTGCGGTAGTTCGCCTCGTCCCAGGCGGTGCCCGCGTGGCCGAGCGCCGTGTAGAAGGAGCGGCCGCGGTCGAAGTTCGAGCACCACACGATCGGGTGGTCGTCCGCCTCGGCGGAGCCGTCCTCCTCGTTGTAGGTGCTCTCGTCCAGCTTGGCGAGGACCTTGACGCCGGCGGGCTCCTTGGTGAAGTTGTACCACTCGTCGGTGCGCACCCAGTCGGCCGGGATCCCCTGCGTGGCGGGGTGATCCGGCTCGGTGATCTTGACCGTGGCCTGCTGGATCGCGGGGTGGTTGTTGAACAGCGAACCGCCGCGCGCGTCGGCCATCCAGTCCCAGTCGCGGTCGGCGTTGGCCGCCGCGTGGATGCCGACGAGGCCCTTGCCGCGCTGGTACCAGCGCTCGAACGCGGTGCGCTGCGCCGCGTTGAGGATGCCCTCGCCGTCCGGATGCAGCATCACGACGACCTCGTACGGGCGCAGGTTCGCGTCGGTGAACTGCGTCGCGTCCTCGGTGATCGTGACGTTGAAGTTGTTCGCGGTGCCCAGGGCCTGGATCCCGGTCTTGCCCGCGTCGATCGCGTCCGAGTGCCGGAAGCCCGTCGTCTTCGAGAACACGAGCACGTCGAAGCGCGGGGTCTGCGCCGCGGCCGGTGCCGCCGACGCCCCCAGCACGGCGGCGGCCAACGCCACCGCTTTCCATCTCAGCTTCATTCCCTCTCCTCCTAGGCGACTTCCGCCAACGGCTCCACCCCGAGGAAGCGCTTCTGCGCCTCGGGGTCGGACAACAGCTCCAGCGATGTGATTCGGGTCGCGATCGACCCGCCCACCATCACCACGATCTCGGCGGCGAGCGACGTCGCCACGCCGAGGTTCTGCTCGACCACGAGCAGCCCCATCCCGGCCGCCGCGAGGTCCTTGATCGTCTCGATCAGCGTCTCGACGACCGTCGGCGCCAACCCCTCCGACGGCTCGTCCATCACCAGCACCTTCGGGTTGGTCAGCAGCGCCCGGCCGATCGACAGCATCTCCTGCTCGCCGCCCGAGAGCGACGTGCCGGAGACGTGCCGGCGCTCGGCGAGCCGCGGGAACAGCTCGTACACGCGCGCCGGCGTCCACGCCGCCTTGGCCGGCGCGCCCACGATCTGCAGGTGCTCGTCGACGGTCAGCGACTGGAACAGCCGGCGACCCTGCGGCACGTAGCCGATCCCGGCCTTGGCGATCCGGTGCGCGGGCTTGCCCGACAGCTCCTCGCCGGCGAGCCGGACCGACCCGCTGACGCGGTTGCCCGGTCCCAGCACGCCCGACAGGGCCTTGCACAGCGTCGACTTGCCCATGCCGTTGCGGCCGATCAACGCCACCGGCTCGGCGCCGAGCGTGAGCGACACGCCCTGCAGCACGTGCGCGGCGCCGTAGTACGCGTCCAGGTCCTCGACCACGAGCAGCGGCTCAGCCATGCTCGATCAGCCCCGATCCGAGGTACAGGTCGTGCACGGTCTGGTTGGCCCGGATCTCGTCCGGCGTGCCTTCCACGATCACCCGGCCGTCGTGCATCATCGTCACCCACTGGGCGACGCGCAGCGCGACGTCCATGTCGTGCTCGATGAGGATCAGCGTGATGCCGGAGTCGAGCCCGATCAGCGTCTCGGTCAGCCGCACGCGCTCCGCGCGCGAGAGGCCCGCGGCGGGCTCGTCGAGCATCAGCAGCTTCGGCTCGGCGACCAGCGCCATGCCCACCTCGAGCTGGCGCTGCTCGCCGTGCGAGAGGTCCATCACGAGGTCGTCGACGCGCGCAACGAGGCCGATCCGCTCGGCCATCGCCCTGGCCTTGCCGCGCAGCTGGGCGTCCTTGGCCGACGGCACCAGCCGCAGGTGGCCGGCGCTCACGCCGAGCGCGGCCAGGTACAGGTTGTCCTCGACGGAGATCCCGGCGAACAGCCGCGACGTCTGGAACGTCCGCGAGAGCCCCATGCGGGCGCGCTTGCGGGCGGGCAGCGTCGTGACGTCGTGCCCGAACAGCTCGACGCGCCCGCTGCTGGGCGGGAACTCCCCCGAGATCAGGTTGAACACCGTCGTCTTGCCGGCCCCGTTGGGGCCGAGCACGGCCCGGCGCTCGCCGGGCCGTACGTCGAGGTCCACGCCGCGCACGGCGTGGACGCCGCCGAACCGGCGGTCGATCCCCGACAAGCGGAGGATCGACGCCGGCGAGGGGTGGGTTGCCGTGGCGGCCATCAGCCCCTACTTGGAGAAGCTCACGTCTTCGGCCTGGCCGACCCACGGCGGGGCCTCGCCGGCCTCGCACTTGGGGTTCTCGCGGTCAGGCGCGGGGGTGTCGGCGGAGAAGGCGCCGTTGAACGTCTGGTCGACGTCGTTGACCTGGGCGAACGTCTGCACGTCCGGCACGCCGTCGCCGGTCGTGTCCTCGACGATCTTCTTGAGGAAGACGTTCGAGATCGCCTGGCGGTTGCTGTCGAGCTTGACGTCGCCCCACGGGGCCTTGTCGCCGGTGAGCGTGACCTTGGCCAGCTCGGCCTGCAGCTTGCTCTGGTCGGCGACGTCGCCGCCGACGGCCTCGAGCGCCGTGATCAGCGCGGCCATGCCCGTGTAGTAGCCGTACGTAAACACCGACGGACCGGCGCCGGCGATCTCGTCGCCGTAGTTGTCCTTGAGGCCCTGGATGTAGGCCGCGACGTCGGGCGAGTCCGAGTCGGCCGCGGTCATCGCGGAGGTGACGCCGCCGACGAGCGACTTGCCGACCTCCTTGAGCACCAGCGGGTCGTCCCAGAAGACGTTGCCCAGCATCCGCTCGGTGTCGACGCGGCCGCGCTGCTCCTCGTACTGCTTGATGAAGCTGATCAGGCCCGAGCCGCCGATGCCGACGTACAGGCCGTCGACGTCCTTGGGGATCTGCGAGATGTAGGAGGAGTAGTCCTCCTCGCCCAGCGGCGCCCACACGCGCTTGGTGACCTGACCGCCGATCGCGCAGTACTCGGCGACGAAGCCGGCGAGCGACGTGTACGGGAACGAGTAGTCGTCGCCGATGATCGCGGCCTTCTTCCAGCCGAGCTTGTTGTACGCGTAGTCGCCGAGGCCGGCGGACCACTGCGCCCCGTCCGGATGGAAGCGGAAGAAGTTCGGAGCCTGCACCTTCAGCGTCGAGTCCTGCGCGCCGGCGATGCCGTTGACGAACGTCTTGTCCGGGTGCTCCTTGGCGTAGTTGGCGACCGCGATGCCCTCGTCGCCGCTGAGCGGGCCGATCAGGATGTCGGCGTCCTCCTGCTCCATCAGGCGGCGGGTCTCCTCGATCGCCTTATCGGCCGTGTCGTCCGCGCAGCCGTAGCCGACGATCTCCACGGGCTTGCCGGCGATGGTCGCGCCGGTCACGCCGTCGGTCGGCTTCTCACCGCTCGGCTTGGCGCCCGCGTACTTGATCAGCGCGAGGTTCGCGCCCGAGGCCGTCGGCTCGAAGAACGAGCCGAACGCGCCCTCGCAGTCCGACAGGAAGCCGATCTTGATCGGCTCGCCGCCACCGCCACCGCCACCGCCCTCTTCGGCCGCGTTGCTGCTGTTGCCGCCGCCGGCGGCGTCGTTGCTCGCGCTCTCGGACCCGCAGGCCGCGAAGGCGGCGCAGGCAGCGACCAGCGCGACGTGTGAACGTCGGAACATCCCTCTCTCCCCTCTGTGAGCTATTCGGTCGTCTGTGGCACCGGCGTCGGTGCCGGGGTGCGGCGGGGCGTCCTGACCTTGGCCCGCAACGAGTCCCAGATGCCGATCAGGCCGCCGGGGGACGCGAGGACGATGACCAGGAACAGCACGCCGATCAGCGTGTTGAACCGCGCGGGGCCGAGGACGTTGCCGACCTCCGGGACCCACTCACGCGAGTAGTTGTCGATCAGCGCGTAGGTGAGCGCGCCCAGCCACGCACCCTCGAGCCGGTACAGGCCGCCGATCACGGCCACGATCAGCACGTCGATCGTCTGCGCGAGGTTGATCGAGCCCGGCGTGATGCGCGTGTTGTAGAAGACGCTCAGCACGCCGGCGATGCCCGCCACGAAGGCGGCGATGCCGAAGGCGAGCGTGCGGTGCAGCGTCACGTCGAAGCCCAGCGCGCGCATCCGCGCGGGCTCGTCGCGGACGCCCTGCATGCCGAGCCCGAACGCGGTCCGCGACAGCGCGCCGAGGCCGAGGAAGACGAGCGTGGCCACCACGAGCGTGAGCAGGTAGCGCGGCAGCGGGTCCTGCTCGGGCGAGCCGACGATCCCGGGCAGGTCGACGCTGTTGATGCCACCGAACCCCGAGAGCCCGGTGACCTGGCTGAAGAAGTAGTAGACGAGGACGCTGAAGGCCAGCGTGATCATCAGGAAGTAGATGCCCTCGCTGCGGGCGGCGATCCAGCCGAAGCCGAGGCCCACGAGCGTCGCGATCAGCAGCGCGAGCACGAGCGCCAGGTACGGGTTGATCGCGGTGCCCGCGCCGCCGTCGGCGAGCACGAGGTTCGCGTAGGCCATGCCCGCGATGCCGTAGATGCCGACCTGCGCGAGCGAGACCATCCCGCCGTACGCGGCGAGGAAGATCAGGCTCGCCGCGGCGATGCCGAGCCACAGCGTCTTCGTGAGGATCGCGCTGACGAAGAAGTCGCTGACGAACAGCGGCGCGACCGCGAACAGCCCCACGGCGACGGCCAGGGCCGGCCACGCGATCCGCTTGGTGGACACCGCCGGGTTCATGCCGGCCTCCCGTAGAGCCCGAGCGGGCGGAAGGCGAGCACGCCGACCAGCAGCGCGAACGTGACGATGATCGAGTAGTTCGTCAGGTCCAGGTCGCCGAAGACGAGGTACACGTCCGCGTAGGCGTCGACGAGTCCGAGGGCGAGCGCGCCGATCGCGGCGCCGCCCAGCGAGCCCATCCCACCGATGATCACGACGATCAGCGAGTTCAACAGGAAGGCCGTGTCCTGGCCCGGCGCGAGCGAGATCATCGTGCCGCCGAGCACGCCACCGATCCCCGCCAGCAGCGCGCCGAGGAAGAACATGCCGATGAACACGCGGTTGACGTTGATCCCGAGCGCGGAGACCATGTCGCGGTCGTCGACGCCGGCGCGCACGATCTTGCCGAAGCGCGTGCGCTTGATGATCAGGTAGAGCGCGAGGCCGATCAGGATCGCGGCGCTCAGCACGACCACCCCGCGGAAGAAGCCGAAGCGCACCTCGCCCGGGAGCGTGATCGACGTCGGCCACGCGGACGGCGCGGCGATGTCCTTGGAGATGCCGCCCCAGTAGGCGAGCATCTGGTCGGCCAGGATGACGCTCAGCGCGATGGTGATCAGCGCCTGCCGCAGGTCCTGCCCCTGGTTCCAGCGCAGGAACACCTGCTGGAGCACGACGCCGATCACGCCGATGATCAGCGTCGCGAGGATGAGCGGGACGAGCCACGCCCAGACGCTGTACTCGCTGTCGGACGCGCCGCTGAGGCTGAGCCCGAGGCCGCTGTCGCTGGTGAACCAGCGCGTCTGGATCTCCAGCGCGATGTAGCCCCCGAGCAGGTACAGCGAGCCGTGCGCCATGTTGACCACGCGCATGAGCCCGAAGATCAACGTGAACCCGCTCGCCACCACGAAGTACAGCGCGGCGAGCGTGAGCCCGTTGAGGGTGACGGTGACGAACTGCTGCATCAGCCCGCGACGGCCTCCGGCCGCAAGGTGAACTCGGGCAGGCGGACCAGCTCGCCGCCCTTGAGCGCGGACTCGTGCGCGCACAGGCCGACGCACGTCCAGTTGGCCGAGCGGCGCGCGTCCGGGAACGGCGCGCGGGCCTCGGCCAGCGCGGACACGAACTCGTGCACGAGGTGCGGGTGCGAGCCGCCGTGGCCCGCGCCCTGCGTGAAGCTCAGGTGCGTCTCGTCCTCGTCGTCGTAGACGCCCTTGGTCGTGAAGCGCTGGATCGGCTCGGGGAGCCGGTGCGCGAAGTCGGGGACGTCGATCTCCTCGGGGATCTCCGGCTCGGGCTTCTTGGCCGTGTGCAGCACGTGCTTGCCGCCCTCGATCAGCGTCCACTCGAACGCCTGCTTGGAGCCGTAGACGTCGATGCTCTCGCGGTACTGGCGGGCGACGTCGAACAGGCTGCGGTAGATGCGCGCGCTGACGTCGGAGTCCTGCAGCTTGATGTGCGCGGACTCGACGGCGAACGGGCTGCCGTAGTGCTCGATCAGGTCCTCGCGGATCGTGCCCGAGCCGAAGCACGAGACCACCTCGGCGGTCGCGTCGGTGAGCGCGAGCATCGGACCGACGCAGTGCGTGGCGTACCACATCGGCGGCAGGCCGGGCCAGTAGTCGGGCCAGCCGTCCATGTCCTGCATGTGGCTGGCCTGCAGGAACTGCAGCTTGCCGAGCGCGCCCGTGTCGTAGAGCTCCTTGATGTAGAGGTACTCGCGGGCGTAGACGACCGTCTCCATCATCATGTACTTCAGGCCGGTCCGCTCGACCGCCTCGACGATCGCCTGGCAGTCCTCGATCGAGGTCGCCATCGGCACCGTGCACGCGACGTGCTTGCCGGCCTCAAGCGCCTCCAGCGTCATCCACGCGTGGTCGGGGATCGGCGAGTTGATGTGGACCGCGTCGATGTCGGGGTCCTGCAGCAGCTCGCGGTAGTCCGTGTAGCGCTTCTCGATGCCGTACTGGTCGCCGACCGCGTCCAGCCCCGCGCGGTCACGCCGGCAGATCGCGGCCAGCTCGGCCTGCGGGTGCCGCTGGTAGATCGGGATGAACTCGGCACCGAAGCCGAGTCCGATCATCGCCACTCGAATCACGTCAGTCTCCTCGCTCAAGCCGCGATCGGCGGGGTCAGGGATGCGCGCAGGAACGCCGCGCCGCGCTCGGCCAGCTCGTCGCTCGGCGCGTCGAGCGGGCGCCACAGGCTCACGGCCTTGGCGATCTCCTCGATGCCGGGCGTGAACGACTCGATCACGAGCGGCCCCTGGAAGTCGATGTCCCGCAGCGCCTCGAACAGGTCGCCCCACGGGAAGTGCCCGGTGCCCGGCGTGCCGCGGTCGTTCTCGCACGTGTGCACCTGCAGCAGGCGGTCGCCGACCAGCCGGACGGCGTCCCCGATCGACTTCTCGTCGATGTTCATGTGGAACGTGTCGAGCAGCACGCCGACGTGCTCGCTGCCGACGCGGTCGACCAGCTCGAGCGCCTGCTCGGCCGTGTTGATCAGGTCGGTCTCGAACCGGTTGAGCGGCTCGACGCCGAGGCGCACGCCGTGCGCGGCCGCGTGCTCGGCGACGACCTTCAGGCTCTCGACGGCGAGCCCGCGCTGCGCCTCGCGCTCGTGCGGCTCGGCGATCCGCGTCCGGCCGACGGCCGCGTAGAGCGGGCCGACGAAGTGCGGCGCGCCGAGGGCGGCCGCGATCTCGATGCAACGCTCGACGTAGGCGATCGCGTTCGCGCGCACCGCCGGGTCCTCGTGCGAGAGGTCGCGGTCCGGGCCGATCGCCCCGCAGACGGTGAAGCCGACGCCGGCGTCCTCGCCGGCCGAGCGCAGGCGCTCGACGCTGAACGCGTCCGGGTCCTCGACCGCCACCTCGACCACGTCGAACCCGAGCGCACGCGCGCGGGCGACCAGCGGTAGATCGCTATCGCTGAACGGCGACGTCCAAATCCACGTCGACGCCCCAATCTGGTTCATCCCTCTCTCCTCCGAAGCGGACTTCGAGCGAGAGACTACAGATTAACGAGGGGCGTGCAACTTAATTTGTCGATGGCCGACGAATACCGTCAAGCGGCGGCGGATTCCGTCACGAACGCGTCGATCGCGTCGGGGTCCAGGGTGTGCTCGATCACCGTGAGAGCGGCGCCGCGCAGGCCCGCGTCGTCGCCGTAGGGCGAGCGGGCCAAGGTGACCGCGCGGGCCGCCGCCGGCAGCGCGGTCTTGTAGATCGCCTCCTGCATGCCGACCAGGAACTGGTCGCCGGCGTCCACGAGGTAGCCCCAGACCGCGATCACGTCGGGGTTGAGCAGGTTGATCGCGCCCGCGACGACGTCGCCGATCTGGCGACCGGCCTCGCGCACCTCCTGGACGGCCTCGAGCACGCCGCGGTTGGCGAGCTCGGACACCTCGCGGGCGGTGCGGATGTCGAAGCCGTGCTCATGCAGGCGGGCCGCGAGCGCGGCGCCGCCGGCGACCGTGTTCAGGCAGCCGCGCGAGCCGCACGTGCACGGGGCCTCGTGGCCGTGGACCTTCGTGTGGCCGATCTCGCCCAGCAGGCCGGTCGCGCCACGCACCACCTGGCCGTCGATGATCAGACCGCAGGCGATCACCGTGCCGACCTTCAGGCAGAGGAAGACGCGGGCGTCGGGCCAGGAGGTGCGGTGCTCCCCGAGGGCGAGGAAGTTCACGTCGCGGTCGGTGAACACGGGGCGCTCGTAGCGCTCGCGCAGCCGGTCCGCGAGCGGGAAGGAGCGCCACTGCGCGGTCGTGGCGCCCGTGCCGGCGATCTCGAGGTCGCCCGGCATGCCGATGCCGAGCCCGTACAGGCGCCCAGCGTCCCCGCCCACCTCGGCGAGGCCCTCGTCGAAGTGGCGCTCGAGATCGCGCAGCAGCGCCTCGGGGCCTTCGCTGACGTCGATGTCGACCTTGCGGTACCAGAGCACGTCGGCGGCGAGGTTCGTCACCGCCATCAACATGCCGCTCATGCCGACCTGGGCGGCGAGCGTCACCCCCGCCGAGGCGTTGAACGCCAGGCGGCTGGCGGGCCGGCCGCGCGCGCCGCTCGTCTCCCCCACGCTGACGATCAGGCCGTGCTTGAGCAGCACGTCGAGGCGCTCGGTGACCGTCGAGCGGGCGAGACCCATGGTCGCGGCCAGGTCGGCGGTCGTCTCGGCCGCACCGCGGCGGAGGAGGTCCAGCACCTCGCCGGTGCGGGCCAGGCGGAGGGGGCTCGGATTCGTTGACGCCACGCACCAATCATACGGTCGGCGGAAGTCTCCGGAGTTGACTTGCATGGTCGAGCGAGTTACGTTGCCCGTCGACGAAATTGGGAGGAGGACGCGGGTGCAGTACGCGAGGCAGGAGATCGTCGACCGGCTGAGAGGCCAGATCGACCGCAAGCAGGCGATCGTCTGCGCAGGGGCGGGCACGGGGATCTCCGCGAAGTTCATCGAGCGCGGTGGCGCCGACCTGATCATCGTCTACAGCTCCGGCCGGTTCCGGATGGCCGGCCACAGCTCGATGTGCGGCCTGCTCGCGCTCGGTGACGCCAACGCGATCGTGATGGAGATGGGCGAGCGCGAGATCCTCCCGGTCGTGCAGCGGACGCCGGTGATCGCCGGCGTCAACGGCACCGACCCGACGCGCGTGATGCGCCGCTTCCTCAGCGGCGTCGCCGACGCGGGCTTCTCGGGCGTGAACAACTTCCCCACCGTCGGCCTGTTCGACGGACGCTTCCGCAAGGAGCTGGAGGCGTCGGACCTCGGCTTCTCGCGCGAAGTCGAGATGATCTCGATCGCGCATGCGCTCGGGCTGTTCACGATCGTCTACGTCTTCACGCCGCAGGAGGCGGCCGCGATGGCGGCGGCCGGGGCCGACGCGGTGATCGCGCACATGGGCCTCACCGTCGGCGGGAGCATCGGCATGAGCAGCGAGGAGGCGATGACGCTCGACGCGTCGTGCGAGCTCGTGCAGGCGATCGGCGAGTCGGCGCTCGCCGAGCGACCGGAGACGATCGTGCTGTGCCATGGTGGCCCGATCGCCACCCCGGACGACGCCGCGTACGTGATGGGCCGCTCGAACGCGGTCGGGTTCGTCGGCGCGTCGAGCATGGAGCGCCTCCCGGTCGAGGAGGCCGTCTCCTCCACCACCGAGCACTTCAAATCGATCCCGATCGGCCTGTGAGCATCGCCCTCGTCGCCGCGCTGGACACCAAGGCCGAGGACGCCGCCTTCCTGGCGTCCCGGCTGCGGTCGCGCGGCCACGAGGTCGTCGTGGTCGACGTCGGCGTGCTGGGTGAGCCCGGACTGCCCGTGGACGTGCCGCGCGCGGTGGTGGCGCGCGCGGGCGGGAGCTCGATCGAGGCGCTCGTCGCGCGCCGTGACCGCTCGACCGCGGTGGCGGTGATGACGCGCGGCGCGGCACACGTGCTCGCCGACCTGCACGCGCGCGGGCCGCTGGCGGGCGCGCTCGCGATCGGCGGCGGCGCGGGCACGACGATCGGGGCGACCGCGCTGCGGGCGCTCCCGCTCGGGCTGCCGAAGGTCGTGCTCACGACGCTCGCCGCCGAGACGGGCCGCTTCGTCGGCACGAGCGACGTGGTGCTGTTCCCGTCGATCGTCGACGTCGCGGGCGTGAACCGCATCTCGCGCGTCTCATACGCGCGCGCGGCGGACGCGCTGGCCGGCATGGTCGAGGGCGCGCCGGAGCCGCCGGCCTCCGAGCGCGACCGGCCGCTCGTCGCCGCGACCATGTTCGGCGTCACGACGCCTTGCGTGCAGCGCGCCAAGGATCGGCTGGAGGCGGCCGGGTGCGAGGTGCTCGTCTTCCACGCGTGCGGCGCGGGCGGGCGGATGATGGAGCGCCTCGTCGACGACGGCCTCGTCGACGCCGTCCTGGACATCACCACCACCGAGTGGGCCGACGAGGTCGTCGGCGGCATCCTCACCGCCGGCCCGCACCGGCTCGAGGCCGCGGCGCGCGCCGGCATCCCCCAGGTCGTCTCGCTCGGCGCGACCGACATGGTCAACTTCGGCCCGCTGCGCACGGTGCCGTCGCGCCTGCGCGGGCGCTGCCTGTACGAGCACACCGCCGACTCCACGCTGCTGCGGGTCACGCCCGAGGAGGCGACCGAGATCGGCCGCGCGATCGGCCGCAAGCTCCGCGGCGCGGGCGATCACGCGACGGTGGTGGTGCCGCGCCGGGGCGTCTCCGCGCTCGACGACGCCGGCGCGCCGTTCGACGATCCCCGCGCCCGCGCCGCGCTCGCGGCCGCCGTCCGCGGCGAGCTCGCCGGCACCGCCGTGCAGTACGAGGAGCACGACCTGCACATCAACGACGACGTGTTCGCGGACCGCCTCGCCCAGCGGGTGCTCGAGCAGCTCGAAGCCGTCGGCCACGCGCCCCGCGGCGAACCCGCCCAGGCGCGGTAGCGACCGCAATACGCTGGGGCCGTGAACCTGGCTCGCTTGCGCGTCTTCGCCGAGGTCGCTCGGACGGGCACGTTCTCCGCCGCCGCCGAGACGCTCTCGTACACGCCGTCCGCCGTGTCGCAGCAGATGGCCAAGCTCGAAGCCGAGCTCGGCACGCCGCTGCTGGTCCGTGCCCGCACGGGGATCGCGCTGACCGACGCGGGCAAGGCGCTGCTCGCCCGGACCCGCACGATCCTCGCCGAGGTGCGCACGGCGCAGGCCGAGTTGGACGCGCTGGCCGTCGCGCGCTCGGGCACGGTGCGGCTGGGCTCGTTCCCGACCGCGACGCAGACGTTCGTGGCGGGCGTGCTGAGCACCTTCGCCGAGCGGTTCCCCGACGTGGCCGTGACGCTCGTCGACGACGAGCCGCACCACAACGTCGCGCGCCTGCACGACCGCGCGCTGGACCTGGCCGTGATCTTCGGCGTGCCCGACCGGCCCGTCGGGCTCGACTACTTCGGCGTCCGCCTCTCCCCCGACGACGCGGTCACGGTGACGCCGCTGCTCGAGGACGCCTACGTGCTCGTCGTGCCCAGCGGCCACCGGCTCGCCGAGGCGCCGGTCACCCTCGACGACCTGCGCGACGAGCGGCTGATCGGCAGCGCCGGGACGCCCGGGCTCACCGAGCTGGCCGACCGCTGCCGCGAGCGGGGCTTCGAGGCGCGCCTGAACGGGTTCGTGTGCACGGACTACCTGACCGTGCGGCGGCTGGTGGCCGCCGGGCAGGGGATCGCGGTGGTCCCGGGGCTCGCCGCGCAGCACCCGCTGGCCGGCACGGTCGTGCGCCGGTTCGAGGGCTGGGCGCCGCACCGGAACGTGCTGCTCGCGCAGCCCGCCGACGGCGTGCTCAGCCCGGCGGCGAGCGCGATGGCGGCCGTGCTCGTCCACGCTTGCTAATCCCGGGGTTCAGCAACGCTTGTGGCGCGACGGGCGCGCGCCGCGCAGGATCACCGGATGCGCGCCTCCCTCGTCCTGGTCCTCGTCTTCGCGCTGGCCGGTTGCGGCGCCGCCGCGGCGCCGCCGGCCGCCACGGTGCGCGAGCCGGGCTGCCGCCCGGCTGAGGACGCGGCGAGCTTCGGCGCGGGGAGCGTGCGCGTGTGCCCGGTCGGCGAGGACCGCCGCTACGCGCTCTACGAGCCGCGCGCGCTCGGACGCGAGCCCGTGCCGCTGATCGTGGCGCTGCACGGCGTCGGCGGCCCGCAGGCGACGCCCGCCGGCACCGCGCAGGCGTCCCGGCTGGGCGCCCTCGCGGACGCCGAGAGCGTCGCCGTGGCCTACGCCGACGGCAACGGCACCTGGAGCCACGCCGACGACGCCTACTTCTCGGCGCTGTTCGACGACGTCGCGCGCCACCGCGCGATCGACCCGCGGCGGGTCTACGTGATCGGCTGGTCCGGCGGCGGGTTCATGGTGCACCGGATCGCCTGCCGTCTCGCGGACCGGGTCGCCGCGGTGGCCGTGCTGCAGGCGCCGCTGCGCGGTGACTGCAGACCGAGCGCGCCGGTGAGCGTCCTGCAGATCGTCGGCGAAGCGGACCCGGTCATCCCCGTCGCCGGCGGCACGCTGCCGGACGGCACACGCGCGCCGAAGTTGACGACGGCGATGGCGCGCTGGCGCAGGCTCGCTGCCTGCGACCGCCCGACGATCCGCTCGGACGAAGGCATCTTCAACCAGCTCGCCGACTGCGACGGCGGCGCCTCCGTCGACCTGATCGCGCTGGAGGGCGGCGGCCACGTGTGGTACGGGCCCGACCAGCCCGCCCCCGACAACAAGGTCGACGCCACGCAGGAGGCGTGGCGGTTCTTCGCCGCGCACCCGAAGGCTCGCGGCCAGCGGACGACCTCGGACGTCGGCGGCGCGACCGAGCGCTGAGCGTGGTCGTCAGCCGGCTTCGGCGCGAAGCTGGTCCGCGAGCCCCTCGGCCTGGCGGAGCTGCTCCTGGAGCTTGGCGCACCGCTTGGCGGCGTCGTCGGCGTAGCGCGACAGCAGCTCTCGCGCCGCCGCCCGCGCATCCGGCCCCGCCGCTTGCAGCTGATCGCGGGCGTCGAGCAGCTCGCGCATCTCCTGGATGGTGAAGCCCAGCGGCTTCATCTGCTTGATCAGCGCCAGCCGATCGACCTGCAGCTCGCTGAAGAGGCGGAAGCCGCCGGCGGTCCGGGACTCCGGGGTCAGCAGCCCCTGCTCCTCGTAGTAGCGGACCGTGCGCAACGAGAGGCCGACGCGTTCGGCCACGTCGCCGATCTGCAGCAGCTTGCCGGTCTCGTCCATCGACCGTCTAGCCTACGCGTCACCAACCAACCCTTACGTTCATGTAAGGTTGCCTCGGTGCCGATGCCCTCGGCACGCCTCTCTCCCCTGTCGCTCCCCGAAGGATCCCCTTGCCAGTCCGCCTCACCCTGCCGTCGTTCGGCGTGCTTCGCGTCGAGCTGCTCGCCGGCCTCGTCGTCGCGCTCGCGCTCATCCCCGAGGCGATCTCGTTCTCGCTGATCGCCGGCGTCGACCCGCGCGTCGGGCTGTTCGCGTCGTTCACGATGGCGGTGACGATCGCGATCGCCGGCGGGCGGCCGGCGATGATCTCCGCGGCGACCGGCGCGATGGCGCTCGTGGTGGTCGGCCTGGTGAAGGACCACGGACTCGAGTACCTGCTGGCTGCGACGATCCTCGCGGGCGTGATCCAGATCGGGCTCGGCCTGCTCGGCGTGTCGAAGCTGATGCGGTTCGTGCCGCGGTCGGTGATGACCGGGTTCGTCAACGCGCTCGCGATCCTGATCTTCCTGGCGCAGCTGCCGCACCTGACCGGTGGCGGCGCGCTCGGCTACGCGCTGGTGGCCGCCGGGCTGGCGTTGATCTTCGTCCTGCCGCGCTTCACCACGGCGGTGCCCGCGCCGCTCGTGGCGATCGTGGTGCTGACCGTGGCGGTCGTGGCCTCCGGCTGGAGCCTGCCGGACGTCGGTGACGAGGGCGCGCTGCCCGACGCGCTGCCCGTGCTCGGCATCCCGAGCGTGCCACTGGACCTGGACACGCTGCGCATCATCGCGCCGTACTCCTTCACGCTCGCGATCGTCGGCCTGCTCGAGTCGCTGATGACCGCCAAGCTCGTCGACGACATCACCGAGACGCGCTCGGACAAGGAGCGCGAGACCCGCGGCCAGGGCATCGCCAACGTCGTCACCGGGTTCTTCGGCGGCATGGCCGGCTGCGCGATGATCGGCCAGACGATGATCAACGTGAAGGCCTCGGGCGCGCGCACCCGGATCTCCACGTTCTTCGCCGGCGCGTTCCTGCTCGTGCTGTGCGTCGGGCTCGGCGACGTGGTCGCGGTGATCCCGATGGCCGCGCTCGTGGCCGTGATGATCTTCGTCAGCGTCGCCACCTTCGACTGGCACAGCATCGCGCCGGCCACGCTGCGCCGGCTGCCCGCGGGCGAGACCGCGATCATGCTCGTCACGGTCGCCGCCACCGTCGCCACGCACAACCTCGCGATCGGCGTCGGCCTCGGCGTGCTCACGGCGATGGTGCTGTTCGCCCGGCGCGCGGCGCACCTCGTGCAGGTCGAGCGGGTCGAGGACCCCGACGGGACGACCGCCTTCTACTCCGTCACCGGCGAGCTGTTCTTCGCGTCCGACCAGGAGCTGATCGACGCGTTCGACTTCGCGGGCGACCCGCCGCGCGTGATCGTCGACCTGTCGCGCGCCCAGGTGTGGGACGCGTCGGCCGTCGCGGCGCTCGACGCGATCGAGACGCACTACGGCCGGCACGGGACCGCCGTGGAGATCACCGGCCTGAGCGCCGAGAGCGAAGCGCTGCACACGACGCTCTCGGGCCAGCTGGCCGGCGCGCACTGAGGCGCGCCGGCCGGCGGCGGACTACGGCTGAGTCGTGCTCAGCGTGAAGGTCAGCGTCTTCGAGTACGCCCCGGTGCGGAGCGCGTCGTTGGCACCGATCTTCTGCGTGAACAGGACGTCGACCTTCTCGTTGGAGGTCGGGCCGGTCCACGTGGACTTCGAGAGCGCCACCTGCAGCGGCTGCGGCAGGGAGAACGCCCCGTTGGTGAGATGGCCGGGGTCGGACACGCTCAGCGTCGCGTCACCCGCGGTGGAGATGACCGTCGCGTCCGTCTTGGCCGTGTAGGTCTTCTCCGCGCCCGGCGTGAACGCGCCGAACGTCGCGGGCGCCCCCAGGCTCAGGGCGAGCGTCGCGGGCACGCTGCCGCCCACGTCGCCGGCGGCGTTGGTCTGGACGACCGTGATGCCGTTGCCGCCGAACTCGGCCCAGTTGAGGTTGAACAGGTTGTTGCCCGTCGCCCCGCCCGTGACGGCGCGGAACACGAGGAACAGGTTGTGCCTGCCGCTCAGGCTGATCGGGAACGTCTGGGTGGTCCAGGTGCCCGTGCCGCCCGTGGAGACGAGGTTGGCGGTGGTCACGAGCGGGCCGTCGATCGCGTCGGCGCGGACCTCGACCGCGGCCAGCGGGGACCCTGCCGTGCGGCCGGCGGCGGCGTCCGCGACGCGGAACGACACCGTGTTGATCTGCTGCAGGTTGTACGCGCCGTTGAGCTGCAGCCAGTCACCGGCGGTGAGGCTCGAGCGGTGAACGCCCGCGCCGTTGTCGGTGTTGGCCGCCGTCGCCGTGCCGGACTGCGTGACGACGTGCTCGACCTCCTGGTGCTTCTGGCGGATCTGCACCTGGCTGGTGGTCTCCAGCGACGGCGCCTGGCCGGCCGAGCCGCCCTTGTCCGCGTACGTCGCGCTGATGACGCCGAAGACGTTGCCGCCGTGGTCGACGTCGTCGCGGTTGGTCTGCAGGAAGCCCGTGCAGCCCGTGGCGCTGTTCTCGGCGTGGCCGTGCGTGTCGTGGCCGAGGACGAACGTCACCGTGACGTCCTTGCAGTCGATCGACGGGTCCTCGGGATCGGTGACCGTGACCTTGTACTGGATCGTGTCGCCGAACGAGAACAGGCCGCCGTCGAGCGGCGCCTCGACCGTGATCGTCGGGCTGGTGTTGCCCGCGGTGATGACCGTGCTCGACGCCGTCTTCTTGCCCGACGAGTCGGTGACCGTCAGGACGGCGGTGTAGCGGCCGGCCTTGGCGTAGACGTGGCTCGGGCTGGCCTCCTCGGAGATGGCCGAGCCGTCGCCGAAGTCCCACTCGTAGCGGATCGAGTCACCCGGGTCCGGGTCGCTCGAGCCACTGCCGTCGAACTGCACCGTGAGCGGCAGCGCGCCGTCGGTGCGGTTGGTCTTGATGACCGACTTCGGGGAGCGCTGGCCCTTGACGTACTCCCACTTGTACATGCCGGCGTCCTGGTTGATGGCGAAGAAGCCGTCACCGTACGTGAGCAGGTACAGGTCGCCGTCGGCCCCGAACTGCAGGTCCTCCGGGTTGTCGCACTCGAAGTTGAACACGCTCGCCGCGCCGCCGACGCCGGACACCTGACCGCAGTCGAGGAGGCCGTTGATCTTGAAGATGCGGTTCTGCGAGTCGGTCTTGATCTCGCGCAGGGTGTCCTGCGTGAACTCGCCCAGCACGATCGAGTTGTCGTAGTAGGGCGGGAACTTGGCGGTGTTCGGGTTCGCCGGGTCGAAGTGGTACTTGGCCGCGCCGTGCGGGCCGACGCCACCCGTGTAGAGCTCCGGGAACAGGCGCGGGCACTCCGACGTGGAGCCGGGCGCGATCGGGCCCGGCGTCGGGTCCGCGTAGGCCGCGCACGGGGTGCCGAGCGGCGCCGACGCGTTGTTGTCGCGGTACGAGTACCAGATGTCCGCGTCGGTCACCGGGGGCAGGATCTGCAGGCCGGGCTCGTTGGCCGGGCCGCCGTCCCGCACCCACTTGGAGTCGTTGTGCGGCGTGGCCGAGTCGCAGTCCCACTTCTGCGGCGGGTCGTTGAGCGGCACGCCGATCGCCGGGCTGGCCGGGTTGTAGTTGGCCGCGAACTCGGAGTAGCTCCACTTGTAGTACGACACCTTGCTCGTGACGCACATCGGCCAGCCGTAGTTGGCCGCCTTGCGCACGATCTCGACGCGGCCGGCGCCGGCCGGGCCACGCCCGCGCTGCGGCACCTGCGAGTCGGGCGAGTAGTCCGTCACGTACGCGACGTCGTTCTCGTCGACCTGGATCCGGTACGGGTTGCGGAAGCCCATGGCGTAGACCTCGGGACGGGTCTTCGCCTGCGGCTGACCGCTCTGCAGCGGGAACAGGTTGCCCGCCGGGATCGTGTACGCGCCGCCCGAGCCGAAGTCGGCCTTGTTCTGGTCGGCGGCGGCGATCGCGTCCTTGACCTTGATGCGGTTGACCTTGCCGCGCAGGTCGTTCGTGTTGGCGGCGCCGCGGCGGGTGTCGCCGATCGGGTTGATGAACCAGCCGCCCTGCTGCACGGTCGCGGCCGTGGCCGTCGGTGAGTTGCCGGTCAGGCCGGCGCCGTTGATGGTGATCTGCTCCTGGTCGGCCTGCTGCAGCGCGCGCCGGAAGTAGACGTTCACGTTGCCCGTGTTGGCCGTGGTGGACGTGGTGGACCCGGAGGTCTGCACGTTGTCGACACCGATCGTGGAGAGCGCCTCGAGGGCCGCGTCGACCTGGGCGGTCGTCGCGTTGTACGGCAGCGGAGCGGTCGTCTGGCCCTTGAAGGACAGCGTGAACGTGCCGCCGGTCGCGTTGGTGTTGCGGACCGTCTGCTGCTCGTCGGTGAGCTGGTCGTTCATCGGGCCGAAGCCGCCGCCGTTGACGCCGTTGGCCTCGGTGTCGTCGCCCGTGACGAACCACAGGTTGCCGTGGGCGTCGAAGTCGATGTCACCGGCGACGTGGCAGCACGCCTGGCGGTTGTTGGACACCCGCAGGATCTGCTGCTCGGAGCCCAGGTCCAGCTTGGGCGGGTTGGTGCCGTCGCCGTCGATGAACTTGAAGCGCGAGAGCTGGAAGTAGCCCACGTACGGGTCCCAGGCCGTCTTGGACGGGGCGCTCGCGGGCGGCGTCGTGTTCGGCGTCGTCTGCGTGACGACCGTGCCGTCGGACAGCTTGACGTCGGTGACGGTCTGCGGCGCGTAGTACAGGTACACCCAGTGGTTGGTGGCGAAGTTGGGGTCCACCGCCGGGCCGTAGAGCCCGTCCTCGGAGTTGGTGTAGATGCGCTGCGTCAGCGGGACGCTGGTGCTCGAGAAGTCGGCGATCACCTGCGTCGTGCCCTTGACCGGGTCGTGCAGCCGCAGCTCGCCGCGGCGCGCGGTCTGGATGATGCGGCCGTCCGGCAGCTGGTCGAAGCCGATCGGCTCGTTGAGGTTCGGCGGACCCGAGACCTTGACCTGCTGGTAGTTGTTGAGGACGGTCGCGCCGCAGTCGCTGTACGTCGGATCGCTCTGGCCGGCCGCCCAGCTGATCGCGCCCTTCAGGTGCTCGCGCAGCTGCGCGTCGAACGAGCCCGCGGCGGTGCCGAGCGCGGTGTAGAACGAGCGGCCGCCGTTGAAGTCCTTGCAGAAGGACACCGGGTGGTTGGCGCCCATCGTGCCGCCGGCGATGCCGTCGAGCGTGTTGCCGCCCGGCTGCGGGCCGAACGGGTCCTCGACGACCGTCGCGAGCACGTGCGACTGGCCGCGGACGTCCTTGGCGAAGTTGTACCAGGACTCCGTGCGGTCCCAGTACTCGGGCAGGTTCTTGGTCGCGTCGTGCACGCGGTCGAAGACCTTCACCGTGCCCGACTGCGAGGCGGTGCGGCCCGACGACCGCGTGCCGAGCGCGCTGGTGAGGAACGACCAGCTCGAGTCGGTCTCGACGGCGGAGCCGACGCCGACGAAGCCGCCGCCCTTCTTGAAGTACGCCTCGAAGTTCGCGCGCTGGGCGTCGTTGAGCGGGCTCGCCTGGCCCGTGTTCAGGAACACGACGGTGCGGTACGCGTCGAGGCCCTGCGGCGTGAACTGCGCGCCCACGTCGGCCGGAGCCGGCGCGGTGACGGTGCCGGCGCTGCCGACGGCCTGCGTGATGGCGTCGATGCCCGCCGTCGCCAGCGCGTCTTGGGTGCTCGTGACGACGAGCACCTTGTACGGATCGGCCGGTGCGGCCTTCGGCTGCGCCTGCGCGGTGGCCGGCGCGACCAGGGCGAGGCTCAGCAGAGCCGCACCCACCCCTCTCCTCTTCATGCGTTCTCCTCTGTGGACAGGGGCCATCGGCGGCGCTCGGACGGCGCCGTCGTGCTGCCCTGAACCCTTTTGTATGACAACGCGCCAGAAGCGCGTATCAGACCCGACGCAACTATCTGCTTACACGGTTAGCGCTGTCAAGGTCGACCCGACCGACAGGGCGGTAGCTCTCATGAGAGCCGCCGTCAAGCCTGCTGCAGAGCCAGATCGCCACTATAAGAAGATGAGAAAGGGGGGCGGCCCGACATACTCGACGGCATGTCCGCGCTGCGCGCCGTGATCGCCGACGACGAGTTGCTCCTCCGCGAAGGCGTCGCCCGCGTGCTCGAAGAGGCCGGGATCGAGGTCGTCGCGCGCGCCGCCGACGCGCCTGACCTGCTGCGGCGGGTCCGCGGCCACAAGCCGGACGTGGCCATCATCGACGTGCGGATGCCGCCGGACCTGACCGACGACGGCCTGCGCGCCGCGATCGAGATCCGGCGCGAGCAGCCCGACGTCGGCGTCCTGGTGTTCTCGCAGCACCTGGTCGAGCGCTTCGTCACCGAGCTGCTCGGCGACGACGAGCGCGGCGTCGGCTACCTGCTCAAGCACCGGATCGCTGATCTCGGCTACTTCGTCGACGCGGTGCGGTCGGTGGCGCAGGGCGGCACGGCGCTGGACCCGGAGGTCGTGGCGCGGATGTTCGGCCGGCGCCGGCGCGAGGACCCGCTGGAGGCGCTCACGCCCCGCGAGCGCGAGGTGCTCGCGCTGATGGCCGAAGGGCTGTCCAACACCGGCATCGCGGAGCGGATGACCGTGCAGCCACCGGCCGTCGAGAAGCACGTGACGTCGATCTTCAGCAAGCTCGGCATCGCCCGCGACCGCGCCGAGAACCAGCGCGTCCTGGCGGTGCTGGCGTTGCTACGCGCCGCCCGCTAGCGGGACCACGCCGCGCACGCGGCGGTCGGCCACCTCGAGCGACCCGTGCAGGACGGCGAGCCGGTCCTGCAGGCCGCGCAGGCCCGAGCCCTTCGCCGGATCGGCTCCGCCGCGGCCGTCGTCGTCGACCTCGATCGTGAGCGTGTCCCCGTCCCGGCGGACCGTGACCTCGGCGTGGGTGGCGCCTGCGTGCTTGAACACGTTCGTGAGCGCCTCGGCCACCGTGAAGTAGGCGGCCGCCTCGACCGCGGGCGCGAAGCGCTCCTCGGTGACGTCCAGGTGCACCGCGATCGGTGCGCTCGCGGTCAGCTCCTCCAGCGCGACGGCCACGCCGCGGTCGGTGAGCACGAGCGGATGGACTCCGTTGACGAGGTCGCGCAGGTCCTGGATCGCCTGGCGGGCCTCGGCGGCCGCGCGGGCGAGCGCGTCCGGCGCGTGCGCCGGGTCCCGCCGCGCCTGCTCGACGCTGATCAACAGCGACACGAGCCGCTGCTGCGCGCCGTCGTGCAGGTCCCGCCCGATCCGCCGGCGCTCCTCGTCCGCCGCCTGGATGATCCGCGCGCGGGAGAGGCTGACCTCCTCGGCCGCGAGCCGCTCGCTGACATCGCGGAAGACGACGACGGCGCCGCGGCCGTCCGGCGTCGCCATCGGCGACGAGACGTAGCTCACCGGCACGAACGACCCGTCGCGGCGGATGAACCAGTCGAGCTCGACGCGCACCGTCTCCCCCGTCGTGCGCGGGCGCAGCAGCGGGCACTCGTCGGCGGGGAACGGGCTGCCGTCGCGGTGGTGGGAGTGGATCGTGGAGTGGCTGTCGACGCCGAGCAGCTCGAGCTCGTCGTCGTAGCCGAGCACGGTCAGCGCCGCCGGGTTGACGAAGCTGACCTCGCCCGCGGCGTCGACGAAGTAGACGGCGTCGGCGAGGCTGGCCATCAGGGCTTCGGCGAGCGGAAGGTCGGTCACGTGGGAAAACCCGATGGTCGGCGGTCCGGGCAGGGTCGATCCTAGGGGCATGGCGCCGACCCTGACGTTCGTGTTCGACCCGTACTGCGCGCGCAGCGCCGCCGCGGCGCCCGCGGTGCTCGAGCTGTGGCGCTCGCACCGCGACCGCGTGACGTTCGCCGCCGTGCACGCCGGCGGGGCCGTCGCCCGCTTCGGCCTCGGGCCGGACTCCGAGCGCTCGGCGCGGGCGTTCTGCGCGCTGCGGGCCGCGGCGCCCAGGCAGGCGGTGCCGATCGCGGTCGAGCTGCACCGCGCACCGCGGCTCGGACGGGGCGTGCTCGTCGACGTCGCCCTGCGCGTCGGGGCGGACCCGGCGCGCGTGTTCGAGGAGCTCCGCCGTCCCGGCCGGGGCGAGCGCGCGCGGGCCGAGCTCGACCGCGGGCGGGCCCTGCAGCTCGGCGACGGCCCGGCGCTGCTCTTCGAGTGCGACCACGTCGTCTCCAGCGTGCCGCTCGACGAAGGGCCGCTCGCCGCGGTGCTCGAGTCGTGGCTCGCGGCCGGCGCCCGCGTACCCGCGTCGACCGCTAGATGACCTGGACGGGCGTCCCGATCGACAGGAAGTCGTAGACGTACTTCGCCTCCGGCATCGGCAGCCGCGCGCAGCCGTGGGAGGCGGGCCGCGCCGGCACGTCGGCGTAGCCGTGCAGCGCCCAGCCGGCGTTCCAGTACGAGGCGTACGGCAGCCACGTCTTGTACGGCACCGACCAGGACTTGACCTCCTTGCGGTAGATCTTCCACTTGCCGGGCGGGGTGCCGATGTCCGGGCTGTCGCCGCCGATCCCGGTCGAGGTGTGGATCGCCCGCACCACGCGGCCGTCCCGGATCAGCAGCACGACGCCCTGCGACCGGTAGATCTCGACGCGGCGGCCCTTGCTCGTGCGGTCCAGCGGCAGCGGCCGGCCCGCCGACTGGAGCTTGGCCAGCGTCTTGGGCCCGACGACCCCGTCGCGCTCGAGCCCGCTCCAGGCCTGGAAGGCGAGCACCGCCTGCATGGTCCGGTAGTCGAACGACCCGTTCACGGCGCTCGTCGGCAGGTAGCCGAGCGCGGCCAGCTTCGTCTGCACCTGCCGCGGGTCGGCGGGCGCGGGCTGCTTGCGGGCGGGCGGCTCCGGCTCGACGTACCGCTTCGGGCCGAAGTCCTCGCGTGTGTACGTCTTCCCGTCGATCGTCACCTCGTCCTCGCCGGAGGCCGTCGTGTAGACGACCTGCGCGAGCGCCGCGTACGGCTTCAGGTTCGGTGTGAAGTCGATCCTCCGGCCGCTGACCTTGGCCGTGAGGCCGGCGGGCAGCGTCGTGCCGTAGCCGGGCGGTGGCCCCGCCAGCAACGCCTTCAGCGCCGGCTCGATTCCGGCGGGGAGGTCTCGCTCGACGTACGCGAGCTGCTCCCCCTTCGTGAAGTAGACGCGCTTCGTCGCGGCCTGCGCGGCCGTCGGGACGGTGAGGAGCAGGACGGCGGCGAGCAGGGCAGTGCGGATCATTCCGCGGGAGTCTGACGTGCCGCGCCGCCGCCTGACCGACTCAGCGGCGGACGCCCACGACCTCGAGGTACTCGGCCGGCACGGCGATGCCGCCGTCGCGACGGCGGGCGCAGCGCTCGACGACGGCGATCAGGTCGCGCTCGAGCGCTTCGGCCCCGGCCTCGCCGACGGCCTCGAAGGCCTTCAGGGTCGGGCCGTAGTAGGTGCGCATGGTGGTGATGAACTCGGCCGCGTCCCGGAAGCGCCACATGAACATGCGGCGGCGGGTGCTGATCGAGTCGACGTCATCGCCGAGCAGCTCGGCGACGCCCGCCTCGCTGCCCCAGAACAGCGGCGACGACACGCCGACGGGCGGCGGGACGTGCGCGGCGGTCGCGCGGAACAGCTCGCCGAGGAAGCCGTCGGGCGTCCAGCTCGCGAGCGCGATCAGGCCGCCGGGGCGGCACACGCGGACGAGCTCGGAGGCGGCCTGGTGCTGGTGCGGCGCGAACATCACGCCGAACACGGACGTGACGGCGTCGAACGTGCCGTCGGCGTACGGCAGCGCCTCGGCGTCGGCCTCGGCGAAGGTGATGTCGAAGCCCTCCGCGTTCGCGCGCTCGCGGCCGCGCTCGAGCAGGGCGGGGACGTAATCAGTGCAGGTGACGTCGCAGCCGCAGCGCGCCGCGGCGATGGCGGCGTTGCCGGTGCCGCCGGCGACGTCCAGGACGCGGGAGCCGGCGACGAGGTCGGCGCTGTCGACGAGGCGCTCGGCGACGATGTGGATGAGCGAGGCGATGACGCCGAAGTCACCGCTGGACCACATGGCCTGCTGCTTGCGCTTGACCGCTGCGAGATCAACGGTCTCGAACGTGAGTGACATTGGGGAGAGCTCCGATGCAGATGGGGAGGAAGCGCCGCGGATCGTCTCGGGGCACGGTTTCAGCGCGGTAACAACGACTCAGGTAGCGTCGCGGTACTGGGCATCGAATTCCGCATCCTCGGACCGCTCGAAGTCCACGCCGACGACCACTCACTGACCGTGGGCGGGGCGCGCCAACGGGCGCTGCTGGCCGTCCTGCTGCTGCACGCGAACGAGACGCTCAGCGCCGACCGGATCATCGACGAGCTGTGGGGCGCGCGCCCGCCGGCGACCGCCGCGAAGACCGTCCAGGTGTACATCTCCCGCCTGCGCAAGGCGCTCGGCCCCGACGGCGGCGTCACCACGCGCGAGCACGGCTACGAGCTGCGGGTCGCCCCCGAGCAGCTCGACGCGCACCGCTTCGAGCGGCTCCTCGCGGAGGCGCGCGCCGAGCTGGCCGAGGGCCGCGCGGCCCGCGCCGCGTCCACACTCGAAGGTGCGCTGGCGTTGTGGCGGGACGCGCCGCTCGCCGACCTCACCTTCGAGGCGCCGGCGCAGCGCGCGATCGCGCGGCTCGAGGACCTGCACGTCGACGCGCTCGAGCTGCTGGCGGACGCCGAGCTCGAGCTCGGACATCACGCGCCGCTCGTCGAGCGGCTCGAGCGGCTCGTCGCCGCGCATCCGTTCCGCGAGCGCTTCCGCGCGCAGCTGATGCTCGCGCTGTACCGCAGCGACCGTCAGGCCGACGCCCTCCAGGCCTACCGCGCGGCGCGCGCGACGCTCGCGGAGGAGCTCGGGATCGAGCCGGGCGAGCGGCTGCGCGAGCTCGAGCGGGCGATCCTCACGCAGGACCCGCGGCTCGACCTCGCGCGTGTGGCCACCGCCGCCACCCCGGAGCCGACCGCGGCGGGCGCGTTCGTCGGCCGGGAGGCCGAGCTGGCCGAGCTCACGGCCGGGCTCGACGAGGTCACCGCCGGGCACGGCCGGCTGTTCCTCCTGGTCGGCGAGCCCGGCATCGGCAAGAGCCGGCTCGCCGAAGAGCTCAGCGCGCACGCGCGGGCGCACGGCGCCCTCGTGCTGGTCGGCCGCTGCTGGGAGGCGGGCGGCGCGCCCGCGTACTGGCCGTGGGTGCAGTCGCTGCGGGCGTACGTGCGCCGGGTGGAGCCGGACGTGCTGCGCGCGCAGCTCGGGCCGGGCGCGGCGGACGTCGCGCAGCTGCTGCCGGAGCTGCGGGACGTGCTCGACGAGCTGCCGCCGGTGAGCGCGGTCGAGTCCGACGGCGCGCGCTTCCGCCTGTTCGACTCGCTGACGGCGTTCCTCAAGCACGTCGCCGACGAGCAGCCGCTCGTGCTGATCCTCGACGACCTGCACGCGGCGGACGAGCCGTCGCTGCTGCTGCTCCAGTTCGTCGCGCGCGAGCTCGCGCGCAGCCGCGTGATGGTGGTCGGCGCCTACCGCGACGTGGACCCCACCGTCGTGGAGCCGCTCGACGCCGCCGTGGCCGAGCTCACGCGCGAGCCGGTCACGCGGCGGCTCACGCTGCGCGGGCTCGACGCCGACGACGTGACCCGCTACATCGCGCTCGCCGCGCCGACCGTCAGCGCGATGGGCGCGGCGGTGTTCGCCGAGACGGAGGGCAACCCGCTGTTCGTCGGCGAGATCGTGCGGCTGCTCGACAAGGAGGGTCAGCTCGCGATCCCGAACAGCGTGCGCGAGACGATCGGCCGCCGGCTCCGGCACCTCTCCGACGACTGCAACGCCGTGCTGACGACCGCGTCGGTGCTCGGGCGCGAGTTCGACCTGCAGGTGCTCGCACGCGCGTGCGAGCGCGGCACCGCCACGGTCCTGGAGCTGCTCGACGAGGCCGCCGACGCCCGCGTGGTCTCCGACGTGCCCGGGGCGATCGGCCGGCTGCGGTTCGCGCACGCGCTGATCCGCGACGCCGCCTACCAGCGGCTCTCGCGCGCCCGCCGCGTGGAGCTGCACCGGTGCGTCGGCGAAGCGATCGAGGCGGTGCACGCCGCCGACCTCGACCCGCACCTCGCCGAGCTCGCCCACCACTTCGCGGAGGCGGCGGCCGCCGACGGCCCGGAGCGCGCCGTCCACTACGCCGCGCGGGCCGGTGCGCGCGCCGTCACGCTGCTCGCCTACGAGGAGGCGGTGCGCCTGTACGCGCTGGCGCTGGACGCGAGCGCCCGGGCCACGCCCGAGGAGCGCTGCGGGCTGCTGCTCGCGCTCGGTGATGCGCAGGGCCGGCGCGGCGACGACGGCGGCGCGAAGGCGACCTTCATGCGGGCGGCCGAGCTCGCGCGCGGCGCCGGCCTGCCGCAGCTGCTGGCGCGGGCGACGGCCGGATACGGCGGACGCTTCCTGTGGGCGCACGGGCTCACCGACGAGCGGCTCGTGCCGCTGCTGGAGGAGGGCCTGGTCGCGGTCGGGACGCACGACAGCGAGCTGCGCGTGCGGCTGCTGTCACGGCTCGCGGCCGCGCTCCGCCACGGGCCGACCCGCGCGCGCCGCGAAGTGCTGATGGACGAGGCGATCCAGATGGCCCGCCGGATCGGCGATCCGGTGACGATCGCGTCCGCGCTGACGGCCGCCGAGTCGGCCCTGCACGCCCCGCACACCGCGCAGGCGCGCCTGGCCAACGCGGGCGAGATCGTCGAGCTCGCCGTCCGCGCGGGGGACCGCGAGCGCGAGTTCGACGGGCACGAGCACGCGTTCTGGGCGTCGTGGGAGCTCGGTGACCCCGACCGCCGCGCCCGGGAGCTGACGGAGATGGCGCGCGTGGCGGCCGAGCTGCGCCAGCCCGCCCAGCAGTGGATGCTGGCGGCCGCGCACGCGACGCTCGCGCTCGCGCAGGGCCGCTTCGAGGAGGCGCCGGCGCTGATCGCGCGGGCGCACGAGATCGGTGCTCCGACGCTGGCCTGGAACGCGCAGGCCGCGCGGACCCTGCAGCGCTTCATCCTCTGCCGCGAGTGCGGTGGGCTCGAGGCGTACCTGCTCGAGGTGCGCGACCGCGAGCACGACTTCCCCTCTCCCCTGGTCCACGGCGCGGTCGTCTCGCACGCGCTCGCGTTCCTGGACCGCGGCGACGAGGCCGCCGAGCTCGTCGACGAGCTGCTCGGGCACGACCTGGCCGACTGGCACGTCGACGAGCAGTGGTTCGTCAGCCTCTGCCTGCTCGCCGAGACGTGCGCGATCATCGGTGACGCCGACGCCGGCGCCGTCCTCTACGACCTGCTCGAGCCCTACGCCGACCACAACGCGGTCGCCGTGCCCGAGCTCGCCCTGGACTCGACGAGCCGCCCGCTCGGCCTGCTCGCCTCGCTGCTCGGCCGCCACGACGACGCCGAGCGCCACTTCGCCGACGCGGTCGCCATGAACGAGCGGATGGGCGCGCGGGCGTGGGTCGAGCACACGCGCCGCGCTCAGGCGCTGCGGCCGTAGACGACCAGCGAGTACGCGAGCAGCAGGAACGCCAGGGAGGACGCGACGACCCGCACGAGGTTGAACGCGGCCCAGCGCGCCTCGTGGAAGCGCTCGCGGATCGCGGTGGCGTCGTCGAGGTTCGTCGCAGCCTTGATCGCGTCGTTGAGCGGGACGTTCACGGCGACCGTGATCACGACGACCACGACGTAGAGCGCGAGCGCGGCGGCCACGTACGGGAGCGGGTCCTTCCCGAGCTGGGTGACGAGCGCCACCGCGGTCAGCACGAGCGCCCCCGCGAACCCGGTGAGCATGAACCACGGGTTGATGATCGCCCGGTCGATCGATTGGAACGCCGCCACGAACGTCCGGTCGTCCGTCGTCTTCAGGCCCGGCATGATCGCGTGCGCGTACAGCGCGAACGCACCCGTGACCAGGCCCATCGTGAAGGTCGCTCCGACCAGTGACGCCGCTCGTAGGTCCATGAGACGTATGGAACCGCGTCGGCGTGAGCGTGTGAATGGCTGAAAGGCGCTGGTGCATGTGCGAGCGTCTACGCCTGCCCTCGCTTCGTACCGTGTCCCCTCGCTGCTCATGGAGATCGACGCCGAAGACCTCGAGAGGTGCCTGGCCGTACTCGCCCGCGTGGAAGCGCTGCCGGTCGAGCATCCGCAGGCGGTGGCCGTGCGCCGCGCGACCGCGAAGCTCTTCAAGACCGTGAAGGAGCGCCGCCGCGCCGAACGCCGGGCCGCCGTCGCCGCCGCCGACCGCGCCGTGTTCGCCGCCACCGCCACGGCGGCCCCGGGCCGGATCGACGACGAGACGCGCGGCATCGAGCTCACGACCGTCGCGGGCGCCACCGCCGGCACGCTGATCCGGGCCCGGCCGTGCTACCAGTGCAAGCGCAAGTACACCGAGGTCGACGGCTTCTACCACCAGCTGTGCCCCGAGTGCGCGACGCTCAACCGCGAGCGCCGCGAGGCCCGTGCTGACCTCACCGGCCGCCGCGCGCTGCTCACCGGCGGCCGCGCGAAGATCGGCATGTACATCGCGCTGCGGCTGCTGCGCGACGGCGCCCACACGACGATCACGACCCGCTTCCCCAAGGACGCCGCCCGCCGGTTCGCGGCCATGTCCGACAGCCCGGAGTGGCTCGACCGCCTGAAGATCGTCGGCATCGACCTGCGCCAGCCAGGCCAGGTCATGGCGCTGGCCGAGGCGGTCGCCGCCGAGGGCCCGCTCGACATCCTCATCAACAACGCGGCGCAGACCGTCCGTCGCTCGCCCGACGCCTACGCGCTGCTGGTCGCCGGCGAGGCCGACGCGCTCCCGCCTGGACCGGACGTGCTCGAGCTCGGCGACGCGCACGACCTGCACCCGGTGACCACGCTCGCCCTCACGGCCCGCTCGACCGCCGTGGACGCCGGCGGCCTCGTGCCCGACGACGTCGATCACAACAGCTGGACCCAGCGCGTCGGCGAGGTCGACCCGGTCGAGATGCTCGAGGTCCAGCTCTGCAACACGGTCGCCCCGTTCATCCTCATCGACCGCCTGCGCGCGTCGCTGGCGGCGTCGCCCGCGCGCCGCACCTACATCGTCAACGTGTCCGCGATGGAGGGCAGTTTCGGCCGCGGCTACAAGGGGCCCGGTCACCCGCACACGAACATGGCCAAGGCCTCGTTGAACATGCTGACCCGCACGAGCGCGCACGAGCTCCTGGCCACGGACGGCATCCTGATGACCAGCGTGGACACGGGCTGGATCACCGACGAGCGCCCGCAGACCACCAAGCTCCGCCTCGCCGACGAGGGCTTCCACGCCCCGCTCGACCTGATCGACGGCGCCTCCCGCGTCTACGACCCGATCGTCCGCGGCGAGGCCGGTGAGGACGTGCACGGCGTCTTCCTCAAGGACTACGCGCCGACCCAGTGGTGATCCCACCGATGAGTTTCGACGAGTGACCCGGTCTTCGGTCACGTACGTCATCGAACCATCGACTGGAGCCCCACCGTGTCCACCCATCCCGGCCGCAACCTGTTCGTGAACCTTCCGGTTGCGGACCTCGAGCGCAGCAAGGCCTTCTTCACGACGCTCGGCTTCACCTTCAACCCGCTCTTCAGCGACGAGACGGCCGCGTGCATGCTCGTGGGCGAGCAGTCCTTCTTCATGCTCCTCACCCGCGAGAAGTTCGCCGAGTTCTCGAAGCTGCCGATGGCCGATCCGAGCACCCACGCGCTCGCCCTCTACTGCTTCAGCGTCGCCTCGCGGGACGAGGTCGACAGCGTCAGCGCGGCCGCCCTGTCCGCCGGCGCCACCGAGGCGGACGGCGCGGAGGACCACGGCTTCATGTACTCGCGCAGCTTCTTCGACCCGGACGGCCACGGCTGGCAGGTCATGTGGATGGACCCGGCCGCGGCCGAGCAGGGTCCCGAGGCCGCCGCGCAGCCGGCCTGACGCCGCCACCCAGCACGCCGTCGACGACCAGGGTCACGAACGGCGCGTCGATCGGCTCGCGCGAGAACCACCGGCGGTAGTACAGCGGGCCGATCAGCGCCGAGATCAGGCCGGGCACGTCGGCATCCGCCGGCAGCTCGGCCCGCTCGACGGCGCGCTCCAGGACGGCTCGCAACGACGACGCGTGCCCGCGCTGGATCCGGCTGTGCAGCGCGGCGAAGTCCGCATCGCGCTCCGCGATGTCGACGAGCGACGGCACCACGCTCGACCAGCGGGCGCTGGTGAGCTTCGCTCCGAGGCTCACCAGCAGCGCGGTCAGATCGCCCTCCAGCGTGCCCGTGTCCGGCACGGGCTCCTGGGCGCTGATCCGCGCCGCGGCTTCGAGCACGAGCGCCTCCCGGGACGGCCAGTGCCGGTAGATCGTCGTCTTCGCCACCCCGGACCGTCGCGACACCTCGTCGACGCTGAACCCACCGACGCCGCCCTCGCTGAGCAGGTCGAACGACGCGGCGAGCACGCGCTCGCGCGAGCGACGAACCCGCGCATCCATGTTCCCGGCGTCGACCACGTCCACGACACGATGACAAACGCTACGCTACGGTACCGTAGCGTTACTCGTGAACAGGAGCCGCACTGTGAACCTTGTCTCCATCCGGATCATCACCGACGACGTCGACCGGGCGGCTCGCTTCTACGAGCTCGCGACGGGTGTCACCCCCGTCCGCTACACCCCCGTGTTCGTCGAGCTGCAGACCGCCGCCGGCACGCTCGCCATCGGGCACACGTCGACCACCGCCCTGTTCGGTGAGGGCTCGGCCCGGCCCGCCGACAACCACTCGGCGATCATCGAGTTCCGCGTCGACGACGTCGACGCCGAGCACGAGCGCCTCCAGCCACACGTCAGCGACTGGGTGCAGGCGCCGACCACCATGCCGTGGGGCAACCGCTCGATCCTCTTCCGCGATCCCGATGGCAACCTCGTCAACTTCTTCACGCCGGTCACTGCCGACGCGATCGCGAAGTTCGACGCCGTACGGAGCTAGAGCCGCGCCAACGCCCGGCGGGTGGCGTCATCCCCCGGGCCGTAGACGGTCAGGCGGAGCTCCGGCGCACCCGTCGGAATGGTCTGGGCATGGAGGAAGAACAGGCGCCCGAGCTGCGGGTGGTCGATCGTCTTGGTGCCGCGCTGCACGTCGAGGACGTCGCGAGAATCCCACCAGCGGGCGAAGGGCTCGCTGCGGGCCCTGAGCGACTCCACGAGCTGCTCGTAGTCGTGCTCGCCGGCGTGGCGCGCGTGCTCGGCGCGGAACCGGGCGACGGTGCCGCGCGCCGTGCTCTCCCAGAGCGGGTTCTGCGGGTCCGGGCGGTGGACGAAGAACCAGTGCAGCAGCGAGCGCGACTCCGCCGGCTGGTCGAACGCCTCGCCGAAGATCCGGGAGGCGGCGTCGTTCCACGCGAGGATCCGCGTCATCGGGCCGATCAGGTACGCGGGGTGGGGATGCATCGCGTCCACGAGCTGCGCCAGCTCGACGGCGACGGCGTCGTCGGACGGCTCGGTCGCGAGCGGCATCTCGGTGCGTGCCAGCGCGTACAGCGTCCCGCGTTCGGCGTCGTCGAGGCGCAGCGCCCGCGCGATCGCGTCGAGCACCTGCGGCGACGCGTTGATGTCGCGGCCCTGCTCGAGCCACGTGTACCAGGACACCCCGACTCCGGCGAGCGCGGCGAGCTCCTCGCGGCGCAGGCCGGGCGTCCGTCGGCGGGTTCCGCCGTCCGGCAGCCCGACGTCCTCAGGCCGGATGCGGGCGCGGCGCGAGCGCAGGAAGGCGGCCAGCTCGGAGCGTCGCGTGGGTGGTGGTGTGACTCCCATGTTCAAGGGGCTTCTGGTCCGGCGGCTGAACCTAGCGCAGCATCAGCGTCATGACTCACAGCTACGAGCTGGCCGGGCGTGCGGTGCACCGCGTCGGCTACGGAACCATGCAGCTTCCCGGTCCCAACCACTTCGGCCCGCCGCGCGACCGCGACGCGGCGCTCGCTGTGCTGCGGCGGGCGCGTGCGCTCGGCGTCGACCACTTCGACACGGCCGCCTATTACGGCCCGTGGGTCTCCAACGCGCTCCTGCGCGAGGCGTTCGACCTGTCGGAGGTGACCGTCGTGTCCAAGGTCGGCGGCCGCCGTGGCCCCGACGGCGCCTGGCTGCCCGCGCTCTCACCCGCCGAGCTGACGTGGGGCATCGACGAGAACCTGATCGGCCTCGGCGTGGAGCGGCTCGACGTCGTCAACCTCCGCCTGTTCGCGGTGCCCGACCCCGGATTCGACGAGCGGCTGGCGGCGCTCGTGGACGCGCGGGACGCCGGCAAGATCGGCGCCATCGGGCTCTCGAACGTCAGCGTCGCCGAGCTGGACCGCGCCGCCGAGCTCGGCGTCGAGATCGCGTGCGTGCAGAACCAGTACGCGCTGACGTTCCGCAAGGACGAAGCGCTCCTCCAGGCGTGCGCGCAACGGGGCATCGCCTTCGTGCCCTTCTTCCCGCTCGACTTCGGCAAGGTCGACGGGCACCCGGTCGTCCGTGAGATCGCAGCCACGCACGCGGCGACCCCGGCGCAGATCGGCCTGGCGTGGTTGCTCGCGCACAGCCCGAACGTCCTCCTGATCCCCGGGACGTCCAGCATCGCGCACCTGGAGGAGAACGTCGCGGTCGGAGCGATCGAGCTCAGCGCGCAAGACCGCGAACGCCTCGACGCGATCGCCGGCTGACCGCGCGGGGCAGCGGCGTGCCGCCGGCGGCGGCACGCCGTCCTCGGGCTAGCCCGGCATCGGCTCCGGGGCACGCGGCGCGTTCGAGTACGCCTCGGCCGGCTCCAGGAACTCGCTCAGCTGCTGTCGCAGCTCGGGCGTGTCCTCATGCCCGTGCACGGAAGCGGCGTGCTCCGCGGCGGCCCGAACCACCTCCTCCTGCTCACCGATGATGGTGAGGGAGCAGTTGCTGTCGCTCGGCCAGCGACGGCAGTCGGCCATCATTCTCGCCATACCGACCTCCTTGGTCGGTCCGATGATCCTCCAAACGCCGGTGCGGGTCAACGCGTCACGATGCGGCTCTACTGGACTCGCCCGGGAATCCGCTCGTTGACTTCCTGCAAGACCCACTGGTTGCCGTCGGGGTCCGCGAACGTGGCGTGGCTGACGTAGGAGCGGCCGTCAGGGTCGCGGCCGGGCTGCGGCGCCTCGCCCGGCAACGCGTGGAAGATGTCGCTGACCGCGATGCCGCGATCGATGAGCTCGGTGCGAGCCGCCTCGATGTCGCTCACGATCAACAACAGCCGCTGGAGGCGCTCGGCACCCGCCGGGCGGAACTGGATCGACGCGGACGATCCGGGCGGCGTGAGCTGGACGGCGCGCACCTGCTCGGTGAACTGATGGTCGATGTCGAGCTGCCATCCGAGCTGCTGGTAGAACGCCTTCGCGCGGTCGAAGTCGGTGACGGGAACCGGCGTGACCTCGAACCGCATCGGGACGGTCGCGAGCTGCTGCCCGGCGGGCGGTGACGGGATGGTGGCGGGCTGGGTGATGCTCATGGTGACCTCCGTACGGTCGGCGTAGCTGGTGTACGAAGCCTCCCGCGCCGTCACGACCGTCGCGCCCGTCGAAGTCACTGGTCCTCACCCCGGGGACCGGCTGCTTCGCGGTCCTTGGTCGTCGCCGCCGCGCGTTCACCCCTGACGCAGCCCGATCAGGATCGCGATGATGCCCTCGCTTCCGACCTGCGTGCCGTGCGCGATGGCGCTCAAGACGACGTTCAGCATGCGAGTGGCCTTTCGGTTGTGGTTGCTCCACCGGTCATGCCGCGACGGTACGCGCCGGTCGACGGACCGACTATGGGGGAAACCCCGCTCGCAAGAGCGGTGAGGGGTCAGCGCAGGCGGACCGTCCGTGAGCGAGCGGCCACGAGCGTGCTCGTCGGGACCGTCCGGATCGTGAGCGTGAGCCGCGGTCCGCGCGCGGTCGTGGTCACGATCGCGTCGAAGCGGCAGCGCCGGAGCCGGGCGGTGGTGGACTTCACGCGGCGCTGCCCGCGGTTGACGTCGATGCGGAGGCGTCCACTGCAGCCCGACTCGGCGACTCGACCGGACACGCGCCAGCGCTTGCGCGCGCCGGCGCCGCGCAGGCGCTTGACCGTGACCGAGACGGTCGCGCGCTCCACCTTGAGCGGCAGGGTGTCGCGGCGTGCCGCGGGCTGATCGGCCGCGGGCGGCAGCGGCAGCGGCACCGGCAGCGGCTCGATCGTGACCGGCGGCGCGGGCTCCCCCGGCGCCTCGGCCGACGGACGCGGCCGCCAGACGCGCCACGGCTCGGCGCCGTGCTCGAGGTTGAAGGCGGAGAAGTAGAGGAAGTCGTCGGCCGGCAGCAGGTCGGCCGGGTCCGAGGAGTCCGGGCCGGGCAGGATGTCGGCCGCCATCCGGGTCCCCGCGGGCGTGCCGTCGGTCTTCCACAGCTCGCGCCCGTGCTCGGGGTCCCACGCGCTGAACCAGACGGTGTCTCCGAACGCGGTGAAGTCGAGCGGGGCGTGCTCGTTGTCGTCGAACGGGAAGAAGCGCAGCGCCACGGTGCCGGCCGGGGTGCCGTCGGTGCGGTACAGGGTCATCCCCTGCCGGTCCGGGTCGCTGCTCCACGCCGTGATGTACGTGTAGCGGCCGGTCTCCCACGCGTAGGGCCACGAGACGGCGCCCCCGATCGGCAACGGCTGCAGCCCGCCGCCGCTCAGGTCCGTGGAGTACCAGCGCGTGCCGAACGCGGACGTCCCGGCGACGAAGACGACCCGGTCTCCGGCACGCGTCATGCCGCGCGGGACGCTGCCGGTCTTGCCCGGCTCGAGGTCGGCGAGCAGCTCGGCACGCGTGGCGGTCTCGTCGAGGCGGTAGAGCTCGGTGCCGAGCGTGGAGTCGTCGGGCGAGCCGAGCTCCATCCCGGCGAGGAAGCCGCCCGGGACCGCCACGCCGGCGATCGAGCGGCCGGTGGGCAGGCGCGCGGTGCGCGTCCCGTCCGTCCAGATCGAGTCCCAGTAGCCACTCGTGACCAGCATCGAGCGGTCGCCGTTGACGGCCACGGGCTCGCCCGCGTAGGTCTCGCCGAGCGAGTAGGTGCCGGCCGCGGTGCCGTCGGTGCGCCACAGCTCGCCGTCCGTGCCGAACACGAACGCGGCGCCGACTCGTCCGAGTCCGAGGAAGCCGTTGAAGGGCCCGGCGATCGGACGCGTGCCGGCCGCCGTGCCGTCGCTCTGGTAGAGCAGGCGGTCGTTGCCGCCGAGGAAGTACGCGGTGGTGCCGTCCGAGTCCATCCAGACGGGGTCGAGCGGCGCGCCGGTGCTGTCGAGCGCGCGTACGGTCGTCGTGCCGGCGGCCGTGCCGTCGGTCACCCACAGCTCGCCGCGCTCGGCGGTCGGGAACAGGACCCGCGCGCCGACCCGTGCGGCACCGTACGGCTCCGAGCCCTTCGGCAGCGGGTTGACGTCGCCGAGCTGGCCCGTGCCGCCCGGTGTGCCGTCGGAGCGGTGCAGCTCGAGATCGCCGTGCTCCGTCCAGGCCGGATAGACCACGCCGTTGCGCGTCTTGGCCATCCGGTACGTCCAGTCTCCGTGGAGGACCTCGCCGGGCACCCGCTGCATGCCGGTCGCGCCGGCGAGCCAGAGCACGCGCTCGCCGTCTTCCTCGCGCTCGTCGTACGCCCAGAAGAGCACGGTGCCCGGACCGGCGGCGGTGATCCGCGTGAGCCCGTACGCGGGCCCGGGCACGACCGCGGCGGTCTGCCCGTCCCAGCGCGCGAGCCGCGTCCGCGACCCACTGCTCCCGGTCCAGAAGATCGTGCTGCCGGAGCGCTCGATGTCCTGCTCTCCCCCGGTCTCGCTCCACGCGGGCGGCGGGCCGCCGAGCGTCGTGACGCCGTCGGCGGCCGTCCAGCGGCGGAGGCCGTCCTCGGCGGCGAAGTAGACGGCGTCGCCGATCGCCCGCAGCGGCGCGTACTCGAGCCCCGGCGAGACGACGGTGCTCTTGGTCTCGCCGCGCCGCAGCACCACGAGGCTGCCGCCGGAGCCGTACGACGCCAGGTGCCCGTCCGTGGTCTTGACCGGCGCGAAGCCGACGCCCGGATACACCTCCTGCGTGCCCTCGCGGGTGCCGTCGGTGAGGTACTGCGAGTACGTGCCCGTGAGCAGGACCTTGCCGTCGACGGCCGCGCTGACGGTGAGCTGCCGCCCCAGCTGCGGGTCGTCGAACAGGTCGAGCTTCTTCGCACCGCTGGGGCGCAGGTGCCAGAGCTCCGGTTCGCCGCTGTAGGCGTCCGGCTGCACGAAGAGCACGCCGTCGCCGAGCGGCTGGAACCGCTGTCGGACCGGCTCGTTCTCCGCCGCGGCGGTGCGGGCCTTCATCCCGGAAGCCGTCCGGAAGTCCACCAGCCGACGCGTGCCGGCGCTGGTCCCGTCGGTTCGCCAGACGCCGTTCACGGTGTAGAAGTACGCGAGGTCGCCGACCGCCTCGAGCGCGACCGGGAACGAGCCCTCGGGCCCTGGCACGAGGTCGCTCACGAGCTGCGTGCCCGCCGCCGTCCCGTCTGTCCGCCACAGCTCGCGCCCGTGGATCGCGTCCTCGGCGCTGAACACCGCGGTGCCGTCGGCCAGCGCGACCACGTCCGCGGGGTCGGAGGGCTGGGTCCACGTCCCGAGTGCCTTGAGCAGGCCGACATCGTCCTGGGCAGCGGCGGGCGCCGCCAGCGCCAGCAGAGCGGTCACGACTCCGATGAACATGCGCACGGGGCGATCATGGCGCGCTCACGAGCCCGCCGCGCCGATCAACGTTCCGCCGGAACTTCGAACGCGAGGAACCGTTGAGGTTCCCGTGCTCGTTCGTGCGACGATGATTGCGATGGCGGTGCTTGTCGCGCCGGCACAGGCGACGACGACCGTGGAGGTCCGTTCGACGCGGTCGGTCAACGAGAAGGGCATCGACTTCAGCACGTCGGCGCTGCGCGTCCGCGGCGGTGACGAGGCCAACGACCTGCGGCTCGCGCCCGCCGAGGACGGCGCGGTGATCGTCGCCGACACGGCCGGCGTCACGCCCGGTCCCGGATGCACGGCGCAGGCCGACGGGAGCGCGCGGTGCCTCCTCCCGTACACGGCGATCGCCGCCCAGGTCGACGTCGCCGACGGGGACGACCACGTGCTCGTGACGGCCGGCAGCGCGGAGGTGTCCGGCGGGGCCGGCACCGACACGCTCGAAGGCCCGTCCGGGCCGTACCAGTACGGCAACGTGCTCGACGGCGGGTCGGGAGACGACGTCCTCCGTGGCAGCGGCGTGCTCAGGGGCGGGACGGGCCGTGACGTGCTGCAGGGCGGCGCGGGCGACGACGTCCTCAACGGCGACGGCGGCCCGACGCTCGAGCCGGACGTGATCGATGGCGGCGACGGCACCTTCGACCGCGTGCTGTACGCCGGCACGTCGACGCCGGTGCAGGTCGACCTGGCCGACCCCGGACGCGACGGCGGCGACCTCGTCACGAACGTCGAGAGCGCCGTGGGCGGTGCGGGGGACGACCGCCTCGCCGGCACCGACGGCGTCAACTGGCTCGACGGCGGCGGCGGGGACGACGTGATCGTCGGCCGCGGCGGAGCCGACCGCCTGGAGGGCGGCTCCGGCGACGACCGCATCGATGGCGGCGCGGGCGCGGACCGGCTCGAAGGCGGGCCGGGACGCGACCGGCTCAGCGGCGGAGACGGCGCCGACAGCCTGGAGCCGGGCGGCACGCGTGGAGCCAACGACTGCGGCCGCGGAGCGGACCGGCTGGTCGACCCGGGGTCCCACATGCGCGTCGGCGCCGACTGCGAGCGCCTGCTCGTGGACCTCTTCGTCCTGACGCGCGTGCGCCGAGGGAGCGCGCTGCGCTTCGCGTTGCAGTGGGACGACACCAACATCTTCCCGCCTTGCCGCACGAACGTCAGCGTCAGGCACGGCACGCGGACGGTCGCGAGCAAGAGCATCCGCGCACCCGACGGCCGGCGGCACCGCGTCGCCGTCCCGCTGCCGCGCAGCGCCCGACGCGCACCGCTGCGTGTCACGTTCCGCACGTCCGAAGGCTGCCGGAAGCGCTCCGGCGGCGACCTGGCCGGCGCGTTCGTCCTCGGCCCGCCGGCGTAGGGTTCAGATGACCAGCCGCTTGCGGTACTCGCGGCCGGTCGTGTCGCGCCACGTGATCTCGTCGAGCCCGCGCTGCTGGAACTCCAGCCGGTTGTCCCGGACCCGGCGCTGGACCTGCGCCCCGGACTTCAGGTGCAGGGTGATGCGCTCGACGCCGTCGGGGAACAGCAGGAAGTAGATCGGCGGGGCGCCGCGGGGCGCCTTGGTGCGCGACCACATCGGCGACGCGAGCGTCGGAAAGCCGGGACTGCAGCTGACGCCGAACGTCCGGCCCCGCGACCGGGCGACGGTGCAGAGCCCCGGCTTGCCGTCCCACAGGCCGGGCATCAGGTACTCCTCGAAGTTGTCGCGCCGCTTGACCCGGCGCGCGAGCGACCAGTCCACCCGCTGCGGCACGAGCCGCAAGTTCGGCTTCGGGCGCTCAGCGAGGCGATCGGAGGCGCGCGGGGGGCGCCGGAAGATCCCCAGCGTGCGCTGCGCCTCGGCACGCGCCTCGTCCAGCGTCGCCGCGGGCGTGCTCGGGTCGCGCCGGCTGGGCGTGAACGGGTTGGGCGCAGCCGTCTCGGTGGGCGCGGGCGTGGTGACGGCCGGCACCTCGTCGCGGTGCCGGTCACCGCCGGCGAGCACCACGCCGGCGGCCCCGGCGGCGACCGCCGCGGGCATCGCGAGCCGCAGCGCCAGCCACCGGCGACGGCGCCGCACCGTGCGCTCGGCCACGCCCCGGACGAGCTCGCGCAGCTCCGGTACGTCAGACATCGTCGTGCTCCACGATCGTTCTCAGGGTCAACAGCCCGCGGCTGACGTGCTTGCGCGCGACGAGCGCCGAGCACCGCATGCGCTCCGCCAGCTCCGGATAGCTCAGCTCCTCGATCACCCGCGCGCGCACCGCCTCGGCCTCGCGCGGACGCAGCTGCGCGAGCAGTTCCTCCGCCGTCCGGCTGCCCAGCTGGTCGACGCGCTCGAGCCGCTCGTCGAGCAGCTCCAGCCGCGGCGCGCCCAGCTTGCGTCGCGCCCGCGCCTCCACCTCGCCGCGCTGGATCGAGCGCAACAGCTTGTGCCGCGCGATCCCGAGCAACCACGCCACCGCCGGCCCCTCCGACGCCCGATAGCGCTTGACGGACGCGAGCGCCGCGACGAACGTCTCGGCGGCCAGGTCGATCGCGACGTCCGACGACGCCGTGCGCTTGCGCAGATACCCGAGCACCAACCGCTCGTGGCGCAGGTAGAACTGATCGAACGCCGCCGCCTGCCGCGGCGTCAACCGCAGCAGCTCCTCGTCGCTCAGATGGGTCAGATCAGCCACTACTCATCGCTTCACGCTGCGTCCCGAAACGTGACACGCAGCCTGACGCCCGTCGGGCGTCGCGGGCATGGCCGACCGCGGCCCGGGGTACGTGCGTCGCATGCCCGCGAACCCGCATCGCGCATGAGCACTCGCGTGGCGCTCGCGATCGGCCTCGTGTGCGTGCTCGCCACGTTCCTGTTCCTGCACACGGGATCGCGCGCGGCCGAGCTGTGCGCACGCGACGGCGCGGCGGTTCCGGATGGGCTTTCCTGGTGGCCCCCTGGGGCGCGCTGCGCCGGTGGCGAGCCGGTCCGCGCCACGACGAGGTTCGACCCCGTCGCCGGGCTGGCGGTCCCTGGGATCGCGCTGCTGGCGTTCGGCGCGGCGGCGCTCGTCGAGTCGCCACGACGCCGCCGCCCGACAGGATCGGGCGGGGCGCGCGAAGTTTGACCTGCTGACCGCTCAAGTTCGCTTGCCGTCGGACGATCTCCCAGGCGTGGTCCGCCGGCCATCAGCACTGTTCACGGTCGCCGTCTGGGGCGGCGTGCTCGCTGTGCTGGGAATGGCCTGCGCGCTGGTGATCGACGCGCGCGGCGCCGCCGCGGCCTCGCGCCAGGCGTCGGCCAGCGACCGCATCAGCTACGCGCTGCGGGAGGCGTACGTCGCCCACAGCCGCGAGCAGAGCGCGCTGCTCACGCGCGACGAGACCGCGCACGAGCGGGCCTCGGATGACGTCGACGCGGCGCTGGCCGAGGCGGGGTCCGCCGCGACGAGCCTGCGGTCCGACCATGACTCCTACCGGCGCTTCGCCGACCCGGTGTTCGACGACTCCGCGAGCGCGGACGTGGCACGCGCGCTGGCCGCGTACCTCGGGAACGCGCTCGGCCGTGAGGCGGACGCCGCCACCGATCGGGCGCGCGGCCTCGGCGAGCAGGCGAGCGCGAAGCTGGACACCGTCATCCGCGGCGCGATGATCGTGATCGTCACCGCGGCGTGCATCTTCACGCTGCTCGGCCTGCTGCTGCGCGCGCAGCGGCGGCGGCTCAGCGCCGCCCGGGCGGCGGAGCTCGAGCGCCTCGCGGAGATGGCCAGCTCGGACCCGCTGACCGGCCTGCGCAACCACCGGGTCTTCCACGAGGACCTCGCGCGCGAGCTGCAGCACGCCAGCCGCACCGGGCTGCCGCTCGCGCTGGCGCTGGTCGACCTCGACGACCTCAAGACGCTCAACGACACGCACGGCCACCAGGCCGGGGACGAGCGGATCCGCGCGCTCGCCGACACGCTGCGCGCGACGATGCGCGGCGCCGACCAGGCCTACCGCATCGGCGGGGACGAGTTCGCCGTCATCCTCCCCGACACGCGGGCGTGGGGCGCGCTCGAGTTCGCGCAGCGGCTGCGGGCCGCGCTGCCCGGCTTCACCGCCACGGCCGGCATCGCCGAAGCCGAGACGTTGCGCCCCCGCGACGAGCTCATCCGCGAGGCCGACATGGCGCTGCTGCGCGCGAAGGCGCTGCGCCAGCACGTCGCGGTCTACACGGTCGAGATGGCCCCGAAGAGCGATGCGCCGCGGGTCGACGAGCGGCACACCCAGACGCTCGCCTCCGCGCTCGCGCGCGCCGTGGACGCGAAGGACTCGTACACGCGCAGCCACTGCCAGACCGTGTCCGAGCTCGCCGCGCTGATCGCCACCGAGCTCGGCTTCACCGGCGACCGGCTGGCCCGCATGCGGCTCGCCGGCCTGCTGCACGACGTCGGCAAGATCGGCGTCCCGGACCACATCCTCAACAAGCCCGCCGCGCTCACCGACGACGAGTACAAGGTCATGCAGGCGCACGCCGTGCTCGGGTTCGAGATCGTGCAGGCCGCGGGCCTCCCCCAGGAGGCGCAGTGGGTGCGCCACCACCACGAGCGCGTCGACGGCCGCGGCTACCCGGACGGGCTCGCCGGCGACGCGATCCCGCCCGAGTCGCGCATCATCCTCGTCGCCGACGCCTACGAGGCGATGACGTCCGATCGCCCGTACCGCAACGCTCCCGGGCAGACCTTCGCCGTCGAGGAGCTGCAGCGCGGCGCCGGCACGCAGTTCGACGCGCGTGTCGTCGAGGCGCTCTGCCGCGTGGTCGACCGGCTCGGTCAGACGCACGCCGCGCGCTGAGCGCCGGCGAACGACCACGCGCCGAGCGGCGCCCACGGGCCGCCCGCGTACGCGTGCAGCGCAAGGCCGGTCAGCGTGAACGCGCGCGGCTCCAGACGCGCACGCAGCACCTCCTCGACCGCGCGGGCCCGCTCCGGCGTGACCTTGTTGCAGACCGTGACGTGCGGCCGCAGCGGCTGCTCGTCCTGGCGCGTGAGCCGGCCCGTCCAGCGCGCGGCGAGGTCGGCGCGCAACGCGACCAGCGCCGGCGCGTGCACGTCGACGGCCACGCCGCGCCCGAGGAAGCGCAGCCGCTCGGCGCGGGCGGCGAGCGGCGGCGTCCGCGCCGCGACCGTCGCCAGCTCGGCCGCGATCGCGTCGTGGTCCTCGCCCGGCAGCGCGTGGAAGAGCGTGAGGTGCGCGGCGAGGTGGTTGCGCTCGGCCGGGAAGAACTCCGCGCGCCAGGCGTCCAGCCACGCCTGCTCGGGCGGCGGCAGCACGGCCGTGAGGATGAGCGGGCGCACGTCGGTCAGCCTGCCCGGGCGCTCAGGCGCGCGAACAACGCCGACTGGGCGAGCACGAGCGCCGCGTTCGCGCCGGCGACGGCCGCCCACAGCGCTTCGAGGCCGCCGGCGTTCGTGACCGGCACGGCCACCACGGCGAGCACGCCGTAGCCCGCCGCGAAGGCGACGAAGCTCGCCGACGCGCGTTGCAGGCCGACGAGGCCGAAGCCGGCGACCGCCTGCACGGCGTCGGCCAGCACCGCGACGGCGACCAGCGGCAGCAGGTCCACGACGACGTCGGCGACGGCCGGGTCATCCGTGAACACGCCGATCACCGGCCCGTGGAAGACCGCCACCACACTCCCGGCGAGGACGACCGCCGCGACGACCACCCGCACGCCCGCGCGCACCGGCTCACGGGCCGCCGCGGGCGACCGCGCCTGCGCGACGTGCGGGACCACGGCCTGGCCGACCGCGACCGCCGCGGCGAAGACGAGGTTCGCCAGCGACAGCGCGACCGTGTGCGCGGCGGCCGCGTCGACGCCCTGGCGGGTCGCCGCGAGCGCCACGACGCCCAGCACCGCGAACTTCACGAGCACGGTCGCCGCGAGCGGGATGCCCACGCGCGCGAGCCCGACGACCGCGCCGGGGTCCGGCCGGCCGATCCGCACGGCCGCCGCTCCGAGGTCGGTCGCGCGGGCGACGGTGAAGTGCACGAGCACGGCGTACACGGCGGTCGAGGCCAGCATCGCCCAACCCGTGCCGACGAGCCCGAGCTCGGGGAACGGTCCGGGCCCGCGCACCAGCAGCAGCGTGCCCGCGATCCCCACGCCGGTCGCCGCGAGCCCCGCGCGGAAGACCAGCCCGGCCCGGCCGAGTGCGATCGCGGCCGCCGAGCCGGTCGCCTGCACCGCGGTCAGCAGCACGCTCGCGGCGAGCAGGACGAGCAGCGCGGCCGGCACCTGCGCGACCTTCTCGGGCGCGCCGACGAGGCGTCCGACGGCGCGCGTGCACAGCACCGCGGCCGCGCCGACCGCGCCGACCGCGAGCGCCAGCCACATCGAGGCGCGCACGCTCGCGCGCAGGCGTGCCGGATCGGTGGCCGCCCGCGCGAGCGCCGGCGCGACGCCCCGCTGCGCACCCGTGACGACGGTGATCGCCGGGATGAAGACGGCCATCGCGGCCGTGAAGCGCGCCAGCGCGGTCGTGTCGTAGCGCCCGAGCACCGCGGCGTCGACGGTCGCGCCGATCGTCGTGGCCACGACCGCCAGGTAGATCGGCACAGCGCTCCGGGCGATCCGCGACGTCACTTCCTCACAGGTTCAGCGAATCCGCCCCGACCCCTCTCCACTCAGGTACGTTCTCGGTGTGCGACGCCGGCTCGCGATCGTCGTCTCGGCCCTGGTGCTCGGCGCGCCGGCCGGCGCACTCGCGCAGCAGCCGCTCGGCCTCGTCGACCAGACGCTGGCCTGGCGGGACCGCGACACGCTTCAGCCGGCCGGTCCGGCGATCGCGGTCGCGGAGGCGCACACGGCGCCGGTCATGGGCCCGCACGGGCAGCGCTTCGCGCTCGGCGTGTCGTCACCCGGCGAGCCCGGCATCCCGACCACGGGACGCGGACGGGTCGGCCTGTGGGTCGTCGACGCGCAGCGGCTGCAGCTCCAGCACCAGGTCCGCGCCGGCATCGCCGCCGAGGCGGTCGTGTTCCCGGGGATGATCGGCGCGGTGCTGCAGGACGGGACGTTGCTGGTCGTCGACCCCGACAGCGGGCGGATCGTCACCCGGAGACGGGTCGGCTTCTCGTTCGGCACGCCGGAGGGCGTGCACGTGGCCGGCCGGGGCGTGCTGGTCAACGAGGTCCGGCGCGGGCGCGGCGTCGAGGTGGCGGTCGTGACCGCGAGCGGCCGCGTGCGGACCCGGTTCGTGCGCCTGCCGGGCGTCCACCGCACGGTCGCGCTCGCGGCCGGCGACGGCCGCGCGTACATCGTCGGCCACCGGCGGATCGCGGTCCTGGACCCCAGGACGCTGCGCGTGTCCACCCGTCGCTTCGACGGCACGGCGACGAGCGCCGCCTACGCCGACGGCGCGCTCGCGGTCGGCGGTCCGCGCGGCCTGCGCCTCTACGACACCACCACCTGGCGAGCGCTGGCGCGGGACGAGCGCAGCACGCACGTCTACGCGTCCGGCGGCACGTTCATCGCCGGCGGCGACGGGCGCGTCTCGGCGCTCACCCGCGACGGGCGGACGGCGTGGAGCACGGCGGGGAACGCGGTGGCGGTCGCGGCTGGGCGCGTCTACGCGAGCCCGGCGGTGCTCGACGCCGCCACCGGCCAGCGCGTCGGCACACACCCGGAGACCCACACCGTGCTCCGCGTGGTCGACGTTACGACACCGTCTCGGTGATCGAGCCGACCTGCAGCGCGGTGATGCGCGTGTTGGACGCGCTGAACTTGACGGCGCCGAAGGCGCAGTCGAGGCTGACCGTGGTCGGTGCCGGGAGCGTCACCGCCCAGGTGATGGAGACCGCCTGCTCATGGGAGAGGCCGCCGGAGGCGCTCGCGGCCTTGTAGAGGTGCAGGGTGCGCTGGAACGCCTGGGTGTCGGCGCGCGTGAGGTGGCATTCGACGCTGCGCGAGACGTCGGCGACGAACGTCACGGGCGCGAGCTCCGTCGAGGCGGTGAGGACGTAGCTGCCGGCCGGCAGGTCGAGGGTGCGGATCGTCGCGCCGGAGTCGCAGCCGCCGGCGGGGCAGTTGAGCGTGTTCTGCGTCGCCGAGCGGGCGACGAACGCCTCGGACGGGCCACGCGCGCCGGCCGGGCCCGCGGGGCCGGCGGGACCGGCAGCGCCCGCGGCACCGGTCGCGCCCGCCGGGCCGGTCTTGCCCAGGAGCGACTTGCGCGCCTTGGCCGACAGGTCGGCGGCCTCGAGCGAGCCGTTCTTGACCTGCGCGCTGGACTTGATCAGCACCTTGGTGGCCGCCGTCGCGGTGCCGGCGGTCGCGGCGACGAGGGCGATCACGGCGACGAGGAGCGCAGGGCTCGAGCGAAGGGTTCGAAGCATGCCGGGAACTGTCGCCCACGCAGACCGCGCCAACGTCGGGAAGCCGTCCCTGATCTTTGCGGCGTGCGGTCAGCCGAACCCCTCGGGGTGCGGCTGGGTCGCCGCACCTCACCGGCTGCTCATGGTCGTGAAGGTTCGGTGACCGACCCGCTGGGAGGCCCGTTCGGCGGGGATGGTCGCGGCCATGAACGACGTCTTGCTGTTCGTCGTGGTGGGGGCCGCGCTGGCGTTCGACTTCACGAACGGGTTCCACGACACCGCGAACGCCATGGCGACCACGATCGCCACGCGTGCCCTGCCCGCCAAGCAGGCCCTCGGGCTCGCCGCCTCGCTGAACTTCGTCGGTGCCTTCCTCTCGATCAGCGTCGCCGCGACGATCGCGAGCGGGATCGTCGACCAGGGGCAGATCGCGCTGCCGATCATCTTCGCCGGCCTGCTCGGCGCGATCGGCTTCAACCTGACGACCTGGTACCTCGGGCTGCCCTCGTCCTCGAGCCACGCCCTGATCGGCGGCATGGTCGGCGCGATGCTCGCCGCGGTCGGGAGCTCCGGCGTGGAGTGGGCGGGCATCCTGGAGAAGGTGCTGATCCCGGGCGTGTTCGCCGTGGTGATCGCGGGCGCCGTGGCCGTGATCGGCACGAAGATCGCCTACCGGTTCCTGCGCGACATCGGCGCGGACACGGCCACGCGCGGGTACCGGCTCGGGCAGATCGGCTCCGCGTCGCTCGTGTCGCTCGGCCATGGCACCAACGACGCGCAGAAGTCGATGGGCATCATCGTCCTCGCCCTCGTCGCCAACGGGAACCTCAGCGCGGACGACTTCACCGTGCCGCTATGGGTGAAGCTCGGCTGCGCGAGCGCCATCGCCGCGGGCACGTTCATGGGCGGCTGGCGGATCATCGACACGCTCGGCAAGAAGGTCACGGGCGACATCACACCGCCACAGGGCTTCTCGGCCGAGGCGTCCGGCGCGACGCTGATCCTCGGCTCATCGTACTTCGGCTACCCGCTCTCCACCACGCAGGTGGTCTCCGGTGCCGTCGTCGGCTCGGGGATCGGGCGGGGCGAGAGCGAGGTCAACTGGAGCATCGCGGGCCGCATGGGCATCGCCTGGCTGCTGACTCTCCCGGGCGCCGCGGCGGTCGCCGCGGCCGCCTACGGCGTCGTCTCGGTGCTGGGTGACACGGCCGGCCCGGTCGTCGTCGGCGCGCTCGCGCTGGCGGGCTCGGTCGCGCTGTTCCTCAAGACGCGCCGCGAGGACTCCACGGACGCGGGCCTCAACGACCTGAAGGCGGTGCCGGCATGAACGTGCTCGCGGAGCTCGTCGCCTGGGGCGATCTCGGCAAGGTCGTCGCGGTCGGCCTCCTCGGCGGGGTCGGCCTCGTCGTCACCTGGGGCCTGCTGCTGCTCGGGCTGGAGCGGACGCAGGAGATTCGAGCCGGTGCGCGGACCGGCACGGTCGCCGGCTACGGCGCCGTCGCGCTCCTCGGCGCGGTCGGCACGCTCGCGCTGCTGGGCCTGGGGCTATGGGCGATCACGCAGAAGTGACCGCCCCCACCCGCGCGCAGCTGAAGGTCCTGCGCCACCTGCACGCCATCCACGAGCGGGAGCGGGCGCTCGTGCCCGAGATCCAGGCGCAGCTCTCCGCCGCTCCGCCCGGCGGCTACCGCGACGAGCTGGTCGCCCACCTCGACGAGACGCGCGTCCACATCACGGCGCTCGCCGACCGCCTCACCGAGCTCGGGTACCGCAACGGCTCGGTGCTCTCGGGCGTCGCGTCGCTCGTGCAGGCGGGGCTCGCGCAGGCGACGGCGCGACGGCTCACACCGCTCGACCTGCTGCGGCCGGCCGATCCCGCCGACCGGATCCTCCAGCGTGCCCGACACGCGGCGGCGGCGCACGCGGCGAACATCGCCGACTACCGGGCGCTGGACCGGATCGCCGGCCACGCGGGCGACATCCGCACCCAGGCCCTGGCCGCCCGGCTCGGCGCCCAGGAGCAGGAGCGCTTCGACGCGATCATCGCCGCGATCCCGGCCCTGACGGACGCGCTCGGATAGCCGCTGACACTTCTCGGACCGGGGTGGTGTGCGAACCGCCCCGCCCTGGGCAGCCCGGGCCCAAGTGCACCACAAACCGGAGAAGAGCCGATGAAGGCAGTGACGTGGCACGGGAAGCGCGACGTGCGCGTGGACACGGTCCCGGACCCGACGATCCAGGAGCCGACGGACGCGATCGTGCGGATCACCTCGTCGGGGATCTGCGGGTCGGACCTGCACCTGTACGAGACGCTCGGCCCGTTCATGAACGAGGGCGACATCCTCGGCCACGAGCCGATGGGCATCGTCGAGGCGGTCGGCGCCGGCGCGGGCGACCTGGCCGTCGGCGACCGGGTCGTGATGCCGTTCCAGATCTCGTGCGGGCACTGCTACATGTGCGACCAGCACCTGTACACGCAGTGCGAGACGACCCAGGTCCGCGAGGAGGGCATGGGCGCCGCGCTGTTCGGGTTCTCCAAGCTCTACGGGGCGGTCGCGGGCGGCCAGGCGGAGCTGCTGCGCGTGCCGCAGGCGCAGAACACCACGATCAAGGTCCCGCACGGCCCGCCGGACGAGCGGTTCGTCTTCCTCTCGGACGTCCTCCCCACCGCCTGGCAGGCGGTCGAGTACGCCGCGATCCCCGACGGCGGCACGGTCGTGATCCTCGGGCTCGGCCCGATCGGCGCGATGGCCTCCCGGATCGCCCACCACCGCGGGCACCGCGTGATCGGCGTCGACCTGGTGCCCGACCGCCTCGCCCGCGAGGCCGCGCGCGGCATCGAGATCGTCGACCTCGCCCTCCACGAGGACGACCTCGGCGACGTGCTGCGCGAGATGACGGGCGGGCGCGGCCCGGACTCGGTGATCGACGCGGTCGGCATGGAGGCGCACGGCGCGCCGGTCGGCAAGCTCGCGCACCAGCTCGTCGGCCTGCTGCCGGACGCCGTCGGCGAGAAGGTGATGGAGCAGGGCGGGATCGACCGGCTCAGCGCGCTGCACGCGTCGATCGACATCGTCCGCCGCGGCGGCACGATCTCGATCATCGGCGTCTACGGCGGCACCGCCGACCCGATGCCGATGCTCACGCTCTTCGACAAGCAGATCCAGGTCCGCATGGGCCAGGCCAACGTCAAGCGCTGGGTCGACGACATCATGCCGCTGCTGATGGACGGCGACCCGCTCGACGCGGAGAGCTTCGCGACGCACACGCTGCCGCTCGACGAGGCGCCCGGCGCCTACGAGATGTTCCAGAAGAAGGAGGACGGCGCGATCAAGATCCTGCTCAAGCCGTAGAACCGAGCAGGAATGGAGAAGCGCCGGCGGCCCGCCGGCCGTAGCCTCGCCGCATGACCTACACCGTGGACTTCAAGGACGTCTCGACCGTCGGCCTCGAGGCGTCGCCGCACGCGGACGCGCTCGCCGGGCTCCGGGCCAACGAGGCTCGCTACTTCAAGAACAAGTACGACCACGAGTTCACGCTGGAGCCCGCGGATGAAGCCGCGGAGACGGTCGCCTGGGTGCACCGGATCCTCGCCGAGGAGCGGGACCTGTCGATCGCCTCACCGCCGCTGGAGGCGACGGCGTTCGAGGCCGGCGGCATCCGCTTCGCCTACGTGTTCTACGAGAGCGGCCTGGCGATCAACGTCATGTACGGCCCCGACAAGCGGGCCGTCGGCTTCAAGCTCTCGGACGGGATGGAGATCCCGGAGGAGCTGGCGGACACGTTCAAGTTCGCGCGCCAGAAGTCCAAGCTCGCCGGGACGATCCGCGGCAGCTTCTTCGTGATCAAGGGCGAGTACTGACTCGCACGCCCGCTCACAGGTGTGAGCGGGCGTGTGAGCGGCGTGCGACCGTGCTGCGAGACGAGTGGCCGAAGTTGAAGCCATGACCACGACCTCGACCGCCTCGCCGTCGCGCACGTACACGTCGCTGCGCGCGGCGTGGATCCCACTCGCCGCCCTCTGCCTCGCCTTCTTCGTCGAGATGGTCGACAACACGCTGTTGTCGATCGCGCTGCCCACGATCGGCCGGGACCTCGGCAGCGGCACGACGGAGCTGCAGTGGGTCACCGGCGCCTATTCACTGACGTTCGGCGGCCTGCTCCTCACGGCCGGATCGGTGGCCGACCGGCTGGGCCGCCGGCGGGTGCTGCTGGTCGGCCTCGCCGTCTTCGGGCTGCTGAGCCTGTGCGTCGTCTTCGTGTCCAGCGCCGGTGAGCTGATCGCGCTCCGCGCCGCGCTCGGCCTCGCGGCGGCGGCGATGGCGCCGATCACCAACTCGCTCGTGTTCCGGCTGTTCGATGACAAGGCGCTGCGGATGCGCGCGATCACCGTGATGATCGTCGTCGGCATGTCCGGGTTCATCCTCGGCCCGCTGCTGGGCGGCACCGCGCTCGCCCACGTCCGCTGGGAGTGGCTGCTGCTGATCAACGCGCCGATCGCGCTGATCGCGGCGGTCGGCGTCCGGCTGGGCGTCGCCGCCGACCGCCCGGAGGACCTCACCCACGACCGCCTGGACCTCCCGGGCGCCGCGCTCAGCGTCGCCACCATCGGCCTGGCCTGCTACTCGCTCACCAGCGGGGTCGAGCACGGCTGGCTCTCCGCACCGACGGTCGCGTCCGTTCTCGGTGCCGTCGCGGCCGGGTTCGCCTTCGTGCGCCACGAGCGGCGCACCGCATCACCGATGCTCGACCTGCGCCTGTTCTCCAACGGCACCGTCCGCGGCGCGGCGATCGCGCAGACCGGGACGTCGATCGCCATGGCCAGCGTGATGTTCGGGCTGATCCTGCACTTCCAGTACGCCTACGGCTGGAGCCCGGTGAAGGCCGGCCTCGCGAACCTCCCGATCATCGTGACCATGCTCGTCGCCACGCCGCTGTCCGAGGCACTCGCCAAGCGGTACGGCCACCGGATCGCCTGCGTGATCGGCGCCGCGCTGCTCGCCACCGCGCTCGCCGGCCTGTCCTGGGGCGTCGGCCACGGCTACTTCCCGATCGCGGTCTCGATGGTGCTGATGACCGTCGGGCTGCGCACCGTGATGACGATCTGCGCCGTCGCCCTGATCGACGCGATGCCGAGCAACCGCACCTCGATCGGCGCCGCGCTCAACGACACCGCGCAGGAGGTCGGCACCAGCGTCGGCACCGCGCTGGTCGGCACGCTGATCGCCGCGCTCGTGACCACCCAGCTGCCGGTCGGCACGTGGAGCGCTGACCTCGTCGCCTCGTTCTTCCACGGCGAGCAGATCACCTACGGCATCCTCGCGGTGATCGTCGGCCTGGTCGCCGGCGGCGGCGCGCTGACGCTGACCGACTCGCGCAGCGTCGAGGAGCCGGCGATGGCCTAGAAGGCCACCGTCACGCGCAGGCCGCCCTCGGGGCGGGGGTCGAGCTTGAGCGTGCCGTCGTGGGCCTCGGCGATGCTCTTGACGATCGCCAGGCCGAGGCCGACGCCGGCGTGGTCGGTGTGGAGCCGCTCGGAGCCGCGGCGAAACGGCTCGACGAGCGTCGCCACCAGCTGCGGTGACAGCACCTCGCCGGTGTTCTCCACCGTCAGCAGCGCGCGCTCGCCCTCGGTGGCGGTCGTCACCCACACGTTCCCGCCGGCGACGTTGTGGACGATCGCGTTGTGCACGAGGTTCGTGGTCAGCTGCAGCAGCAGCGCGTGCGAGCCGACCGCCGGCGTCAGCTCGCCGGCGGTCTCGACGGTCAGGCCCCGCTCCTCCGCGAGCGGCAGCAGCGTCTCCACGGCCTCCTCGGCGATCAGCGACAGGTCGACGGGCTCGCGGACGAACGACCGCTGGTCGGCGCGGCTGAGCAGCAGCAGCGCCTCGGTCAGGTCGATCGCGCGTGTGTTGACCGCACGCAGGCGCTCGACGAGCTCGCCGTGGTCGCTCCCGCCGTCCCTGCGCGCCACGTCCAGCAGCGTCTGCGTGATCGCCAGCGGCGTGCGCAGCTCGTGCGAGGCGTTGGCGGCGAAGCGCTGCTGCTCGGCGACGTGGGCTTCGAGCCGCGCGAGCATGCCGTCGAACGCGTCGGCGAGCTCGCGGAACTCGTCCTTGCGGCCTTCGAGCGCGATGCGGTGCGACAGCGACCCGGTGGCGGCCACGCGCGTCGCGTCGGTGATCCGGGTCAGCGGCGCGAGCATGCGGCCGGCGAGGAACCAGCCGCCGAGCAGGCTGAAGACGAGCAGGAACCCCATCACCGCGGCCGCTCGCGGAGCGAACACGCGCAGCAGGCCGGATCGGACCGGGAAGACGCCGTTGTTGTCGAGCCGGTCCGCGTTGATCAGCATCGCCCGGTCGGGGACGTAGCGCAGCAGGAACAGCCACACCGCGCCCAGCAGCAGCGCGCCGGCGACCATCAGGAACCCCGCGTAGCTGAGCGTGAGCTTGAGGCGGACGCTCAGGCCGGGCGCCCTATCCACCCTCGCTCCCGGTCGCGATCCGGTAGCCCGAGCCGGCCACGGTGGCGATGATCCACGGCTCGCCGAGGCGCTTGCGCAGGCCGGAGACCGTGATCCGCACGGCGTTGGTGAACGGGTTGGCGTTCTCGTCCCAGGCGCGTTCGAGCAGCTCCTCCGCGCTGACGACGCCGCCCTCCGCGGCGACGAGCACCTCGAGCACGGCGAACTGCTTGCGCGTGAGCGCGACGTACCGGCCGTCGCGGAACACCTCGCGCCGGAACGGGTCCAGCCGCAGCCCCGCGAGCTCGCGCACCGGCGGCCGGTTGTGCGCGCGCCGGCGGTCCAGCGCGCGCAGGCGCAGGACGAGCTCCTGGAGCTCGAACGGCTTCGTCAGGTAGTCGTCGGCGCCGAGCTCGAACCCGGAGGCCTTGTCGTCGAGCCGGTCGGCGGCGGTCAGCATCAGGATCGGCATGCCGCTGCCGGAGGCGACGATCCGCCGGGCGACCTCGTCGCCGCTCGGGCCGGGGATGTCGCGGTCGAGCACCGCGATGTCGTAGGTGTTGACGGCGAGCTGCTCCAGCGCGGTGTCGCCGTCGCCCGCGATGTCCGCCGCGATCGCTTCCAGGCGGAGCCCGTCACGGATGGCCTCGGCCATCAGGGGCTCGTCCTCGACGAGCAGCACACGCATGCCCCGAGGCTAACGAGCGGGCGTATCGCCGGCGTATCGAAAACGGCATACGGGCCGGCAACGGCCGCTCGCCTTCACTGCGCGGCGTGACCCGCAGCTCAGCAGCCCGCGCCCGGCACCGCCGGCGCCGCGCAGGCCTCGTCCTCGCGCTCGCCGCGTGCGTCGTGGCGATCGCGGACCAGTGGCCGGCGCCCGCGCCGTCCACGGCGTCCTCGGTCCCGCTCGCCACGCCGGAGCCCGTGGCCCGCCGTGAGCGGCGCGCGCCCGTGGCCGCGGTCGGCGGTGCCGTCGCCGGGCTCGACCCCGCGTTGCGCACGGCGCTGCGCCGGGCGGCGGGCGCGGCGGCCCGTGACGGCGTCGCCATCTCCGTCAACAGCGGGCGGCGCACGCCCGAGCACCAGGCGCAGCTGCTGCGCGACGCCGTCGCCCGGTACGGCTCGCTCGCAGAGGCGTCCCGCTGGGTGGCGACGCCCGAGACGTCCCCGCACGTGTCGGGCGACGCCGTGGACGTCGCGCCCGACGCGGCCCGCGCGTGGCTGTCCGCGCACGGCGCCACCTACGGGCTGTGCCGGATCTACGCCAATGAGCCGTGGCACTTCGAGCTGCGCCCGCAGGCGGTCGGCACCGGCTGCCCGCCCACGTACGCAGACCCCACGCACGACCCGAGGATGCAGCAGTGAAGATGACGTTTCTCGCCCTGGCGGTCGCCCTGACCGCCGCCGGCTGCTCGAGCTCCGCCGACGAGGGCAGCAGCGGCCGTCCAACGGCCGGCAAGCAGGCCGTGACGTTCTCCGCGTGCATGCGCGACCACGGCGTCAAGGACTTCCCGGACCCCGACGCGTCCGGCGAGCTGACCATCGACGGCGTGCTCAACGGCTCGTCGCTGGACCCGGAGGCGCCGGCGTGGAAGCAGGCGATCGCCGCGTGCAAGGACCTCCAGCCGGCCGGGTTCACGGGTCGCAAGCGGACGGCAGAGGAGCAGAAGCCGGCGCTCGCGTTCGCCCAGTGCATCCGCGACCACGGCGTCAAGGACTTCCCGGACCCCACGGAGGACTCGCCGCTGGTCGACACGAACCGGATCCCTTCCACCAACTCGGAGGGCGGCATGGCCGCGCTCAACGCCGCGATGGACGAGTGCGGCGAACTCGCGAGGAAAGCGATCGAAGGCCGATGAGGACCGCCGCGGTGGGCCTCCTCGCGTTGATCGCCGTCGGCTGCGGCGCCGACCAGCCGTCCTCGGACGCACGCCCGAGCGCCCCGAGCACGGAGCCGGTCCGGCTGGGCGAGCTGTCGGCGACGGTCTCCCTGAACGGGACGCTGGCCCACCGCGCGCGCCCCGACGGCTCGCCGTACGTCGCCATCAACCAGGCCCGCGGCGTCTACACCCGGCTCCCCGCGGAAGGCGACCGGATCCGCTGCGGCGACGTGCTCTACCGCGTCGACGATCGCCCGGTGCTGCTGCTCTGCGGCACCGTCCCGGCCTATCGCGGCCTGCGCCGCGGTGATCGGGGGACGGACGTCCGCCAGCTCAACCGGGTCCTGCGCGGCGTCTCCGGCCGCCGCTTCACGGCGAGGACGCGCACGGCGCTCAGGCGCCTGCAGCGCGAGCACGGCGCCGCGGCCACCGGGCGGCTCGCGCTCGGCGCCGCCGTCGTGCTCCCGCGAGCCGTGCGGATCGCCAAGGTGACCGCGAAGCTCGGCGGCCTCGCCCGGCCGGGCGCACCCGTCGTGCAGGCCACCTCCGACACGCTGCAGGTCCAGGTGAGCCTCGAGCCGACCCAGCTCGCAGACGTCAAGCCGGGCGACCGCGCCCAGGTCACCCTCCCCGACAACACGTCGGCGGAGGGCACGCTGGTCCGGGTCGGCACGGTCGCGCGCACCGACGACAAGGCCGGGACCGCGAGCGTGCCGGCGTTCGTGCGCCTCGACGACCCCCGCCGGGCGCGCGGGCTCGACCGGGCGCCCGTGCAGGTGCAGCTCACGACCACGGGCGTCGAGCGCGCGCTCAACGTCCCGGTCACCGCGCTCGTCGGGAAGGCCGGCGGCGGGTTCGCCGTCGAGGTCGTGCGCCCCGATGGGAGGCGCGCGCTGGTCGCGGTGCGGCTGGGCCGGTTCGACACCGCGCACGGGCGGGTCGCGGTCGAAGGCGCGCTGCACGCGGGCGATCCGGTCGTGGTGCCGTCGTTGTGAGCGCCGTCCTGGAGCTCGACGAGGTGACCAAGGTCTACGGCGAGCAGCCGCCCGTGCCGGCCCTGCGCGGCGTGTCGTTCTCCGTCCGGCGCGGCGAGCTGGTGGCGATCGTCGGTCCGTCCGGCTCGGGCAAGTCGACGCTGCTGCACGTGATGGGGACGCTGGAGCGGCCGAGCAGCGGCGTGGTGCGCATCGGCGGGACCGACGTCGCCCGGCTCGGCGACCGCGAGCTGTCGCGGCTGCGCGCGCGCGAGATCGGCTTCGTCTTCCAGTCGTTCTTCCTGGCCGAGCACGCCACCGTCCGCGAGAACGTCGCCGACGGCCTGCTCTACGCCGGCGCCCCCGCGGCCGAGCGCCGCGCGCGTGCGGACGAGGCGCTCGAGCGCGTCGGGCTCACGCACCGCGCGACCTTCAAGCCGACCACGCTCTCCGGTGGGGAGCGGCAACGGGTCGCGATCGCGCGGGCCCTTGTCGGGCGCCCCGCGATCGTGCTCGCCGACGAGCCGACCGGCAACCTCGACAGCGCGACGGGCGCGTCGATCATGACGCTGCTGCACGAGCTCAACGCCGCGGGCGCGACGATCCTGATGATCACGCACGACCAGGCGCTCGCCGAGCAGCTCCCGCGCCGCATCCGCGTGCTCGACGGCCGGATCGTCCCGTGAGCGGCCGTCTGCGCTTCGGGGACGGGCTGCGCGTGGCGAGCGTCGGGCTGCGCGCCCGGCCGCTGCGCGCCGCGCTGTCCGCGCTCGGGATCGCGATCGGGACCGCCGCGATCGTGGCGGTGCTCGGGCTGTCCGCGTCCTCCCAGGCCGGGCTGCTGGCCGAGATCGACCGGCTCGGGACGAACCTGCTCACGCTCGAGGCCGGCCAGGGCTTCACGGGCGGCAAAGCGCAGCTGCCCGTCGAGGCGCCGGTGCGGGTCACGCACCTCGGGGACGTGCGCCGGCTCGCGCACACCGCCCTGGTCGAGGACGCGCACGTGTACCGCAGCTCGCTCGTCCCGGCCGCCAACACCGGCGGGGTCCAGGTCCGCGCGACGAGCCTCAACCTGCCGTCCGTGCTCGCCACCGGGATCGCGCGCGGCGCGTGGCTGAACGCGGCCACGGCGCGCGTCCCGGTGACGGTGCTCGGCGCGGCCGCCGCGGAGCGGCTCGGCGTCGACCGCGTCCACCCCGGCCAGCGGCTCTGGCTGGGCGGGCAGTGGTTCAACGTGGCGGGCATCCTGCGGCCGTCGCCGCTCGAGCCCGACATCGACAGCAGCGCCCTGGTCGGCTACCCCGCTGCCGCGCGCTATCTCGGATACGTCAGCCCGGCCCGCCAAGCCGGTCCGCCGAGCGCGATCTACGTGCGCGCCACGACCGACCGCGTCGCGGCGGTGCAGACGCGGCTGGCGCCGACCGCCAACCCGTACGCGCCCAACGAGGTGAACGTCAGCCAGCCGTCCGACGCGCTCACCGCCCGGGCGGCCGCGGCCGGCGCGTTCGACAGCCTGTTCCTCGGGCTGGGCGTGGTGGCGCTGATCGTCGGCGCGGTCGGCGTGGCCAACATCATGGTCATCTCGGTGCTCGAGCGCCGCTCGGAGATCGGCCTGCGCCGCGCGCTCGGGGCGACGAAGGGGCAGATCCGGACGCAGTTCCTCGGCGAGTCGGTGCTGCTGGCCGTGCTCGGCGGGGTCGTCGGCGTGCTGGCCGGAGCGGCCGCCACCGCGGTGTACGCGGGCGCGAAGGGCTGGGCCGTCGTCATCCCGGCCGAGGCGTGGGCCGGCGGCATCGCGGCCGCGCTGCTGATCGGCGCGGGCGCGGGCCTGCTGCCGGCCGTGCGCGCTTCGCGGCTGCCGCCCACCGTGGCGCTGCGGACCGCGTGACGGCGCGCGTCAGGCGCGGGCGAGCCCGTCGTCGACGGTGAGCGGGAGCGCGTCCCGCAGCGCCCGCCGCGAGCTGATGCCGAGCTTGCTGAACACCTTCTTGAGGTGCCACTCGACCGTGCGCGGCGAGAGGAACAGCTCGGCGCCGATCTCCGGATTGGACAGCCCGTCGCGCGCGAGCCGGGCGATGTGCTGCTCCTGCGGGGTGAGGTCGTCGCGCGTGTCGTCGCGCCGGGCGCGCACCTTCTCCCCCGTGGCGAGCAGCTCGCGCCGCGTGCGCTCGACGAAGCCCTCCGCGCCCATGGCCAGGAACGCCTCGCGGGCCACGCGCAGCTGCTCGCGTGCGTCCACGCGCCGCCCTTCGCGGCGCAGCCACTCGCCGTACAGGAGGCGGGAGCGCGCGAGCTCGAGGCGGACACGCGTGCGCCCGAGCCGCTCGATCGACTCGAGGTACCAGCGCTCGGCCTCCTCGCCGCCCAGCAGCGCGCGCACCCGCGCGTCGATGCCCAGCGCCCAGTCACCCGGCGGGTCCGGCGTGTGCTCCTCCAGCCGCGCGAGCGCCGCGCGGACCAGCGCCTCGTCCCCGACCCGCGAGGCCGCTTCGGCCAGCTCGCCGACGACGAACGGCGTGTACGCGAGGTCGCCGCGCGTGTAGGCGCGCCGCGCGGCCTCGAGCGCCGCGTCGTAGCGGGCGAGGCCGTTGTAGAGCACGGCCGCCTCGCAGTCGGCGAACTGGACGACGCGGCCCATCCCCAGCGCCTGCGCCTCACGCGTCTCGCGCTCGATCAGCTTGAGCGTCAGCGCCTCCTGGCCACGCCAGGCGGTCAGCAGCATCTCGGTGTAGAGCACGGGCGTGGTGCCGGTCGCCTCGGCGATCGCACGCACCTCCTCGATCGCTTGCGCCGCGCCGGCGAGGTCGCCGTCGAGCACCCGTACCCGCACGAGCGAGGCCAGGCCGAACTGCAGCAGCACGAGCGCTCCCATGTCGCGCGCGACCTGCACGTGCCGCGTCACGAGCGCGTGCCAGCCGTCGGCGTCCCACAGCTCCATCGCGGCGATCGATCCGGACCGCGACCCGGTGAGCCACAGCCAGCGGCCGACGTCGTCGCCGACGTCCAGCGCCAGCGCCGCGTCCACCGCCGCGCGCAGCGCGGGCGCCGCCGCCGCGTAGCCCTCGCACACGCGGGTCGCGAGCGCGTCCACGAGCAGCCGCACCGGCTCCGGAGCGTCCGGGGCCGGCGGCGCGGCCAGCGCGGCGGCCGACGCCTCGCGCAACGGGCCGGGCCCCGCCCACATCCCCGCGCCGAGCGCCTTCAGATGGGTGGTGAGCGCGCGCGTGGCGTCCAGCGCGTCGAGCTGCCGCGCCGCGTGGCTGAGCCGCTCGGCGGCCTCCCCCGCACGCCGCTGGTCGAACGCGATCTCGCCGCGCAGCTGCTCGATCTCCGCCGCCTGGAACGCGCTCACGGGCCCCGCCTCGATCGCGACGAGCAGTCCGAGCGCGGCGTCCAGCGCGCCCGCGTCGCGCTTGGCCCGCGCCGCGGCGACCAGCCGGCGTGCGCGCGCCTCGGGCTCGGGCGTGAGCGTCCCGGCGGTCTCCAGGAACGCCGCGGCCGCCGCGATGCCGCCGCGGGCCAGCGCGCGTCCGGCCGAGTGCTCGAGCTCCTGGGCGACGTGCTCGTCCGGCGCGGCGGTCGCCTGCGCGCGGTGCCACGCGCGCCGGTCGGGGTCGTGCTCGGCGTCGGTGGCCTCGGCCAGCGCGAAGTGCACGGCCTGCCGCTCCTCCGGCGTGGCCGACCGGTAGGCGGCGGAGCGCACCGACGGATGGCGGAACCGCACCTGCGCGCCGATCTCCAGCAGGCCGGCGTCCGCCGCGGCGCCCGCCGCCTCCGGCCCGATCCCGAGTCGGCCGGCCGCGCGCCACAGCAGCAGCGGCTCGCCGACCGGATCGGCCGCCGCGAGTTGCAGGAGGCGCCGGGTGGCGGTCGGGAGCGAGTCGAGCCGGCGCTGGAAGCTGTCCTCGAGCACGGCCGGGCCGGGCCGTCCGAACCCGCCCGCCAGCTCGGCCGCGCTCATCCCGCGGGGAAGCTCCAGCAGCGCGAGCGGGTTGCCACGCGTCTCGGCGATGAGCCGCTCGCGCACGTGGTCGTCCAACCGCCCCGGGACGACCGTCGCCAGCAACGCGCGCGCGTCCTCGTGCCCGAGCCCTTTCAGCCACAGCTCCGGCAACCCCGGCAGCCGCCGCGGCTCGCTCGGCTCGCGGACGCCGAACACCATCGCCACGTGCTCGGCGAGCAGGCGCCGCGCGACGAAGCCGAGCACCTGCGCCGACGCCTCGTCGAGCCACTGCAGGTCGTCGACCAGGCACAGCAGCGGCTGCGTGTCGGCGACGTGGGCGAGCAGCGTGAGCGTGGCCAGGCCGACCAGGAAGCGGTCGCGCGGCGCGCCGGACGCCAGGCCGAACGACACCTGCAGCGCGTCCTGCTGCGGAGCCGGCAGGGCGTCGAGCTCGTCGAGGAGCGGGCCGCACAGCTGGTGCAGGCCCGCGAACGGCAGCTCCATCTCGGACTCGACGCCGCCGACCTGCAGCACGCGGAACCCGTCCGCCGCGCCGGCCGTGTGCTGCAGGAGCGCGGTCTTGCCGACCCCGGCCTCCCCGCGCAGCACGAGCGCGCCGCTGCGTCCCACGCGGGCACCGTCGAGCAGCCGCTCCAGCGTCTCGCGCTCGCTGGAGCGGCCTCGGAAGGCGGGCGGGCGCGGGGCGGCGGCCATGTCGTCGCAACCTACTAAAGGCCGCTGCCCCACTCCCGAGCGCTAGTCGCTCTGCCCCCAGAGCAGCGTCGGGGCCACGACCTTCGCGCCCGGGAAGTCGGCCGGCGCCGTCGCCGAGAGCGACTGCAGGAGCGTCACGGCGTCCACCGCGCTGATCCCGCCCGCGGCCATCAGGGCGGCGAGCTGGCCGACGACCAGCGGCGTGGAGAACGACGTGCCGCCCCAGCGCGCCCAGCCGCCGTACGGCTGCGGCTGCTGGGTCCACTCGAGGTACGGGCCCTCGTTGAGGCCGCGCGCGACGAAGTCGACCCACGTGCCGTAGTTGCTGTACGCGGCCCGCGCCCACTGGTTGTTGACGCGCACGACCGCGCCGACCGACACCGTGCGGTCGGTGTCGGCGGCCGGGTACCACGGCCGGTCGTCGTCCTCGTTGCCGGCCGCGGCGACGATCACCACGCCCTCGTTCTGCAGCGTCTCCAGCGCGTAGCCGATCGCCAGCGGCGGCTCGTCGAACAGCGTGTAGTAGCCGAGCGACAGGTTGACCAGGTGCGGGATCTCGCCGCTGATCATGATCTGGTGCAGCTGGGTCAGCAGCGTCGTGTCGGTGCCGATGCCGTTGCCGTCGAGCACCACCCGCGGCGTCATGATCGTCGCGCCGGGGGCGACGCGGAGGATCTGGCCGATCACGAACGTGCAGTGGCCCGCGGCCGGGGCCAGGTCGCCGGAGAGCGGCGGGTCCTCGGGCGGCGGCACCGACGGCACCGGCGGCGGGAAGACCGGGTCGACCTTCGGCGACGCGTTGTAGGCCGTGTCGAGCACCAGGACCTTGATGCCGGCGCCGATCGCGCTCGGGACGATGTCCAGGTCCGGCATCGTCACCGGATCGGGCACCGCGTACACGCCGCCGCGCATCTGCGGCGCGCCGTGGATGTAGTTGGGCTGGACGATGAGCGGCTCTTCCTCGCTGCTGGAGGCGCGCGGCTTGCTCTCGCCCACGAGGACCTTCATGGCGTCTTCGACGAGGTCCTCGGGGCTCGTGTCGCCCTCCGGCGTGAGCCGCAGGAGCTTGAACGGCCCCATCGGCGGCGCCTTCTCGTCGACGGTCGCCTCGATGCCGACCGCCTTGAGCGCCTCCTGGACCGCTTGAATCGACTGGTCCCCCACGATGAGGACGTCGGGCTCGTACACCGGCCCCGATGGATCCGGGTCCTGGCGCGACGAATCGCCCGTCCCGCGGTAGCGCTGCATGATCGTCTCCTGGTTGTTCTGAGGCTGGACCGGCACGCTAACCGAGGGCCGCGATAGCGTGCATGTCGAGAATGCCGTTGAAGAAGCACCATGGGTGAGACCGGGGATCTCGTCGAGCGTGCACGCGACGGCGATCGGGATGCCTGGAACGAGTTGGTGGACCGGTTCGCCCGGATGGTCCTCGCGGTCGCCGCGTCGAACGGCGTCCGCCCCGCCGACCGCGACGACGTGGCCCAGGTCACGTGGCTCAAGCTCGCTCAAAACCTTGACCGCATCGAACGTCCGGACGCAGTCGGGGCATGGCTCGCGATGACGTGCCGCCACGAGGCACTGCGCGTGCGCGCGCGGGGCGCGCGCGAGATCCCGGTCGAGGACGAGGCCTTCGCGAGGCTCGCCGACGACACCGACGTCGAGGACGAAGCACTGCGCTCGATCCCCGACAACGAACTTCCCGCGGCGTTCGCAAAATTGTCAGATCGCTGTCAAACGCTGCTGCGGCTGCTGCTGCTGGAGCGCCCGTACAGCGAGATCTCCGAGATCCTGGGCATGCCCATCGGCGGCATCGGCCCGACCCGTTCGCGCTGCCTGGACAAGCTCCGGCGGCTCCTGCCGAACGCTTCCGGTATCACGCGGTCCTCGAAGGACTCTTAACGGTATGGATCACTTCAGCGACGACCAGCTCATGGCCCTCTTGGCCGCCGGCGACGTTGTGCCGCAGGCGTCGGAGAGCTCGCTGGAGCTCGCGCGCATGGCCTTCGACTGGCGCACCCTGGACGCCGAGCTCGCCGAGCTCGTGGCCGACTCCGCGCTCGAGCAGGCGGTCGCGCTTCGTGCCGCCGCCACACCGCGGCTCGTGAGCTTCGAGGGCCGGGACGTGTCGGTCGAGCTCGAGATCGCCGCCCGCGACGAGGAGCGCGTCATCACGGGGCAGCTGTTCCCGCCGCAGGAGGCCACGGTCGAGGTGGTCCGGCCGGTCGGCGCGCCGCTCACGGTCGACACCGACGTGGATGGGCGCTTCGTCGTCGAGGTCAAGGCCGGCCCGGTGGCGTTCGACGTCCTCTCCATCCGCACGGACTGGTTGGTGACCTGACCGCGCTGGCCCTCGCAGAACGCGCGCTGACGCTCGTCCAGAACGACGTCGAAGCGGCGGACCGAGACGCGGCGCAGGCCCTCGAGCTTGCGCGCGAGCTGGAAGACCACGAAGCCGCGGCGGTCGCCGAGCGCGCCCGTGGGCTCATCCTCGTCGAACGCGGCGCCTCCGACGAGGCCGTGAAGGTGCTGCGCGGCGCCGTTCGCCTCGCCACGACGGCGGGCTTGCCCGTGCGCGCCGCCCAGGCGCGCTTCAGCCTCGCGTGGGCGCTCGCGTTGTGCGGGCGCGGCCGGGACGGGCTGCACGAGCTCGACCTCGCCCGCCCCGACCTCGACGGGCTGGACCTCGCGCGCGTGGAGATGCAGCACGGGATGGTGCTGCACAAGCTCGACCAGCACGCGACCGCGCTCGAGCACTACCGGCGCGCGCTCGTCGGCTTCCGCCGCCACGCGGACCGCCAGTGGGAGGCGCGCGTGCTCTGCAACCGCGGCATCCTGCACGCCGAGCGCGGCGCCTTCGCGATGGCCCGCGCCGACTTCACGCGCTCGGAGGCGCTCGAGCGCGAGGACGGCAACCTCCTCGGCGCCGCGCACATGGTCCAGAACCTCGGCTGGCTGGCGTCGATCGAGGGCCATGCGCCGGCCGCGTTCGCCGCCTATGACCGCGCCGAGACCGCGATCCGCGCCGCCGGCGGGACGCTCACCGTGCTGGCGCTGGATCGGATCGCGTTGCTGCGGTCCGTCGCCCTGCACGACGAGGCGCGCGGCGTCGCGGAGCGCACGATCGCCGACCTCCAGCGCGGCGGCATGAGCGCGTACCGCGCGGAGGCCGCGCTCGAGCTGGCGGAGATCGCGCTGCGCCAGGGCGACCCGGCCGCCGCGCTCGCGCACGCCCGGCGCGCCCGTGACGCCTTCCGGCGCCAGGAGCGCCCACGCTGGAGCCTGCTGGCCGAGCTCGCGATCGTACGCGCCGCGCACGCGTCCGGCCAGCGCACGCGCGAGCAGCTCGCACGTGTCGAGACCGTGGCCGCGGCACTCGAGGCGGACGGCTGGCGCACGCTGGCCGTCGAGGCGCGCGTGGTGCACGCGGAGCTCGCGATCGCGCTCGGCGAGACCGGCACGGCCCGTGCGGTCGTGGCCAGGACCACGGGCGCGCGTGACCGCGGCGCCCCCGGCGGGCGGATCGCGGCGTGGCACGCCGAAGCGCTGCTGCGCGTGCACGAGGGACGTCCCGCGGCGGCTTCCCGGGCCGTGAACGCCGGCCTCAACGTGCTCGAGCAGCACCGCGCCGTGCTGGGCGCGACCGAGCTGCGCGCCCGGGCGGGCGTGCACGGCGAAGGGCTGGCGCGCATCGGCGTCCGCCTGGCCCTGGACCGCGGCGACGCCCGCGCGGTGCTCGCCGCGGCCGAGCGCCACCGGACGCAGGCGCTGCAGCTCCCGCCGGTGCGGCCGCCGGTCGACCCCGTCCTGGCCGGACTGCTCGGCGAGCTGCGCCACAGCGCGATGCGCCTCGACGAGGCGCGCCTGGAGGGCGAGGACACACGCGCGGCGGCGGCGCAGCTCGCGCGGCTCGAGCGCTCGATCGTCCAGCGCGCGCGCCACGCCGGCGCATGGGAAGCGCCGGACGCGTTCTCCGCCGCGGGGCTGGCCCCCGTGCTCGGCGAGCGGGCGCTGCTGGAGCTCGTCGAGGCCGACGGCCACCTGTACGCGGTCACGCTCGCCCGCGGCCGCGCGCGCCTGCACGCGGTCGGCACGCTCGCGGAGGCCCAGCAGCAGCTCGAGAGCCTGCGCTTCGCGCTGTTACGCCTCGTCGCCGGCCACGGCACCGCCCGCGGACGAGCGGCTTACGCAACGATGCGCGACGCCGCCGCGGCGAGCCTCGAGGCGCAGCTCGCGCCGGCGCTCGCCGCCACGCGCGGGTTGCCGCTCGTGCTCGTGCCCACGCGGTCACTGCACACCTTGCCCTGGGCGGCGCTGCCGACGCTGCGCGAGCGGCCGTTCTCCGTCGCGCCGTCGGCGGCGCTGTGGCAGCGAGCGGCGACGAGCGCCCGCGCCGCGGGCGCCTCCGCGCCCGCAATCGCCGTGCCTGCAGCCGCCCCCGCGCCCGCAACCGCCGCTCCCGCGCCGGCCGCGGCCGCCCCGGCGCCCACCCCCGCGCACGCCGTCCCCGCGGTCGCCTCTCCCCTCGGCGGCACCCTCGCCGTCGCCGGCCCGGATCTCGCCTTGGCGCGGGAGGAGGTCGAGGCGGTCGCCGAGGCCGTGGGCGGCGCGACGATGCTCACGGGCGAGGCGGCGAGCGCCGCCGCGACGCTCGCCGCGCTCGACGGGTGCGCGCACGCCCACATCGCCGCGCACGGCACGTTCCGCGCGGACAACCCGCTGTTCTCGTCGCTGCAGCTGGCGGACGGCCCGCTGACCGTGTTCGACCTCGAGACGCTCAAGGACGCGCCACGGCGGATGGTCCTGTTCGCGTGCGACGCGGGCATCGCCGACGTGCAGCCGGGCGACGAGCTGATGGGCCTGACCGCCGCGCTGCTCGGGCTCGGCACCGCGACCGTGGTCGCCAGCGTCCTTCCGCTTCCGGATGCGGTGAGCGCGGCGCTCGCGCCGCAGCTCGCCCGCCGGCTGGCCGCGGGCGAGCCCGCCGACGCCGCGCTCGCCGCGCTGCGCGCCGACGAGCCGGGCGCGGTCGGGCTCGTGTGCTTCGGCGCCGGCTGACCGCGCGCTCAGAACACGCGGCTGAGGACGGACGTCAACGCCACCTCGCCGGCGATCCCCAGCGGCACCGTCAACCCGAGCCAGCGCAACCCATCCAGGCGTCCGCGGCCGGCCACGAGCGCGAGCGTCGCGCCGATCGCGATCCACAGGACGCCGGCGACGTAGCGCCGCTCCTGGAGCAGGAACGCGTACGCGCCCTCGGCGACGAAGACGCCCGCGAGCACGGCGACGCCGAGCTCCCTCCGCCCCGGCTCACCCACGCGCCAGAGCCGGCCCGCCGCGCCGAACACCGGCCCGCCGACGACCGCGCACGCCGTCCAGAACACCACGAGCGACGCCGTGGTGCCGATGTCCTGCAGGACGTTGACCGCGTAGTAGCCGGCCAGCTGGAACGCGCACGTGACGGCTCCCGCCACCGCGGCCTGGCCCCGTCCGGCCGCCACGGCGCCGACGAGGAACGGCGCGAGCAGCCAGGTGCTGATCGAGTTCGGGAACGCTTCCAGCGTCCGGTCGAGCTGGGCCTGGCCGAACGCGCCGAGCGCGCCGAAGGTCAGGCCGAGGGCGACCGCGGCGAGCGGCGCGGAGAGGCGTCCGGACATGGGGCGCGGAGCGTACGCACGCGCCGTGCGGGTCCGGTCAGAACTCGGTGCAGATCTCGTGCAAGCGGGCCCGCGGCTACTTGTTCATGAACGCGCTGCCGGCCAGGAAGCTGATGATCACGGCGAACAGGCAGATGGCGACGAGGGTCGAGTTCATGCAGGCAGCGTACCGTCGCCACCCGCCGTCACGTCACGACGACGAGCTTCCCGGCCGCTTCGTCGGCTTCCATCGCGCGGTGCGCCTCGACGATCTCGTCGAGCGGATACGCACGGACGCCCGGGAGCGTGAGCCGGCCGCGCTCGAGGTCGTCGAGGAAGGACTGCAGGACCGCCGGCGGGAGGTCCGCGGCGTCGCCGCTGTAGACCGTGAGCCGCACGCCCGTCGGGATGTAGTCCATCGGGTACCAGTCGGGAACGGTCCAGACCGCGCTGAGCATCCCGGTGAAGCAGACGGTTCCGCCGACGCGGGTGGCGAGCAACGTGTCGCGCATCGCGTCGGTGCCGACGAGCTCGAGCGCGAGGTCGACCCCGCCCGGCACGAGCCGCCAGACCGCCTCGGCGACCTCGCCGCCGTCCACCAGCGGATGGTCGACACCCGCGCGGCGCAGCACGTCGAAGCGCTCCTCGCGCCGGGTCGTGGCGAGCACCGTGAGCCCGCGGTCCTTGGCCAGCAGCGCCGCCGCCTGCCCGACCGAGGACGTGCCGCCGCGGATCAGCAGCGTCTGACCGGGCTGCGCGTCGAGGGCGACCGTGAGCGACCCGTACGCGGTCTGGAGCATCTCCGGCACCGCGCCGATCGTCGCCCAGTCCAGGCCGGACTCGAACGGGATCACCTGCGTGGCCGGGACGCACGTGTACTCGGCGTAGCCGCCGTCGAACGCGCGGCCCATCCCGCCCATCATCGCCGCGACCTGCTGCCCTTCGCGGAACTCCCCGCCGGGCGCGGACGCCACGACGCCGACGGCCTCGATGCCGAGCACGCGCGGGAACTCCACCCCGGGCGAGTGGCCGAGCCGCGTGAACAGCTCCGACCGGTTCAGGCCGAACGCCCTGACGTCGATCAGGACCCAGCCCGGCTCCGGCTGCGGGACCGGCAGGTGACGCAGCTGCAGCGCCTCGGGCGGCCCGGGCGCGTCGAGGACGACGGCGCGCATCACTCCTCGTCGGCGTCCGGCTCCGCCGGCGGCCGCTCGGCCGGCTGCGCGGCGACCGGCACCGCGCAGACGTCACCCTCGCAGCTCGCCGCCGACGGGTCGCCGAGCATCTCGAAGGCGCTCACGACGCCACCCCGGCGCGCTCGTCCTGGACCTGCTTGAGGGCGGCCGCGAACGTCTCCGGCGCCTGCGCGCCCGACACGCCGTACTTGCCGTCGATCACGAAGAACGGGACGCCGCGGATGCCGTAGCGCATCGCCTGCTCCTGGTCGGCGCGGACGGCGTCCACGTACTCGTTCGCCTCCAGCGCGCGCAGCGCGTCCTCGCGGTCCAGCCCGACCTCGGCGGCCAGGTCGGCGAGATCCTCGGCGCGACCCACGTGCCGGCCCTCGACGAAGTACGCGCTCAGCAGCCGCTCCTTGAGCTCGACCTGCTTGCCGTGCGCCTTCGCGTAGTGCAGGAGCTGGTGCGCCTTGACGGTGTTGGTGTGCTGCAGCGCGTCGAAGTCGTAGTCGAGGCCGACCTCGGCCGCGATGCCCTTGACCTGCGCGAGCATCGGCTCGACCTGCGCGGCGGGCATGCCCTTGTGCGCGACCAGGAAGTCGATCTCGGAGCCCTCGAAGTCCACCGGCGTGTCCGGAGCGAGCTCGAACGAGTGGTATTCGACCTCGACGTCGAAGCCCTCGGCCCCCGTCTCGAACTTGCGCTTGCCGATGAAGCACCACGGGCAGGCGATGTCGGACCACACGTCGACCTTGATCACGTCACTCATACTTCAGAAAGTATAGTGCCGCTCGACGCGGGTGCGATCAGCGCTTGTGGCGGCTCATGACGGCCAGGAACTGGTCGGTCTCGAGCGGCGGCACCGTCATCGGCGTGGGCGTCCGCTCGCGGGCGAGGCCGTCGACCAGCAGCGTCAGCGTGCGCTCGTAGTACTCGGGCGAGACGTCGCGCGTGATGTCGGCGATCGCGCTGACGGCCTGGTGGATCATCGGGATGTCGAAGGCGCCCACGTCCTCGCGCAGGGCGCCCGCCGCCTTCGCCCGTTCGAGCAGCGCGCCGGCGAGCGGCTGGATGATCGAGCGGAACTCGGCCACCTTCTCGCGCCCGCGGTCGCTGGAGAGCACGACGTCCTTGAGGCCCCGGTCCGTGGCGTGCATCCGCGCCACCGTCACCACGAAGTACTTGAACGCCTCCCACGGATCGTCGATCTCGTGCGCGTCGCGCGCGGCCTGGACCATGCGCTCGAACTTGGTCTCGAAGACGGCCTCGACGAGCGACTCGCGGTCCGGGAAGCGCCGGTAGAAGGTGCCGATCCCGACGCCCGCGGCCGCGGCGATGTCCTCCACCGCGACGTCGACGCCGCGCTCGGCGAACAGCGTCTTCGCCGCCTCGACGATGCGCTGGCGGTTGCGCTCGGCATCAGCGCGAAGGGGGCGGGCGGCGGTCATGTGAGAGACCCAGCATAGACGAAGTGGAAGGAGACCCTCCAGTTCTGCTAGCTTGTGTCGATAACCGGAATACAAGCTTCCACTTCCCCTCCCCAGATGCCTCCTCACTCAGATCCCAATCACTCCCGCCGCTGGCTGATCCTCGGGATCATCGCCGTGGCGCAGCTGATGGTCGTCCTCGACGCGACCATCGTGAACATCGCCCTGCCGTCCGCGCAGCAGGACCTCGGCTTCTCCAACGACGCGCGCCAGTGGATCGTCACCGCGTACGCGCTCGCGTTCGGCTCCCTGCTGCTGCTCGGCGGCCGCCTCGGCGACCTCTTCGGCCGCAAGTGGACCTTCATCGGCGGCCTGATCGGCTTCTCCGTCGCGTCCGCCGTCGGCGGTGCAGCCGACTCCTTCGGCGTGCTCGTCGGCGCCCGTGCCGCCCAGGGCGTGTTCGGCGCGCTCCTCGCCCCGTCCGCGCTCGCGCTGCTCGCGACGACGTTCACCGACCCCGCCGAGCGCGGCAAGGCGTTCGGCATCTTCGGCGCGATCGCCGGCACCGGCGCGGCGATCGGCCTGCTGCTCGGCGGCATCCTCACCGAGGTGCTCAGCTGGCGCTGGTGCCTGTACGTGAACCTCGTGATCGCGCTCCCCGCCGCGATCGCCGCGTTCCGCCTGCTGACGAACGTCGCCCACCCGGCCCGTCCGCGCATCGACGTGCCCGGCGCCGTGCTCGCGACGACCGGCCTGTTCGCGCTCGTCTACGGCTTCTCGAACTCCGAGACCCACTCGTGGGGCCACCCGGTCACGATCGTGATGCTCGTGGCGGCCGCTCTGCTGCTGACCGGCTTCTTCCTCGTCGAGCGCCGCGTCGCGCACCCGCTGCTCCCTCTGCGCGTCCTCGCCGACCGCACCCGTGGCGGCGCGTTCGCCGGCATCGGCATCGCGGGCATCGCGCTGTTCGCGCTGTTCCTCTTCCTCACGTACTACATGCAGACCACGCTCGACTTCTCGCCGATCCAGACCGGCCTCGGCTTCCTGCCGATGTCGGCGGCGATCATCGTCACCGCGCAGCTCGTCAGCCAGCGCCTGCTGCCCAAGTTCGGCCCGCGCCCCCACATGTTCGTCGGCATGCTCCTCGGCGCGAGCGCGATGCTCATCCTCACGCAGCTGCACACCGACTCCAGCTACGCCACGCACGTCCTCCCCGCCCTGATCCTGATGGGCGTCGGCATGGGCAACATCTTCCCGCCCGCGTTCCAGTCGGCCACGTTCGGCGTCGACCGCGCCGACACCGGCGTCGCCTCCGCGATGGTCAACACCATGCAGCAGGTCGGCGGCTCGGTCGGCACGGCGCTGCTGAGCTCGATCTTCGCCAGCGCCGTCACCTCCTACGCGAACGGCCACGCCAAGACGCCGGCCCTCGCCGAGACGGCCACCGTCCACGGCTACACCGTCGCCTTCTGGGTCGCCGCGGGCGTGTTCGCCCTCGGGGCGCTCGTCGTCGGCGCGGTCATCCCGTCGATCAAGCTCGAGCCGGCCCACGGCGTGGCCGAGCCGGTCGCCGCCCACTAGCCCGTTCCGCTCGTGGTCGCCCCGGGTTCGCCGGGGCGATCCTGCGGTCGCCGCGGCAGTACGCTCAGTCCATGGCCGACATCAAGCGGATCGAGCGCGGGTGGATCTACATCGACGGCCGGCGCGGGGACGATGGCAGGCTGGTGTTCGGCACCGGGGACGAGCTGCGGCTCAACCCGGTCGAAGCGCTGCAGGAACGGGACCAGGTCCCCGTCAGCGCGGCGCTGAAGGCGTCGGTGCAGCGGCTCGTCTTCTGGCGACGCTGAAGGCTCAATCAGGTCATGCTCGGCGCACTTCGGCGCGTACCGGCCACCGCGGCCGTCGCCCTGTTCTACCTCGTCCTCATCGTGGCGAGCCTGGCCCTGCAGGACGGCGCGGTCGAGGTCGTCGGCGTCGGCACGCTGCTGCTCTTGCTGGCCTATTGCTGCCTGCGTCGGAGCCGGCGCGTCGAGGTGTTCCTGTGCGCCGCCGCCCCCGGGGGATTCGGGACGCTCCTGCACGACGTCACCGGCGCCTCACCGAAGTGGGGTCTCGTGCTCGTCCCGATCATGTTCGGGCAGCTCGTGGCCATCGACCGGGCCGATCGTCGCGAACGACAGCCGACGCCCTGACCGCTGCGCGAGCAGTCGGCCAGGCGGGATGATCATCGCCGCGGTTGACTGCGCAGCGGGCGATTAATTAGGTTGGCACCGTGCTCGTCGGCCGTGGCCGTGAACGTGCCGACATGGATCGCGTGCTGGCGGGGATTCGCGCCGGCGAGAGCCGTGCCGTGCTCGTGCGGGGAGAGCCGGGAGTCGGCAAGACCGCGCTGCTCGACTATCTCGCGGATCAGGCTGCGGCCTGTCAGGTCGTCCGGGCCGCGGGGGTCGAGTCCGAGATGGAGCTGGCGTTCGCCGGCCTCCACCAGCTCTGCGGGCCCTTGCTCGGACTGCGCGAGCGGCTGCCCGGCCCGCACCGCGATGCGCTCGACGCGGCGTTCGGCCTGCGCGGCGAGAGCTCGCCGGATCGCTTCTTCGTCGGTCTCGCGACGCTCGGCCTGTTGTCGGAGGCCGCTGACGAGCGGCCGCTCGTCTGCATCGTCGATGACGCGCAGTGGCTGGACGAGGCGTCGGCGCAGGCGCTCGCGTTCGTCGCGCGGCGCCTCTCCATGGAAGCGGTGGCCCTGGTGTTCGCGTCGCGTGACGAACGCGACTCCGGTGCCACCCATGAGCTGGTGCTCAAAGGGCTCTCTGACGAAGACTCCCGCTCCTTGCTGCGCGCGTCGATCCGCGTGCCGCTCGATGCTCGGGTCCGCGACCGGATCGTCTCGGAATCGCGGGGCAACCCGCTCGCCCTGCTGGAGCTGCCGCGCGGCTTGGAGGCTGCGGAGCTCGGGGGCGATGGACTCGCCGGCACCGCTCCGCCGCTCACGGGTCGGATCGAAGGCAGCTTCCTGCTGCGCTTCAAGTCGCTGCCGCCGGCGGAGCGGCAGCAGCTGTTGTTGGCCGCGGCTGAGCCGCTGGGCGACGCCACGCTCCTGCGGCTGGCCGCCGACCGGCTCGGGATCGCTCTCGACGCTGTGAGGCCCGGCGCCGCCGTCGAGCTGTGCGAGTTCGGCTCGCGCGTGCGCTTCCGCCACCCACTCGTGCGTTCGGCCATCTATCGCGCGGCATCGGCCGAGGAACGCCGAGTGGTGCATCGCGCGCTCGCGGACGTCACCGACCCCGCGGTCGATCCTGACCGTCGCGCGTGGCATCGGGCGCAGGCGGCGACCGGGGACGACGAGGACGTCGCCGCCGAGCTGGAGCGCTCGGCCGACCGCGCGAAGGGACGCGGCGGCTTCGCCGCCGCCGCGGCGTTCCTGGAGCGTGCCGCCGACCTCAGCCCGCAACCCGCACCGCGTGCGGGTCGGGCACTGGCCGCGGCGCAGGCCAAGCTGCGGGCGGGCGCCCCCGAAGCGGCGCTGACGTTGCTGGCGAGAGCCGAAGCCGGGCCGCTCGACGAGCTCCAGCAGGCCCGGGCGCTCCTCCTGCGCGCCCAGGTGTCCTTCGCGGCGGGCGGAGTCGTCGGCAGCGACGACGCGGCGGCGCTGCTGCTGAACGCCGCGAAGCGATTCGAGCCGCTCGACATCCACCTCGCCCGGGAGACGTACCTGGACGCGCTCTGCGCCGTGCTCTTCAGCGGTCCCGCAGCCGGCAGCCTCCGGCAGGCCGACGTCGCGCGCGCGGCGCTCGATGCCACCCGTTCCCCCGAACCCCCGCGGGCCGCCGGCCTGCTGCTCGAGGGGCTGACGACGCAGATTCTGTCGGGCTTCACCGCCGCCGTGCCGCTGCTGCGGCGGGCCTTGATCGCGTTCGACAGCGACGACCTGTCGCAGGTCGAAGGGCTCAGCTGGGGCTGGCTGGCCAGCCAGGTCGGCGCGGCGATCTGGGAGCACGACCTCCAGCACGCGGTCGCCACGCGTCACGTCCAGATGGCCCGCGAGGCAGGCGCCCTCGTCGTGCTCCCGCTGCCCTTGCTCCAGCTGGCCGGGATCTGGCTTCGCCAAGGAGATCGCGCCGCGGTGGCCGGCGCCCACGAGGAGATCATCGCGGCGCACGAGGCCACGGGCAGCAAGCCCGCGCCGTACCTCGCGCTCGTGAAGGCCGCCTATCAGGGGAGCGAGGCCGAGTTCCTGTCGATCTTCGAGGAGAGCTCCAGCCAGTCGCAGGCCCGTGGGAACGCGCAGCTCGGCGTTCACTGGGCGTTCGCGATCTTCTACAACGCCCTCGGTCGCCACCACGACGCGCTGGCTGCCGCCCAGCGCGCGTACGAGGATCCGCAGCCGATCGACAACTCGGCCTGGATGCTGCACGAGTTGATCGAGGCCGCGGCGTTGAGCGGCCGGCCGGACGCCGGAGCCGCCGCGATGCGACAGCTGTCGGAGCGGGCTCAGGCCAGCGGAACCGATTGGGCCTTGGGCGTCGAGGCCCGCTCACGCGCGTTGCTCTCCGGCGACGACTCGCGTGAAGCGTTGCACCGGGAGGCGATCGACCGCCTCGGAGGCCCCGGCACGCGGATCGAGCACGCCCGGGCGTATCTGATCTACGGCGAGTGGCTGGCTCGCATGCGCCGCACCCGCGCCGCCAGAGAGGCGCTCGGCACGGCACACGAGATGTTCGTCGGCATGGGCGTCGAGGGCTTCGCGAACCGCGCCGCCGATGCGCTCCAGAAGACCGGGGTCGCCGTCGCACGCGACCGGTCGAGCCCCACCGACGGCCTGACCCCGCGAGAGGCCCAGATCGCGCGATTGGCGGCCTCAGGCCTGTCCAACCAGGAGATCGGCGGACGCCTCTTCCTCAGCCCCCGCACCGTCGAGTACCACCTGCACAAGGTCTTCTCGAAGCTCAGCATCAGCTCACGCCGACAACTCGCGGCCGCGCTTCCCGAGACGTGATCGTCGTGCACTCGAGGACCTCACGAACGGACGCCGGGTCTTGATCTGGCCCACCCGCTTCCTCTTGCCCCTGCTGGCGGTGGCGATTCCGGTGCAGGTCTGGATCGATCGCGGACCGTTGTTCGGACTGGTCGCCGCTGCGACGTTCCCGCCGATGTTCCTGCTGACGACCTTCGCCCGGGAGTGGCTGCTGAAGCCCCGTCCGCCGGGCCCACGCCTGCTCGCGCTCGCCGGCCCACTCCCGATCCTGCCGTTGGCGTTCGTCACGACCGGCTGGCTTCTCGACCTCTCACCCAAAGCTGCGCTGCTCGTCGGCGTCGCTCTCTATCTGCCGTTGGCGCTGCTGGGCGCGATACGCCACCCCGGACCGCAGGGCCCTGCACTGGTGAACGGATGCCGGAGCGTTGACTTGATCTTCCTCGCGAACGAGCCTCCGTGGATCGCTGCCGAGCTCGAGCGAGGCTAGCCGCTAGTCACTGCCGCGGGAACGGCGCCCACGGAAACGAGTGACAACCACGACGCCAACCCACCACACGGTCATCAGCGCGCCAAACCACGCGCCCTTCCTGAGGGATGCCTCGAAGTCGTCGGCCCGGCCGAGCACCCACGTCACCAGCGTCATCAGCAAGGCGCCGCCCACACCCTGCAACAGCACGAACACCAACACGCCACGCCACCCGAGCGACAGCCAGACGGGATCCTCACGCACCGAATCTGACGGCTGAGGACCGCGTACCGCAGGCACCCACGCCGCATACCCCGCCGACCGCGGCACCATGCGAACGAGGAGTCACTGCAAGAGCCGCGGCAACGCCGGCGACGAAGCGGCGCTCGGTCAGAGAACGAGCCCGGCGAGCGCGGCGACCAAGGCACACGCTGCGATCGCGGCCAGCCAACCCCAGTGCACGGGAGGGGTGGTTCCGGTCCTCCGCCGCGCGCGCTCACGCAGGAGCACATACAGCGCGAGAAACGCCGCGATCGAAATCACGATGCTCAGGATCTGCGTCACTCGACACCCGATACCCGGCCGCCGCCGTGGCAGTCTCGACAACGCGCGGTCCGGGTACTCGTTACGCCGTGCAATGGCTCGGGCTGTCGCTGACGATCCTGCTGGCCGCGCTGTTCATCGGTACTTGGGTCTGGACCCTGCGCCGGCACGCGCAAGCAGGCGGGATGTTCGACTGGGCCCGGCCGCGAGTCGCCCGGCTGGAGCTCCCGTGTTCGGCCGAAGGCACACGTGAGCTGATCTACGACGGGCTGCTGGACGCGCTCGGCACGAGAACGCCTCGACGCAAGAAGCACCGCGATGACTTCAGGATCGTCTCGCACCTGGATGGGGACTTCGGTCCCGGGTCCGCGCGATTCCGGTTCGAGCTCGAACCGGTGTCGGACTCCCGGACGCGGCTGACGATCTCCCTGGCGTCCCAATCGCACGGTGGCGAGACCGGCGCCCCGGACCCGGCTGAAGCGCCGGCGCGTGTGCGTCAAGTCGACCGCCTGGCGACGTGGATCGCCGAGCACGGACGAGGGGAACTGCTCGAGACTCGCTGGGGCCGCCCGTGATCGCCATCGTGTCGCGCCAGCCGGCCCGACCCGCCGGCTGCCTGGTCGCTGCGCAGTCAGGAGTCCTGTAGTGTCCCGGACATGGCGCGATGGCTCCCTCTCTTCGTCGTGGCCCTCACGTTCGCATGTGCGAGCCCGGCCAGCGCCGACGAGCAGGTCGCGTCCGGCGGAGCCGTCACCGCCACCTTCTCGTTCGACGTCGACGACGAGACCGGATACAGCGACCTGCGACTCACGATCTCGCGCGGCGGCGCGATGCTCTACGACGCGCCGGTGAGCGCGGAGAACTGCGAGGAACCGGGGTGCCGGCCTGGCAATTTCGAGGACGACTCGGTTGCGGTCGCCGATCTCGACGGCGACTCAGAGCCGGAGGTCGTGCTCAGCCTCTACTGGGGCGGTGCGCACTGCTGCACCATCGTCCAGGTCTTCAGCTTCGACGGCGGCAGCTATCGAGTGGCCGAGCGCAATCTCGGCAACCCCGGCTTCCGTCTGGACGACGTCGATGACGACGGCACCACCGAAGCCGTGACCAACGACGATCGCTTCGCCTACCGCTACACCGCCTACGCCTTCTCGATCTTGCCCGTCCAGGTACTCGCCTGGGACGGACGACGGTGGCACGACGACACGTCCACGCACATGGATCTCGTCCGAAGCGACCTACGCCGCACCTGGCGACTGCTCAAGAGCGCCCGACGCCACGACTACGAGACGCGCGGGGCGGCAGCCGCCTGGGCCGCCAACCGGTATCGCCTCGGCAAACGCCGCGGCACGCTGAGATCGCTGCGGCGCATGGCCCGCGCGGGAAAGCTGGAAGGCTTCCCGCCTCGCAGCCCCAGCACGTTCGTGGCCGAACTCGACCGGTTCCTGGTTCGCTCCGGCTACACCGGGCGCGGCTGATCCACACCTCGCGTGGGCGTAGCGCGCTCGTCGATGAGCAACGCCTCCGGCACGCCCGGTACGGCGACTTGTAGTGTGCGGAGCCGCCCCGTGAAGCAACTCCTCGTCCTCGCCACCGCCCTCGCATTGGGCGCCTGCGGCGGCGACGTCCCGCGAGGGTGCACTCTCAAGGACTGCGTCAGCGGAGCGACCGTGCTGCTGCCTCGCGTGGACGCTCCCGACGGCGAGACGCTCGCCGTACGGGTCTGCGCAGACGGGCGGTGCCAGGACGGCCAGATGCAGCCGGCTTCGAGCTCGGACTTGCAGGCAGACGTCGCGGTCCCGCTCGAGGGCGGAGCGGTCGAGCTCGAGATCACCGTGCGCGACGAGCGCGGCATGCTGGTGGCTCGAGGCCGAGGCGCTGCGACCGTCCATGTGACCTACCTGAACGGACCCGACTGCCCGCCCGTCTGCCGTCGCGTCCGAGTCCGCTTGGCCGACGGGCAACTTGTGACCGCTTAGAGGCGCTGTGCGCGAGACGAGCAGGAAGAGCGGCGCGCGCCCAGGCGTCGACGCTGTGCGGCGACGAGCCGACACCATGTCGGTATCTTTGTCGACATGCTGTCGATTCGATTTGTGTCGGGCTAGGGCACGTGTTCCTCGCGCTGCGAGATCTGTCCTTCGCCCGCGGCCGTTTCGCGCTGATGGGGTTGGTGGTGACGCTGATCGCGTTCCTGACCGTGCTGCTCAGCGGCTTGTCGGTCGGGCTGGTCAACGACGGCGTCTCGGGGCTGCAACGGATGCCGGTGACCGCGTTCGCCTTCCAAGCGGATGTCGCCAAGGACTCGGCGTTCTCTCGTAGTGCCGTGGATCTCGACCGGGTCGGCGTGTGGGCACGCCGGCCCGGGGTCACCGCCGCGGCTCCATTCGGCAACACCCTGGTCAACGCGCGTAGCAATAAAGGCGTCGAGATCGACCTCGCGCTGTTCGGCGTTCAGACGGGTTCGTTCCTGGACCCCGACGTCGGCCGCGGCTCACGCCTGGCAGGCGACCGTGAAGTCGTGATCTCGAGGACGGCGGCCGAGCAGGGCGTCGAGATCGGCGACACCCTCACCCTGGAGCCCGCGGGCACCGCCTTGAACGTCGTCGGGGTGCTGGCCGACCAACACACGTTCGGACACGTCGACGTCGCCTATCTGCCGCTGTCGAGCTGGCAAGAGATCGCCGGCGGCGTGCGTCCCGGCGACGAGGTACCTGAGCACGTGTACTCGCAGGCCACCGCGGTGGCGATCCGCGGCGATACCGACCTCGCCGCCGGAGACCGAGTGGCGGGAACGAGCGCGATGACGCTGAAGGACGCATTCGGCGCGTCGCCGGGCTACACCGCCGAGACCTCCACCTTGCTGCTCATCCAGGTCTTCCTCTACGCGATCTCGGCCCTCGTCGTGGGCGCCTTCTTCACGGTCCTGACGATCCAGCGCAAGCACGAGCTCGCGGTGATCCGTGCCCTGGGAGCGAGCACCGGCTACCTGTTGCGCGACAGCATCCTGCAGTCCCTCGTGTTGCTCGTGGTCTCCGCCGGCGCCGGGCTCGGGCTGGGGGTGCTGGCGGGCGCAGCGCTGTCATCCACACCGATGCCGTTCGCGCTGGAGGCCGGCCCGATCGCGGCGGCCACGGCGCTGCTCCTCGCCCTCGGACTCGCCGGCGCCGCGGTCGCCGTCGTACGCGTAGCCCGGGTCGACCCGCTGATCGCCCTGGGAGCCAACCGATGACCGCCGTGTCGCTCAACGCCGTCACGCTGCTCTACGGCGACGGAGCGGAGACGGTCACCGCGCTCGATCACGTCGACCTCGAGGTCGAGCCGGGTGAACTCGTGGCCGTGGTCGGGCCGTCCGGCTCCGGGAAGTCGAGCCTGCTCGCCGTCGCCGGGGCGCTGACCGCCCCCAGCTCTGGCTCCGTGCGCATCGGGGACGTCGACCTCATCGGGCTACCGCCCCGCCAGGCCGCCGCGATCCGGCGTCAGCGGATCGGGTTCGTCTTCCAGAGCGCGAACCTCATCCCCGCGCTGACCTGCCTCGACCAGGTCCGGCTACCGCTCACGTTCGGCAAGTTCTCGGACCCGCGCGACCCGCGTGAGCTGCTCGCCGAGGTCGGCATGGAGCACAAGGCCGACCGCCGACCGCACCAGCTCTCCGGAGGTGAGCGCCAGCGCGTCGGCATCGCGCGCGCCCTTGTCGCCCGCCCCCGGCTGCTGCTCGTCGACGAACCCACGGCGGCACTGGACCGCCAGCGCAGCCAGGAGGTCGTCGCGCTCTTGGCCCGCGAGGCGCACGATCACGGCGTCGGCACCATCATGGTCACCCACGACCATGATGTCCTCCACCACTGCGACCGAACGCTCGAGATGACCGACGGACGACTCGAACCGCTGACCTGACGTCGTGCCGCGCATCCGAGCCGCCACCGTCGTCGAGCACCACGCACTCCAGCGCCGCGCACTGCTGGACGCCGCGCGCGCCCTGCTGGCCGAGACGCCGCAGAAGCCGTCGATGGGCACGGTCGGTCGACGGGCAGGGCTGGCCCGCAGCAGCGTCTACCAGTACTTCGCGTCGAGCGACGAGTTGCTCGCCGGCCTCATCGCGGAGATCTTCCCTGACTGGGCCCGACAGGTCCTGAACCGCATGGACGCCGCGACCGGACCCGGGGAACGCGTCTGGGCCTACGTCGAAGCCAACGTGGACCTGTTCGCCAGCTCCGAGCGCGCCGTCGCCCGGGCACTGAGGGAGGTCGTCGAGCCCCACGTCCTGCAAGGACCGATGGAGGACTTCCACCGCCAGCTCCAAGTCCCGCTGCGCCAAGCGCTGACCGACTTCGGCGAACCCGAGCCCGAAGCAATGGCCGAGCACATCGACTCGCTGATCATGCAGGCCTCCCGTGGGCTCACCGCCGACGAGCGATCCGAGACCTCAGCTACGCGGGACGTCGTCCTCGGCCGACTTCGTCGCCTTCTCGGCGGCTTCCTGGGTCTGGACCCGAATCACGGATGAACCGGCGCGCGACGCAGCTCCCTTCCGTGGCGCTGCGTCCCCCGGTTCGTTCAGTACCAACGGAACTCTATATAGGTAGAGTTCGGTCATGGCCCGCCGTTTCTCACCCCAGACGATCGCGGTGCTGGCCGCACTCGCCGGCCGCCCACAAGAGTGGCGTTACGGGTATGAGCTCGGCAAGGACGTCGATCTCCGGGCCGGGACCCTGTACCCCATCCTGATGCGGCTGACCAACCGCGGGTTGCTCGAGACCACGTGGGAGGTCGACCCGCCGCCCGGCCGTCCGCCGCGGCACCTGTATCGGCTCAGCGCGGCGGGCGCGTCCGTGGCCAGCGAGGCCGCGGCGCTCCCACTCCCGCGACCGATCGCGAGGCCGGCGTGACCGTCCGCGTGCTCGCGCTGCTGGTCCGGCTGCTTGCACGTGACGGCTGGGGCCGCGCGATGCTCGCCGAAGTCGCGGCGCTCGAGGAGCCCCGGGCGCAGCGACGCTTCGCCCTCGGGTGCGTCGGCGCGTTGCTCACCCGCTCTGCGTCGTGGCTGCGGATCAGCGGGGTGCTCCTCGTGGCCGCAGTCCCGACGTTGCTCTTCGCCGGTCCCGGAGGAAGCGGTGACGTAGCCGGGCTGGCGATCGCCGGCACCGCGATCGCGGTGTGCCTGGTCGCCGTCGTGCACGTCGAGCAGATGCCGGTCGTCGCCCGGGCGGCGTGTGCCGGAGGATGCCTCTGGTGGGCCGGTCTTCTCGCGTCGGAGGCCGTGCGTTCGCATCCGCAGTGGGCGCTCGCGCTCCTCGCCGCGTGCGTGGCGGCCGCCGCCTGGCGCGGTGGGTTGCTCGCGGCCCTCGGCGCCGCATTCGTCACCTGCTTGGCGATCTTCGTCGTCGCCGTCGGGACCTACGCCGTGCTCCCACAACTGGCGCCGGCGGTAGCGCCCGCCAACGCAGTCCACCCCGTGATCGAGAACCAGATCGAGTCCACCGACCCGTACGTCGGAGAGCTGTTGCTGGCAGCGCTGTTCGGGATCGTGTTGATCGCAGCGATCCGCACGACCGCCGGCCCGATGGCCCAGCCCCCGAGAAACAGATAGTCGACATCCAGCCCCGGCGCCGAGCGCCACGACCGGGGCTTGGCGAGGCGGCCTGCATGCACGCCACGCATCGCTGAACGGAACAAGCGACTACGGCTCAGCGCGGCATCTTGTTGTCGAGCCGCTTGTGTGCCAGCCGCCGAGCCTTGGCTTCCTGACGCTTGATTGCTTGTTCGCCCGCCCCGTCTCGCCGGTGCGCGCGACGCTCGGCCCTCCGGTCCCTAAGCCCCTGTGCCCACTTGCTGATCGCGCCCATGCTCGCCTCGCTTGCCGTCGTTGGACGAACCTACGCCCGGTCCCACAGAGGAGTCAACCGATCCACGCGGGTGAGGGACGGAAGCGATGCCGTTCCACTGTCCGCGCACACCGACGGCGCAGCGCCTGTCCGCGAATAGCGCAACCGTCGAGGCCGACTCTCCTCGACGACATGAAACCCCTGCATGCCCATCCGAAGGACCATCTCTCGTTGGGCCAAAGCAAAGGCGGACGAACAGGACGCGCGCGCGGCGCCGACGACCACCCAGCGCACCACGCCCCGAACGGTCCGAAGATCGCCCTTGAGCTCGTCTTGGTCGGCAATCTCATCTCCGGGCAACGGCCCGACAAGGCCGAAGTAGATCAGCACTCGCCGGCGAACGCCGCTGCGCGGGACCGCGTCAGGCATGCCGCTGTACATACCCCGAACACCACGCTGGGACTGTTCCGGCGACGGGATGTTCGGGCCCGGGTTGCGTCGACGACTTCCGGAGGTAACCCACGCGTCAGCGTGGTCGTTCGCGGGCTTCGTCCGGGCGCGTCACGCCGCACGCCGGGGTAGACGCTCGTGGGTCCTGGGACCGGACCCTGGTGTTCGCGGGTAGCTCAAGAGCAGGCCCCACCTTGGCTCAGCCGCCGTCGCGAGACCCTGCGCCGTCTCAGGCGCTGGCCGCGTGAGCGCGTGTATGGAAGACCGACCCGAGGACTGCCGCAACGCACGCCAGCATGCACCCGCGGGCAATCACGGCAAAGGGTCAACACCTCCGAGTTCGTCAAGACCGGGATAGGCGAACCGCTGCGCCTGCGAGGATTCGTACGTGATCCTTCTCCGCGGGCTCGTCACTCGTTGGCTGACTGACGACCCCCAACCGGGGCTGGTGGAGATCCAATTCGATGACGTCGATGGACGCGCTCACCGTTTCGTCGAGAAGTCCGCGGTCATCGACAGTGTCGGCGCGGTCCACCCGGGCGCCGACTATCCCATCGCCATCGGGATTGCCTGCCGGCCTCACGACCAGCGCTACCGCCCCGACAAGGACGACCCGATCAACTCGGTCGACCTGTCGCCGTGGGGCGTGGGCGACGAGGGAGCTCTGTACTCGGTCGACCGGGAAGCCCTGGCCTGGGCGCCTCCGGCGACGTACTCGGACCTCTCGGTTGTGGCCCGGCAGGCGGTGGCGCTCGTGACGTTCCGCCGCTGGCGGGCGACGGTCGGGTTGGTGGCACCCGAGCTCGATGCGCTCGAGCAGCACCTCTGGCGTTTCGCCACCGTCGTTCCCGAGACCTTCGACGCCTGGTACGAGGCTGACGGCCTCATGACGTTGGAACCGTCCGACCCGCTTCCCGCTCGCCTCCGCGGCGCGATCGAGAGTGCCGGCTCGGACCCGGGCCACGTCAGGTCGGCGATCGACGCGCTGGTCGAGATCACCTACGGCGGGTTATTCGGCGGGATCCAGAGCGGATCCTCGCTCGAGCAGTTGAACACGGTGGTCGAGTTCGCCGCGCGTCAAGGCATCACGCCGGCGCCCGCGGACCCGTTCATCGACAGTCTCTGGATCGACGATGACTGGGGCCGTCCAAGCGCCACGCTCGTCAGCCAGTGGCGCGACGTCGACTAGGTCGCCGGTCTGCGGTTTCCCGCGAGCGATCCGCGCGCTTCTCCGGACCGTGCAGGCCCCGCAGTTCCCGACACTGATCTCAGCTACCAACCACCGCAGTTGAGAGAAGGGGTGAAGGGCCATGAGGAAGCTCTTCCAGTACGGCGGAATCGCCGCCAGCGCAATCTTGATCGCCTTCGGCATCGGCGCCATCTACATGGGTGTCGACGGCCGCGGCTACGTCCGGGACAACCTGGCCGCCGAGAAGATCGTCGGCACCGAGGACTCGACGATCCCCGGCCAGCTGGTCGACACCGGCGCCGAGGCGCAGGCCTTCGCCAAGGTCATGCGCACACACACGCTCGAGTCCACGGGCGGCAAGACCTACAGCGAGATGGGCCGCTTCCTCACCGCCGACGGCAAGGACACCAACGACGAGGCCGCGGCCGCCAAGGACCAGGCCGGCAAGCCCGTCGAGAACGGGCTCCGCAACCTGTGGGTGACCGAGACCGCCCTCACGACCGCGCTGAACACCGCGTACTTCGCCGAGCAGGTGTCCCTCTTCGCGATCGTCATGGGCGTCGCGATGCTCCTGGCCGGCGCGGGCTTCGGCGTCCTGAGCTTCAAGGCCCTCGCTCCCGCCGCGCAACGTGAAGGGACCAAGGCGCGGGCGGGCACGGCTGCGGTGACCTCCGCCTGACCTGCACGAGTTCCCCTCCGCACACACCGCCGCTCCGGCCTGGCCGGGGCGGCGGTCGTCGTTTAATGGCGGCCCGAATGCAGACGCTCGCGCGGTTCGGGCCGCCGCTGCTCCTCATGGCCGTGATCTTCGGCCTGTCCGCACAGCCGAGTCTGGGCACCGGCCTCGGCACCTGGGACACGATCCTGCGCAAAGGCGCGCACATGACCGAGTTCGGCCTGCTCTGGTGGCTGTGGTGGCGCGCCTTCGGCTACCGGCGGGCGGCGGTCGCCGTCGTGATCACGCTGGTGTACGCGGCCAGCGACGAGCTCCACCAGCGGTTCGTGGACGGTCGTCACGGCTCGCCGGTGGACTGGTTGATCGACGCGGCCGGCGTGGCCGTGGCGATCGCGCTGACCCGGCGCTTCCGGGCGCGCGCGTCGCGATGATTCTTTTTCGTCCAGAGGGCTCAAGGTCTTGCCGAACGCTGCCGATAAGACCGCGAAAATCCCTCCCCGAGCCCGCTCCGCCGTCTCTATCGCGCGCCCCTCAACCCTCCTGAGAGCCCCTTTTGCGATCACCACTCCCCCACTTGCGTGCCCTCCTCCTCGCCGTGCTGGCCGCGCTGGCGATCACGCTGGTCCCGTCGGCCGCGGCCCAGGCCGCGCCGTGCCCGGCGCTGGCGGACGTGAGCCATCCGTTCGCGCCCGCGTACGCACCGGACTCGCTCCCCGACTTCAAGCAGTACTGCACCGCCCCGGGCTACGAGCTCACCGCGGGCGACCAGGAGCGCATCCTCGCCGAACACGTGCGCGCGACGTTCGTGACGGAGGCCGAGGGCCGCGTCGCGTGTGCGCCTGAGAACGACTGCGACTTCTCCGACAACGTCGACTGGGTCGGGACCCAGTTCAACTACCCGTCGGGTCCGACGCAGATCACCTACTACACCGATCCCGCAGCGTTCCCGGGGCATCAGAACCTCGCCTGCTCCTATGAGGCCACGATCACCGGACTCACCGGTGCCGGCAACTACACGATCCAGGACCTCTCCTCGTCGTGCGACTACTACATCCCCGCCGCGACCCAGGCGTGGACGTGGGCGGGCCCGAAGCTGCCGGCGACCGCCCGGGCCCAGAAGTGGGAGACCTGCGCGCCGTCCGAGTGCGAGGACTTCCCGGTCCGGCACGTCGGCACCGCCGAGAAGGCCGCCGCCGAGGAGTACGCCAAGCCGCACTGGATCGCCAACGTCCAGCCCTGGGACGCCTCCACGTACTACGCGGGCAGCGTGAAGTCCACCGGCTCGCCCGGCAACTGGACCGTCTACGTCAACGTCTATCGCGACCAGTACAACTGCGAGTACCGGGCGACCGTCACCGGCAACGAGGCCGACCCGACCGTGACCCCGGTCGGCAGCCCCGTCTGCGCCACCGCCGTCGACGAGTTCTGCTCCCGCTACCTCACCAACGAGGGCCAGATCCTCGGCATGGAGGGTGCGCTCGTCCCGTCGCCTCCAAGCACCGACTGGCTGACCCGTGACGGCTTCGCCTTCACCCTCGTCGACGCCAACCCGTGCGTCTCCAGCGACCCGATGATCCGCAGCACCGCCGAGTACATCAGCACCGTCGAGAACCGGGCGGACTTCTCGAGCCGCGCCACGTCCGCCGGCGCCCGCAAGAGCGGCAGCGGGTTCCACTTCTCCGGCACCACCGCCACCTACAAGGACGCCAACGACCTCTGGCACCTGACCACCGTCTCCTACATCCGCCCGGAGAACGGCAACTACGCGGACCTCGGCTACTACTGCGTCTACACCGGCACCTTCTCGGGCGATTACGCGACCGGCATCTACACCCGCACCGGCACCCCGTCGTGCGGCTACTACGCCAACACCGTCCCCGCGCTGAGCGCCTGGCAGGACTCCGAGCCGCCCGCCGGGCTCGCGCTCCCGCCCAACGCCCAGTGGCGCGGCACCTTCATCGCCCGCACCTACCCCTGGGAGCACATCTGGTCCAAGGGCGAGGCCGAGGAGCTCGCGCTCGTCAACGTCGCCTGGCCGGCCTGGAACGCCGACTGGGGTTCCACCCACGGCCAGTACGCCTCCTACAACACCACCGACACGCTCTACAGCATCGGCAGCACCAAGACCAGCGGCCGCGTCAACGACTGGACGGTCTACGTGAGCATCGTGAAGGACACCGGGTCGGGCACGAGCTTCAGCTGCGAGTACAAGGTCCGGGCGTACGTGGACCCGGTCACCGACATCCGCCAGACGACCGCTCTGTCGAGCCCGGTCTGCGGCACCAACTCCTAGGGCGCCACCGCGTTCACCCGCACGGGGGATGCCGCCGCACGCGGCTCCCCCGCGCGCCTTAGCTTCGACCCAGGACCATGCCCGGGTATGGTGCGGCGCCCTCTCGGGGGCGCCGCCGGCCACCTTGCCCCCGTGGTCGTCCTCTCAACTTGCGCGTCGTCGAGATGGTGCGCGCGGGCCGCACCTTCGCCTCATGCACCGCCCGCTTCAGCGCGCGGAGACCTCGAACAGCACCCCGTCGACAGCGGTGAAGTAGAAGCCGTAGGTTCCGCGCATCCGGCGCGGCGCCCTGGGCACATCGAGTCCGGCCGCGGTGAGGCGGGCGTACTCGACGTCCACCGCTTCCTCGTCGTCGACGAGGAAGCCGACGTGGAACCCGCTCGGGTAGTGCGGTGCGGACTCGCGCGCCCGCATCAGCACGAGCACGAATCCGTCGGCCCCGTCGAGAACGGTGAGCCCGGGGTGCCGGGTCCGGACCGAGAACGGGAAGTACGTCGTGAACCACGTCTGGGCGGCGTCCAGGTCGGACACGACGAGGTTGAGGTGATTCAGGCAAACGGGCATGGCAAAGCCGTCCTTGCCGCCCGTCGTGTGGGTGTGCGCGCCCGTTCTGCGGCGTACTTCTGAGGCTGCGCTGCGGCTGAGGTTAGCTCAACGGGTCACAGCAGCGCAGCGGCGCACACGACCTGCGCGGTCCAGGCGATCGTGCGGAGCCAGTTCGCGCGGACGAGCCGGCTGATCGCCCGCTGGCCCGCCTGACGTTCGAGTCGGCCGTGCAGGGGCGCGAAGACGAGGCCCGTCAGCACGAACACGCCCACAGCGAGCGCCGCGTTCAAGGCGCTCAAGCGCGAAGGCTCCTGGAGCGCGAGGACGATGGCGACGCCGACGCTCGACAGCATCAGCGGCGCCGCCACCCACGTGATCCGACGGCGATGCTCGGCGCCATAGGGCTGCCACTCGCTCGCCCCGACCAGCGCGAAGAGCGGGTAGAGCACGAGCTGCACGGTCCAGATCAAGCCGGCGAGCGCGGCCGCCAGGACGAGGTTGGTCAGCTCCCAGCTCACACGGCTGATACGCCTCCACGCCGCGTTCGGCTCAGCCGCCCTCGACGCTTCCGAGCTTCTCCGGGTTGCGGATGATGTGGACGCGCGTGATGTGCCCGTCCCGCACGCTGATGGACAGCACGGTGAGCGTTCCGTCGCGCGCATCGCGGGCGATGAGCCCGGCGCGACCGTTGACCGTGACCGGGCGCAGCGTCAGCGGGTTGTGGTCGCGCGAGGCGATCAGCGCGCGCGCCACCCGGTCGGCGCCGAGCAGCGGCGTGCGCGACGCGTTGACGATCCCGCCGCCGTCGCTGACCATCACCACGTCGGGATCCAGGAGCGCGACGAGGTCGCGTACGTCGCCGCCCTCCAGCGCGGAGGTGAACGCGCTGAAGACCTCCCGGTGCTCCTCCGGCGACGGGTCGAAGCGGGCGCCCTCGCTCTCGACGTGCCGGCGGGCGCGCGACGCCAGTTGACGAACCGCGGCCTCGCCCCGCCCGACGACCCGGCCGACCTCGCCGAAGGAGTATCCGAACACGTCATGCAGGACGAACGCGGTCCGCTCGGCCGGAGAGAGCTTCTCCAGCACCACGAGCAGTGCCAGCGAGATGCTCTCGTCGAGGGTGAGTCGGTCCTCCGGCGTCAGCCCGTCGACGACGGGTTCGGGCAGCCACGGGCCAACGTACGTCTCCCGGCGCATACGCGCGCTGCCCAGGACGTCGAGTGCGCGTCGGGCGACGACCTGCGCCAGGTAGGCGCGCAGGTCGTCGATCTCGGAACGCTCCACGCGTTGGAGCCGGAACCACGCGTCCTGCACGACGTCCTCGGCGTCGACCAGCGAGCCGAGCACGCCGTACGCCACGCGACGCAGGTACGGTCGCAGCTGCTCGAACTCCGCCGCCAGCGGCTCGCTCACGCGGCCATCCGCATGGTCGTCCAGAGGCCGTCGATCTCCGCCTCGGCAGCCGCCATCGACGCATCGCGCACGGGCTCCAGCCCTTCGGTGGCCGGCACCAGCCCGGCCCAGCGCAGATCGGCGAAGATGAACCGCGGCTCCAGGCCGGTCATCGACAGGCCGTACCCCAGCCACGCGGACGCGTGATCCCAGCCCTCCTTCGGCGTGCCGGGCCCGAACCCGCCGCCACGGGCGCTGATCACGATCAGCTCACGGCCGCCCAGCAGCCCTCGGCCGGTGGTCATGCTGAAGGTCACGTCCGGGATGATCAGATGGTCCACCCACGCTTTCACCGAGCTCGGTGCAGCGAAGTTGTACAACGGCATCCCGAGCAGCAGCACGTCGGCGGCCTCGACCTCAGCCGCGAGTTCCAGGCCGAGACGCCACGAAGCGGATTGCGCCTCGGTGTGCTCGCTCAGGGCGACGTGACGCGCTGCGCCACCCGCGCTGTCGAAGTGCGGGATCGGGTTGGCGCCAAGGTCGCGATAGGTCACCGTGCCGACGGGGTTCGCGGCGAGCCAGCGGTCACGTGCGCGAGCCGTGAGGCGCCGGCTGGTCGACGCGTCGCCTTGGATGGAGCTGTCGATGTGCAAGAGGTGGGCCATGGTCGTTCGTCTCCCGGATTCGGTGCTGTCGCGGGGGTGACGACGCGGACGAACGAGATGTGACACGCGAGCCGGGGATCTAGGGCGCGGCGCCGGCGCGTACGTGGCGCAGCACCGCGTCGGCGACGTCCGCGGGCGATGCCGTCGTGTCGACGATCAGGTCGGCGGAGCGCCGCAGCAGCGGCTCGACGGTCGCGAGGTCGTCGAGGACCTGGGCTCGCTCGGATGCGTTCCGGCCATACGGGTTCGAGCGTCTCTCGCGCAGACGTTCGACGAGCAGTGCCTCCGGGGCGGTCAGGAGCACGCGCACGTCGAACGTCAGCTGCGCCTGCTCCTCCGAGCAGCCGGCGAAGAAGAGCAGGCCGTGGTCGTGCCGCTCGAGCAGATCACGCACCGGCTGAAGTCGCCAGCCCCAGCGGCCGTCGGCGCGCGGCTCGCTGAAGCCGTCGTCATCGGCGTCGTAGGCCGTGTGGCCACGCCGCCGGAGCTCCTGCACGAGCGTCGACTTCCCCACGCCGGACATGCCGGTCAGCAGCACCCGCACGAACCGCAGCGTAGGCCCTCGCGGTCACGGTGCGGCCCAGTCCACGTCGATGGCGGCGAGCAGGCCGGCGAGGAACGTGCCGACGGTGGCGTTCAGCGCCGTGGGGAACGAGGTGACGAAGAAGGACAGGTCCGGTTCCCGGTCCAGTGCGGCACGCACCGTCGGAGCCGGGTGGCTCTGCGTCCAGATGGCGCCGGCGAGCATGACGATGGTCCTCGCGGCTTGCGTCGATCGCCGCTCGTCGAGCTCTGGGAGCGCGCGTCGCAGCAGCTCCGCGAGAGCGAGGAGGTTCTCGCGCGCGCTGAACTTGAACTGGGTCGCGACCTCGACGGACACGTTGCGCTCGAGCACCCCCGCCTGAGCGCTGAGGAGCTCGCACAGCATCGGCTGGGCGTCGAAGCACTCGGTGATCGCGGCGGAGACCGCCCGGCATCGCTCGGATGCGGAGCGCGACGCGTCGAGACGTGACGGGAGCGCGACCCGCAACTCCTCGAGGAACCGCTGCGCGAGCCGGTTGAGCAGCTCCAGCAGGACGGCTTCAAGCGTTTCGAAGTACCGGACCACGTTGGACTTCGCGAGCCCGACCCGGCGGCTGAGCTCTCTCAACGTGAGCTCGGACACCGACATCTCCTCGAGCATCGCCGTCGCCGCCCGGAGGATGTCCTCCTGTCGTTGCCGTCGCTGGTCCGCGGTACGGGCGCGCTGGAAGCCATCCACGCCCCGAAGATTACAGGACAGCGTCCTCTTGATAAGGAGACGGCGGCCTGTTAATTTCAGGACGCCGGTCTTTTATTCCGTTCGTCTGTCTCCCCATCACGGAGGTCCACATGTCATCGAGGGTCCTGATCACCGGAGCAGGAAGCGGCTTCGGCCGCGGCACCGCGCTGGAGTTGGCCCGTCGCGGCCACTCGGTCATCGCGGGCGTGCAGATCGCGCCGCAGGCGACCGAGCTGGCCGCGGAAGCGGCCACCGCCGGAGTCGAGCTCGACATCCAGGTGCTCGACACCACCGACGACCGCGACCGGACGAACGTCTTCGCCCGGGAGGTCGACGTCCTGATCAACAACGCGGGCGTGATGGAGGCCGGCCCGGTCGCGGAGATCCCGATGGACCGGGTTCGCCGCAACTACGAGGTCAACGTGTTCGGAACGCTGGCGATGTGCCAGGGGTTCGCGCCCCAGATGGTCCGTCGGGGAAGCGGCAGGATCATCAACGTCACGTCGATGGGTGGGCTGATCACGGTGCCGTTCGCCGCGATCTACACGTCGACCAAGCACGCGCTGGAAAGCCTCACCGAAGGCCTCAAAGACGAGCTGGCCGGGACGGGCGTGGACGTCTGCACCGTCAACCCCGGCCTGTTCGGCACCGGCTTCAACGACCGGGGAGCGGAGACGATGACGCGCTGGTTCGACCCGGCCCGGACGCTGTCCCGGCCGGAGCTGCTCGCGGGGTTGGGTGGCGCGCTCGCCACTCAGCTCGATCCGCAACTCGTCGTCGACGCGCTCGTCGGCATCGTCGAGGAGGACTCGCCGAGCTTCCGCAACGTGCTCCCGGAGCAGATCGTCCCGTGGATCCGGGCGATCCAGGAGCGCGCTTGGACCGCCCGTGGCGGCGACCCCCTGTTCATCGACCCCGCCCGGTCCTGAGGACAGGACCGTGCATCCGAAGATCGCGCTGGTCACCGGCGCTTCGTCAGGCATCGGCGAGACCACCGCTCGTCACCTGCTGGCGGCCGGCTTCGTCGTCTACGGCGCCGCCCGGCGCATCGACCGGATGGCCGACCTCGCCGCCGCCGGCATGCACACGCTGGCGCTCGACGTGACGGACGAGGCCTCCGTTGCCGACGCCGTCGCCCACGTCCTTGCCGAGCAGGGCCGCATCGACGTGCTGGTCAACAACGCCGGCTACGGCTCGTACGGAGCGCTGGAGGACGTGCCCATGCGCGAAGCCCGGGCCCAGGTCGACGTGAACCTGTTCGGGCTCGCCCACCTGACGCAGCTCGTGTTGCCCGCGATGCGAGCCCAAGGCAGCGGAACGATCATCAACATCGCGTCGATGGGCGGGCAGTTCGCCACCCCGCTGGGAGCCTGGTACCACGCCAGCAAGTTCGCCGTCGAGGGGCTCAGCGACGCACTGCGCCTGGAACTGCGGGCGTTCGGGATCGACGTCGTGGTCATCGAGCCCGGCTCGATCCGCACCGAATGGGGCGCGATCGCCGCCGACAAGCTGCGAGCGACCTCGGGACAAGGGCCGTACCGCGAGCTGGCGATGGCCGTCGCCACCTCCCTCGAGCACAGCTCCCAGGCCGACGCGCGGTTGACCTCGCCTCCAGAGGTGATCGCCAGGGCGGTGACGAAGGCGGCCAGCGCTCGCCGTCCCCGGACGCGCTACCGCGTCGGGTTCGGGGCCAGGCCGCTGGTGCTGCTCAGCCGGATCCTGCCGGCGCGAACCTTCGACCGCCTCATCACCCGTGCCGCGAGCTAGTCGCCGAACCGCGTCAAACGAAGAAAGCCGCGCATCTGCGCGGCCTTCTTGAGGGGTGAGCGACGGGACTCGAACCCGCGACCGCTCGGACCACAACCGAGAGCTCTACCAACTGAGCTACGCCCACCAAGCGCGAAGCAGTCTAGCGGCGTCCGCGCGGCGCTCTCGGGGAGTGGCGGCGTCGCGAAACCCGATCGCCTATCTTCGGCGGCGTGTTGGCGCTGACGTTCGACGATGGACCGGACCCGCGCGGGACGCCGGCGGTGCTGGACGCGCTCGCCGAGGCCGGCGTGAAGGCGACGTTCTTCGTGCTCGCCGAGCGGGTCCAGGCGCACCCGGAGCTGTTCGCCCGCGTGCGTGCGGACGGACACGACGTGCAGATCCATGGATACGCGCACCTGCGGCATCCGTACACACCGCGTGAGGATGTGGAAGACGACATCGACCGGGCGCTGACGGTGGTCCCCGGAGTGACGAAGTGGCGGATCCCGTGGGGGCATCTGGCCGCGTACACGCAGGAGCTGGCCGCGCGGCGCGAGCTGCAGATCGTCGGGTGGGACGCGGACACGCACGACTGGCGTGGGGACAGCGCCGAGGAGATGCTCGCGCGGCTCGAAGCCGGGCTCGAACCGGGCAGCATCGTGCTCGCCCATGACGGCGTCGGGACCGGCGCGCGTCGCCAGGACGCGCGGGAGACGGCGAAGCTGATCGGGCCGTTGGTCGCGTCCGCGCGCACGCGCGGACTCGAACCCGGGCCGCTGCGCGAGGAGTGGCCGGTGCCGATCCCGCTGGGGAACCCGAACCTGTGAGCGACGTCCTCGAAGCGATCGCGGCGAACGCCGCGCACCTCGACGCGCAGCCCGCGTTCCCGACCGCGGCGATGGAAGGACTGACGCAGCTCGAAGCGCCCGCGTCCAGGGCCGACGAGTGGGCTCTCGTGCGGCAGGTCGCCAAGGCGGACGGCTCTGTGGGCCGGATCTTCGAGGGCCACCTGAACGCGCAGGAGCGGCTGCGGCTCGACGGGATCGACCCGGAGAACCACTGGCTCGGCGTGTGGGGTGCGGACCCAGCGCCCGGCGAGGGCGAGCCGGCCGACATCCGCGACGACCGCCTCCACGGCACGAAGGTGTTCTGCTCGGGCGCGGGTGGGCTCACGCGCGCGCTCGTGATCGCCACGGGCACGTTGGTCTACGTGGACCTGTCCGACCCCGACCGGGTCGAGGTGGATCGGTCGTGGTACCGGGGGCAGGGCATGCGGGCGTCCGAGTCGCACCGCGTGCACTTCCACGGCGTGCCGATCCTGGCGACGCTCACGCCGCTGACGACGGAGCCGTACCTGAGCGGCGACGCCATCCGCACGGCGGCCGCGTGGGCGGGGATCGTGGACAGCGGCGTCGAGTCGGCCCTGCAGCAGCTGCGCGCGGACGACTTGAAGGCGCACGCGGCGGGCCGGATGGTGGTCGCGCAGCAGACGATCGACCGCTGGTTCGAGTACGCGGCGACCGCGCCGGACCTCACGCAGGTGTCGATCCCGCTGCGGCAGGCGGTCGCCGACGCCGGCGCGACGGCCTTCAGGCACGCCGCGCGGGCCGCCGGGTCACGCCCGTTCGCGACGGGCACGGCGCTCGACCGTGCCCGTCGTGACTTCGAGCTGTTCGTGCTCCAGCATCGCCTCGATCCGCTCGTGGCGAGGCTGGGACGCGAGCGGATCGGCTAGTCCGAGGCGTGGTTGCCGTCGAACCGCTTGGCCTTGGACTTGTCGCGGGCGGCCTTGCGGGAGCCGTCGGGGAACAGGCCGGTCTTGGACGTCGCGAGCGTGAGCGTGGCGTGCGCCGCCGCGTCGCTCATCTCGTTCAGGGCGTTCACGTTGAGGTTGTTCATCGTGTCGCAGGCCTGGTGGTAGCAGGGGTCGTAGGCGAGCCCCGCCGTGCCGCCGAAGATCGCGGCCTGCTCGGGGGTCTTGATGCCCTCGGCGCCCGTGAACAGGCCACCGGCGGGGATGCCCACCGCGATGAACGGGCCGTAGTCCGAGCGGCCGGAGAACTCCGTCGGCTCGGACGCGAGGCCCTGGCCGGCGAAGTAGCGCGTGAACACCGACTCGATCTCGCCCGAGCCGGGAGGACCGGCGACCGGGGTGTCGCTGCCGTCGCCGTCGTAGACGAAGCGCACGTAGTTGGGCGAGCCGACCATGTCGAAGTTCAGGTTCGCGTAGATCTGCGTGAGCTTCTCGGCGGGCAACGTCGTGACGTAGTGCTCGGAGCCGAGCAGGCCGGACTCCTCGGCGCCCCAGAACGCGAAGCGCACGGCGCGGCGCGGCTTGACCTTCTGCTCGCTCATCGCCTCGGCGATCTCGAGGATGGTCGCGCTGCCCGAGCCGTTGTCGTTGATCCCGGGGCCCTCGATCACGGAGTCCAGGTGCGCGCCGACGACGACCGTCTGGTCGGCGTTGCCGGCCTTGGTGTCCGCGAGCAGGTTCTTGGTCTGGCGCGTCTCGGACTCCGTCGACGTGGTCACCTCGACGGTGACGTCCGCCCCGCCGCGCAACTGCAGCGCGAGCGCCGAGCCGTCGTCGTAGGTCAGGCCGACCGTCGGCAGCGTCTTCGGGGCGCCGAGCGTGCCGGCCATCAGCCCCGTGCGACCCGGCTGGCCCTCGTTGAAGATGATCACGGCCTTCGCGCCGGCGGCGGCCGCGTTGTCGACCTTGACGCCGAAGTCACAGCCACCGCGCTGGATGAGCGCGACGTTGCCCGTGGTGAAGCCCGCGAAGTCCGCGGCCTCGCAGCCCGCGGTGGAGCTCGGCTCGGGCGTCGGCGGCACGAGGTTGTCCTTGACCTCCTGCAGCTTCGCCGTGACCGTGCCGGAGCCGGAGTACTCGAAGGTCTCCGTCTCGTAGTCCTTCGCGGTCGGCGACACCTGCGACAGCGACGCCGGCCCGAGCTCGCGGAAGAACGCGAAGTCGAACGACTGCTCGGTGACCTTGTAGCCGGCCTTCTGCAGTCGCTGCTTGGCGTACGCCACCGACGCGTCGTAGCCCGGCGTGCCCGAGGCCCGCGTGCCGCCGTTGGCGTTCGCGATCCCCTGGAACGCCCGCTCATGCTGCAGGATCCCGTTGACCGTGACCGCGTCACGCAGCTTCTTCGAGTTGACCTCGTCGATGCCGAAGGCCGTCGACGGAAGGCACAGCGAAGCCGTGAGCGCGCCCAGAGCGAGCGCTCTCCGATGAGACATTTCCTCAATCTCCCGTTTGAGGGTGTGTACCTACGCGCCGCGAACACCCCTGCCCACGACGCTGAAAGATGAGAGTAGTGCGAGAACGCGTCCGTCCCGAGTTCTTCGACGATCTCTACGCGTCGAATCCCGATCCGTGGGACTTCCAGACGAGCCCGTACGAGACGGCGAAGTACGCGGCCACGATCGCCGCGCTCGAAGGCCGCCGCTTCAAGAACACCCTGGAAATCGGCTGCTCGATCGGGGTCCTCACCCAGCAGCTCAAGCACTGGACGGACGAGCTGCTGGCGATCGACGTGAGCGCCGCCGCACTCGACGGTGCGCGTGCCCGAAATCCCGGCGTCGACTTCCAGCGACGGGAGATCCCAGAGGACTACCCGGACGGCGACTTCGACCTCGTCGTCGCCTCCGAGGTGCTCTATTACCTCGACCGCCCCGCATTGCGTGACACGATCGAGCGCTTTGCGGGCACACTGCTCGCTGTGCACTGGCGCGGCCCCACCGAGCGATACCCGTTCACGGGTGACGAGGTCCACGCGCAGCTGAGCGAGCGCTTCGGCGCACCGGCCTACAGCGCGTGGACGGACAAGTACGCCCTCGACCGGTGGGACGCATGCGGCTCGTGATCGTCGGCGGCGGGCCCGCCGGGCTCGCCGCCGCCCGCGGCTACCGGGACGCCGGAGGCACCGGCGACGTCACGCTGCTCACGCCCGAGCTCGTCCTCCCCTACCAGCGCCCACCGCTGTCGAAGGACTTCCTGCGCGGCGAGGTCGACGACAGCGACCTGCCGATCGAGGCCGAAGCCTGGTACGCCGAGCACGGCGTGACCGTCCGCCTCGGCGCCGAGGTCGCGACGCTCGACGCGGCCTCGAAGACGCTCACGCTCGGCTCGGGCGAGACGCTGAGCTACGACGCGTGCGTGCTGGCCACCGGCGCGGAGCCGTCCATCCTGCCCGTCCCCGGCGCGACCGAGGACTGGGTGCTGGTGCTCCGCACGCTCGCGACCGCCCGCGTGCTCCGCGACCGTGCCGAGCAGGCGGAGACCGGGCTCGTCGTCGGGTCCGGCTTCATCGGCTGCGAGGTGGCCGCCTCGCTCGCCATGCGCGGCGTCGCCGTCACGCTCGCCAGCGACGAGGACATCCCGCACGCCTCGCGCCTCGGCGAGGAGGCCGGGCGCCGGATCCAGGGCTGGCTCGAGGACCTGGGCGTGACGCTGCGGCTCGGGCAGCCGGTCGAGGCGCTGTCCGAGGACGCCGCCGACCTGATCCTGATGGCCGCCGGCGTGACGCCCCGGGCGGGGCTCGCCGAGACCGCCGGGCTGGACACCCGCGACGGGCGGATCGTCGTCGACGAGCGCATGCGCACGTCCGCCGAGCACGTCTACGCGGCCGGCGACGTCGCGTTCGCCCGCAACGCGGCCGCCGGCCGGCACCTGGCCGTGGAGCACTGGGGCGAAGCGCTCAACATGGGCGAGATCGCCGGGCGGACGATCGCCGGCGACGCGGAGGCGCAGTGGGACGTCGCCCCCGGCTTCTGGTCGACGATCGGCACGCACACGCTCAAGTACGTCGCGTGGGGCGACGGGTTCGACGAAGCGCGGCTGGTCGAGCACGGCGGCGGCGCCTGGACGATCTGGTACGGGACCGAGGGCCGTACCGTCGGCGTGCTCACCCATGAACGCGACGACGACTACGAGACCGGACGCCAGCTGATCGAGGCGGGCGCCCCGCTGCCTTGACGGGGTTGCGCGCGTGCGTCGTCGTCCCGGCGCACAACGAAGAAGCGCTGGTCGGCGCCTGCATCGCGGCGCTGGCCGATCAGCGGGGCGTCGCGCGCGAGGCGTACGAGGTCATCCTCGTGCTGGACCGCTGCACGGACGCGACGGCCGAGCGGGCGCGCGCCGCGGCGGGCGACACCACCCTCCATGTGATCGACGCGATCGGCACCGGGGTCGGCCACGCGCGCCGCACGGGCATGGACCTCGCCGCCGGCCGGCTCCCCCACGACGGGCTGATCGCGACCACCGACGCCGACTCCACCCCCGCGCCCGACTGGCTCGCCACGCAGCTGCAGGCGGTGACGGACGGCGCCCGCGCGATCGGCGGGCGGGTCGAGATCGGCGACCATGACGTCCCGGACGCCGCGCTCGCGCGCCGGCAGGCCGAGATCCCGCGCCGGCACGCCGCGCTGACCGGCGAGGGCGCGCGCGAGCACCACCAGTTCTCGGGTGCGTCGCTCGCCGTCACGGTCGACACGTACGTGCAGGTCGGCGCGCTCGAGCCGCGTGACGCGCTGGAGGACGAGGGCTTCGAGCGCACGCTGCACCGCCACGGCATCCCGATCGAGCGGCTCGCCGCGGTGCGGGTCACGACCTCCGGCCGCCGGATCGGACGGGCGCCGCGCGGGCTCGCCGTCGACCTGCGCCGCAACGCCTGGCTGGACGAGCGCAGCTTCCACCACGCCGCCTTCACGGTCGACGCGCTGCTCGCCGCCAAGCGGCAGACGATCAGCCTCATCCTGCCCACGCGCAACGTGGAGGGCACGCTCGGCCGGATCCTCGACACGATCCCGCGCGCGCTCGTCGACGAGCTGCTCGTGGTCGACGGGCACTCGACGGACGGCACGATCGACATCGCGACCGAGCGTGGCGTCCGCGCCGTCACCCAGCCCGCGACCGGCAAGGGCGACGCGATGTGGCACGGCCTCGCGCACACCACCGGCGAGCTGGTCGTCTATCTGGACGCGGACACGGAGGACTTCACCGAGGCGTTCGTGCTCGGGATGCTCGGACCGCTGCTGACGGCGCCCGTCGACTTCGTCAAAGGTCACTTCCGGCGCCCGTTCAAGCACGGCGACGCGACCCGGCCGGACGAGGGCGGCCGCGTCACCGAGCTGCTCGCGCGTCCGTACCTGAACCTGCACTTCCCGCCGCTGGCCGTGTTCCGGCAGCCGCTCGCGGGTGAGATCGGGGCGACGCGCGCGCTGCTGGAGTCGATCCCGTTCCCGATGGGCTACGGCGTCGAGATCGCGATGCTGATCGACAGCTACCGCGCGGTCGGCCTGGAGCGGATGGCCCAGGTGGACCTCGGCACGCGCCAGAACCGCCACCAGTCGCTGGCGGACCTGTCGAAGATGGCGCTCGAGGTGCTCACGGCCGCCGAGCGACGCACCCACGGCGACGTCACCCCGGGCGCGCTGCTCGTGCCCGCCGCCGGCGACTTCACCTTGAAGACGCCGGTGACCGAGGAGCGCCCGCCGCTGAACGGGCGGTGAGGCCGGGCGGCGGCGCATCCCAGCGGGGTTCCGCGGGGCGGGTGCGCGCGGGCGGTGGAGGCTCGGCCGGGCGGACGGGTCGGGCCGGCGCGGTCCGCCAGCGGCGTGCCAGCAGCACGAGCACGGCTGCGAGCGCCAGCAACAGCAGGATGAGCGGCCATCGCCCGCCGGACGTGTCGCCGGGCGCTGGCGCCTGCTCCGGCGTGCCGACCGCCGATTCCTGGAGCGGCTTGCGGACGACGGCGCCGACCGCGGCCGAGAGCCGCGCGTCGGTGGCCTGCGCGGCGCGGCGGGCCGCGCGCAGGTGCGGCGCCGACGGCCCGGTGATGGCCCGCGCGAGCGCCCGGTAGGCGCCGGCCGTCGCGAGCAGCTCCCGCACGAGCGGCTCGCCCGCCGTCCCCGCGACCGGGCGCAAGGCGTCGGCGGCGTCGGCGTGCGCGTCCGCGAGCCGGAGGGCCGTCGCGTGTTGGGCCGCGCGGCGGTGGGTGGTGCCGAGGGCGGCGCGTTCGTCGCGACGTGCGCGGTCCAGGCGGGCGAGGGTCCGCGGGAGCTGCAGCTGCAGCGCCACGTCGGGCGCCGGGACGAGCGTCGGTGCGTCACCGACCGTCAGGGAGCCGATCCCGCCGGCGCACCACAGCATCGAGCCGGCGTCGTCGATCGGGGACACGCACGCGACGTTGACCACGTGCTCGCGGGCGGGCACCACGGTCACGTCGAGCGTCTCGTCGCCCTTGCGGTCGACCAGCCCCGTGTACTCCCAAGCGGCGTGCCCGGCCACGTCGACGCTGCGCGGCCGCGGCGAGCGATCGCGGATCCGGGTGCGGAACGACCGGCCGATCAGCGATGGCCGGTCCGCCGGCTCGACCGTCACGAGCACCCGTTGCGGCAGCGGCGGAGCCGGTGCCAGCACGACCGACGTCCGGCCGGTGCGCACTGTCTGCCAGGCGCGCGGGACCTCGAGCCGCGCCGGCCCCGCGCTGACGACGCGCATCGCCACCGGCGGCTCCGGCTCCGGCCCCGCGGCCAGGGCGCGCACGAGCAGACCGCCGGCGAGGCCGAGCGCGAGCGCCGCAGCGCACGCCGCGGCGACTGACGCCGAGCGCCGGCCCGTCCGGGTGCGCCGGGACCCGCTCATCCCGACGAGTCGAAGCCGCCGGAGGAATCGAAGTCGGGCTGCGCCGGGCGCGGCGCCGCCGTGCGCACCGGCGCGGGTCGAGGCGCGACGGTCGCGGCGGGCGCGGGCCGGGGCGCGACGGTCGCCGCCGGCGCGACGGGCGTGCCGGCCGGCGTGGGCGAGGCGGTCACGACCGGGCGCGGCTGCGCGGCCCGCGGTCGGGCGGCCGGCCGGCGAGCCGCGCGCGACGTCGCGCGACGCCGCGCCGCGACCGTGAGCCGCGGAAGCGCCGCAACCGGGCTGAGCCCGGCCGGCGAGGACGTCGCCGCCACGACCGCGTCGGCGCCCACTCCGGCGCCTTCGCCCGAGGCCGCCGCCGCACGCCCGGCCCGACCGCCCGCCGCCGCGTCTTCGCCTGACGTCGCCGCCGCCCGTCCGGTTCGACCGCCCGCCGTCGCGTCTTCGCCCGGCGCCGCCGGCGCCCGCCCGGCGCCCGTGGCGGGCTCGTCGCCCGGCGTGGTGGACGTGACGTTCAGCGCCACGACGAAGCCGAGCACCGCGAGCACGATCAGCACCGCCGCGAGCGGGGCGCCGGCCGGTTCGCCCTGGCGGGTCAGGGCGCCGGGCATCGGACGGCTCGCCGGGCTCCGGGTGGCAGGCAACGGTCGGTGCGCTTCGGCTCGTCGTCGCGCCGGATGACGATCAGCGTCGACTTCCCGATGAAGCCGGGCTTGGTGACGCGGATCTCGAGCCGCGTACCGGCGCGCAGCGCGCGCTCGAACGGGCGCAGGCGGCCGGTCGGCTTGGGCGCCGTGTAGGTCCGGACCGGGCAGTCGGCGCCGCGGCAGCGGACGCGAACCTGCGAGCCCCGGGGCGCGCGCACGCTCAGCAGCGTCACCCGCGCACCGCCGGCGATCAGCAGGCCCTTGACCCGGACGACCGGGAACGGGCTCAGGCGCGGAGGCGGCGCCGGGGCGGGGACGACCGTGGGCGCGGGCGTCGGCACGGCCGCCGGGGCGACGATCGTCGGCGCGGCCGTGGCGGGAGGCGTCGGGACCGGCGTCGCGGTCCCCACCGGCGTCGCGGTCGGGACGGGCGGCGGCGGAGGCGGAACGGGCGTCGCGGTCGGGGTGGGCGTCGGCGGCGGTGCGGCCGCCACGGGCGCCGTCGGGTCCGAGCGCTTCTCCACATAGCCCTCGGTGTTGGTCACCCGCAGCCGGACGCGCAGCACCGAGCCGACGTCCGCCTGCACCGGCCGGTACGTGGCGCTCGTCGCGCGGGCGACGACGTCACAGGACCCGGTCGTCTTGGCGCAGCGCAGCCAGGCCCAGACCGCGGTCGGCGTGGGGTCGCCCTGCCAGGTCGCCGTCGCCGTGAGCTGCGCTCCCACGCGCGGGGTGCCCGTGATCGTCGGCCCGGTGGCGATGACCGGCACGCTGGCGGCCTCGGCCACGCCGGGCAGCAGCGTCGCCCCCACCAACACCCACGAACACCACCGGACTGCTCGACCCGCGTCCATCGGCGCCATCCTCCTCCGGTGGAGAAGTGCGAATCAAGGGCCGCCCTGGACGAAGGTCCAGGCGGGGTCGAAAACCGACCCCGCCCTGTCTCGCGCGTTTGACTACGCCGCCGTGATGACGTCGCGCGTGTCGGCCTCCGTGCGGGCCATCCCCCGCTCGATGGCGTTCACGAGGTACGGCCGTAGGTCGGCGGCCGCGACGATCGAGTTCACGCTGCCGACCTCCACCGCCCGCTGGATCGAGTGGATCGAGTCGAACTTCGCGGCCAGCTCGCCCATCTTCTCCGAGCGGACCGTCTCCAGCAGGGACGCGAGCTCGGCGCGCAGGCGACGCGTCTCGGCCGGGTCCGAGGAGTCCTCGATCCGCTCCTCCAAGGCGACGACCCGCGCGTCCGACCGCGTGGCGGCGTTCACGTCGCGCGTGAACACGACGCCCGCCGCGGCGGACCCGCCGATGACCGACGCGTGCGCGCCCTCGACCGCGATCGTCTCGAAGCCGTCGTTCAACCGCTGCGAGAACACCACGAACGCACCGCCGTGGTAGCGCGAGATCACGCAGAACACGATCGGTCCACGGAAGTTGACGATCGCACGGCCGATCTCGGCGCCGTACTCCAGCTGCCACTGGCGCATCGACTCGGGCGAGCCGTCGAAGCCGGCCAGGTTGGCGAGCACGACCAACGGCCGCCGGCCACCGTTCGAGTTGATCGCGCGCGCGACCTTCTTCGAGCTCTTCGGGAACAGCGTGCCGGACGTCCACTGGGACGGACCATCGGCGGGCACCGGCCCGAAGCGGTCGATCGGGTGCGACTCGATGCCGATCACGGTCGTCGGCCAGCCGCCCAGGTGGGCGTCCCACACGACCGCGGCCTCGGCGTCGCGCATGCGCTCCCAGCGCTCGAGCGGCTTGTGGTCGCTGTCGACCACCGCGCGCATCACCGAACGGATGTCGAACGCCTGCTTGCGGCCCGGGTTCGTCTCGTCGGAGAAGATCTGGCCGACCGTCGCCAGCTCGGAGCCCGGCGCGCTGTGCGGCGCCTCGCGGACGTCGCGCTTGACCGCGTCACGCGTCTCGGCGCGGCGCGGGAAGCGCTCGCCCGGCGCGACGTAGGCGTGGTCGTAGTAGCGCAGCAGCACCCCGCACGCGCCCGCCAGGTCCGGCGCCCAGTACTGCGCCTGGCCGTTCGGGCCCATGATCCGGTCGTAGCCACCGATGCCGAAGTTGTCCTCAGCCGACACGCCGCCCGCGAAGTCCAGGGCCTGCTTGCCGGTCAGCACCATCGCCGACTCCGGGGTCATGATCAGGATGCCGCGCGTGTGCATGAGCATCGTCGCCTCGGCGTTCCAGTACGGCTGCGCGCCGACGTTGATGCCGGTGACGATGACGTTGACCTCGCCGCCGTTCTGCGTGAACTCGATGATCCGGCGCAGCGCGGCCGCGACCCAGTCCATGTTCTCGGTGCCGGAGTCCATCGCGATCCGGGCGCCCGAGGACAGCGCGAACCACTCGACCGGCACGCCCAGCTCGTCGGCGAGGTCCAGCGCGGCGATGATCCGCCGGCACTCGGGCTCGGCGACGCTGCCGAGCGCCTTCGTCGGGTCGCCGAGCAGCACGACGCGCTGCATGCCCTCCGGGTGGCGGTCGGTGAACGACTTCGTCAGGCCCACGACGATCCCGGCCTCGTTCATGGCCGGCGCGCGGTCCACGGGCACGAGCGTGCCGTCGGCGTCGAGGTCGAGCTCGGTGAACTCGCCGCGCGGGATGCCGCGCGCGCGGTCCGTGCGCTCAGGCGCCAGCACCTTCGTCAGCTCGGCGGGGTGGACGGTGCCGCGACGCCGCGCCTGGACGATCCGGCGGGCGCCCTCGTCCAGCGGCTGCAGCGGCTGCTTGGCGGGCTCGTCGACCTCGACGACCACGCCGCGGCCGGCCGGCGCGAACAGGCGCAGCTCGCGCTCCTTGAGCTCACCGCCGCGCATGTCGCGCATGCGCCCGCGGATGATCACGGTCTCGATGCCGAGGCCCTCGGTCTCCCGCGCGTAGCGGTCGACCAGCGCGCCCGCCTCCTCCGGCGCGAGGTCCACGTCCGGCCACACGTTCAGCCGCACGCGGTTCCACAGCAGCCGCTCGCGCGGCGAGCGGCGCGACTGCACGCGCCGCAGCGCGCCCAGCGCCTCGGCCAGCGCGTGCTCGAGCTCCGGCAGCGAGACGACGCGGCCCTGCTCGTTGCGGACGATCGACAGCTCGCGCACCTCGGCGAGCGCGAACAGGCGCTCGTCCTTGCGGTTCGTGCGGCCGACGCCGCGGAACAGGTACACGTCCGCCGGCGACGGGATGCGCTCGAGCTCGAACTCGGACATCCGCCAGAGGTTCAGGCGCACCGCCATCTCGGGGTGCACGAACTGCAGGTCGCGGTCGATCTCCCAGCCACCGTCGACCGAGCGCCGCAGCGTGATCGAGTTCGCCGCCGCGTCCCCACGCTCGGGTGCCGGCACGTCGAGCACGACGCGCTTGACGAGCTGCGCGATGTCCGCGCGCTCGAGCGCCGCGCGCAGCCGGTTCGCGAGCTCCTCGCCCGCCGTCGCCGCCGCGTACAGGTCCAGGTAGACCGTCTCGTCGACCGGGTACTCGGCGGCGCGGCGCGCGATCGCGCCCGCGACGTCGTCGAGATCCTGCGTGTCCACGAACGCGGCCGCGAGGTGGCGCTTGGTCCCGTCCTTGACGTAGGACGTCGTGATGTACGCGGTGCCGTCGCGCGTCACGCCGTTCCAGAACGGCGCGAGGTCGTACATCCGGTACCAGCGCCGGGTCATGATCTCCAGCAGCACCGGGTGCTCGCGCGCGCCGGTGGCCTGCATGCGGCCGATCAGCTGCGGCGCCAAGAGCTGCGGCGCCTCGACGACCGCCGTGATGTGCGCCTCGCGGTCGGCGCGCTCCGGGTCCTCCAGCAGCGCGCTCAGGTGGCACTCGAGCTCCTCGTAGGCCTTCGCCTGGCGCGCGAGGATGACCGGCTGGTCGTAGTAGCGGTTGCGGAGCTGGCGCGCGTGGTCGGCGATCACCGGGTCGCGGCGCTCGGTGGCGATCTCGAGCCGGTCGAGCACGCCGCGGAAGTCGCCGTTCGTGCGCGGGACGAGCTCGTCGGCGCGCTCCAGGCGCTTCTCGAGGATGGCCAGCACGGCGGCGCGCGCGAGATCGGCGCGCTCCTGGGAGACGAACAGGCGGTAGCAGGCGTCTTCCAGCGCCGGTGTGCGGTCCAGGCTGTCCACGCCGTAGTGGGCAAGCGCGCGCTGGAGCAGCATCACGAAGCGCTCCGGGAGCCGCTCGGCCTTCGCGTCCAGGGAGCGCAGGAAGGCGTGCAGGTACTCCTGCGGGCTGTGGAGGAGCTCGCGCTCGGGATCGTCGTGGCGGGCGCGGGAGAGCGCGCGGACGTCGGTGTACACGTCGAGCAGCTCGTGCTCACCCGCGATGATGTCGGTGGTGCACGTGCGCACGACCGCCAGGGCGCGGCGTACCTCGTCGCCGCTGACGTCGTAGCCCAGGACGGCGTACTTCAGGCGCTCCAGCGCGGCGGCCGGCGTGTCCTCGGAGTCCGAGGCCAGCTCGTCGAACGAGACGCGCTCCGCGCTCGCCTCGGCCGCCTCGTCCTCGATCGCCTCCAGCTGCAGGAGCGGAGTGTGCGCCGGGACCTGCACGTTCGTGCCGGACAGGACGCGACGGACGCGACCGGCGAACGGCGCCGTCAGCGACGTCTCCATCTTCATCGACTCGACGACCGCCACGACGTCGCCCTCAGCCACCTCGTCGCCTTCGGAGACGGGGATGGCGACGACCACGGACGGGCCGTGCGAGCGCACGAAGCCGCCGTCGTCGCGGGTGATCCGGTGCGGGACGCCGTGGACCTCGACGAGCAGGTCCGCGCCCTGCTTGGAGATCAGCGCGCGGTGCGTGACGCCCGCGAGCGTGATCCGGCGCTCGTGGTTGGAGAGCCGCTCGACCGCGGCCTCGACGGCGACGCCGTCGATCTCGGTGCGGTAGCGGCCCGGCGCGAGCTGGGAGACGATGATCCGGTAGGCCTGGCCGCGGTGACGCACCTCGACGGCGCGGCTCACCTGCGCGGCCGCCTCGGGCCGGCCGCGACGGGCGTAGGCGTAGAAGGAGGCGCGCTCGGTCGCGGTCTCCTTGTCGGCGAGCTCGATCGCGGCCATCAGCAGGGCGGCGTCGGCGCCGCCGTGGGCCTCCATCTCGCCGGACACGCCCATGCGGTCCAGCCAGGCGATGTCGACCTCGCCGGCCTCGAACTCCTCGCGCTCGAGGATCGACAGCAGGAAGGCGCGGTTGGTCGTGCCGTCCTCGATCATCGCCGTCGACTCGCGCAGCGCGCGCTTGAGGCGGGCGATCGCCTCCGGACGGGTGCGGCCGTAGGCGATGACCTTGGCGACCATCGAGTCGAAGTCGGGCGGGATGACGTCGCCCGCGGAGATGCCGCGGTCCACGCGCACGCCCGGGCCCGACGCGAGGTCCAGCACCTGGACGCGACCCGGCGTCGGCGCGAAGCCCATCGCGGGGTCCTCGGCGTTCAGGCGCGCCTCGATCGCGTGGCCGACGGGCTCGGGCGGCGTGCCCTCGAGCCGGCCGCCGGAGGCGACGTGCAGCTGCAGCTTGACGAGATCGAGTCCGGTCACGGCCTCGGTGACGGGGTGCTCGACCTGCAGGCGCGCGTTGACCTCCATGAAGGAGAAGCGCTTGCCCTCGGGCTCGTAGAGGAACTCGACCGTGCCCGCGTTGCGGTAGCCGGACTGGAGCGCGAGGCGACGCGAGGCGTCCTTGACCTCCTCCTCCTGCTCGGGCGTGAGGACGACGCTCGACGACTCCTCGATGACCTTCTGGTGGCGGCGCTGGCACGAGCAGTCGCGCACGCCGGCGGCCCACGCCTCACCCTGGCCGTCGGCGATCAGCTGCACCTCGATGTGGTGCGCGTTGCCGACCATGGCCTCCATGAAGACGGTGCCGTCGCCGAACGCGTCGGCGGCCTCACGGCGCGAGGTGTTGAGCGCCGGCTCGAGGTCCTCCCAGGACAGGACGCGGCGGATGCCGCGGCCACCGCCGCCCGCCGCGGCCTTGATCATCAGCGGGAAGCCGATCCGCTCGGCGTGCTCGCGCGCTTCCTCGATCGTCTCGACCGGGCCGTTCGACCACGGCGCGACCGGCACGCCGGCCTGCTCGGCCATCAGCTTGGACTGGATCTTGTCGCCGAGCTTGCGCATGACGTCGGCGGACGGGCCGACGAAGACCAGGCCCATCTCCTCGATCATGTCCACGAACGCGGGGTGCTCGGACACGAAGCCCCACCCCGGCCAGACCGCGTCGGCCTTGGCCTCGATCAGCGTGCGCTTGATGCCCTCGTAGTTCAGGTAAGCCCCGGTGCGCTTGCCGCTCTCGTCGACCGTCGCGGTCGGGCCGAGGCTGAAGGCCTCGTCGGCGTGGCGGACGAACATCGCGCTGCGCTCGGGATCGGTGTAGAGGGCGATGACCTTGATCGGGTCGTCCTCACGCTCGGCGTTCAGCTCGCGGACGGCATGGATGAGACGCATCGCGGGCTCGCCGCGATTGATGATGGCGAGCCGACGAAACGTGCGCTGGGTCACAGAGGGCACGGGTGGCACGTTAGGCGCTGGGGGTGTATCTGTGGTGAATGGAGTTCCTGCAACCCCCCACGTGGAGGGAGGCGCTGGAAGCTCGCGCCGCTCATCCGGACGCGCTGCCGATCTGGGGCGGCACCGACGTCATGGTCGAGCTGAACTTCGCCCGCAAGCGCCCGCCGGCGCTGCTGGACCTCACCCGCGTCGACGAGCTGTCGCGCTGGGCCGTGGAGGACGGCGGCGTCCGGATCGGGGCGGGGGTGTCGTACACGCGGATCATCGACGAGCTGGGCGAGCGGTTGCCGGGATTGTCGATGGCGTCCCGGACGGTCGGCTCGCCGCAGATCCGCAACCGCGGCACGGTCGGCGGGAACCTCGGATCGGCTTCGCCGGCGGGTGACGCGCTGCCGCCGCTGTTCGCGGCGGGGGCGCAGGTCGAGCTCGCCTCGGTGGGCGGTGTGCGGCGGGTGCCCGTGGACGAGTTCGTGGTCGGACCGAAGCGCAACGGCCTGACGGCGGACGAGCTGATCGCCGCCGTGTGGGTCCCCGTGCGACCGGGCGCCGCGCAGCAGTTCGCGAAGGTGGGTACCCGGAACGCGATGGTGATCGCGGTCTGCTCCTTCGCCCTGGACGTGAGCGACGGCCGCGTGGGGACGTGCATCGGCTCGGCCGGGCCGACGCCGATCCGGGCGCGGGAGGCCGAGGCCTTCGCGGAAGGCCTGGACGGCTGGTCCGACGAGGCGGGGCGCCGCTTCGGTGAGCTCGTCGCCGCCGCGGCCTCCCCCATCGACGACGTGCGCGGGTCGGCCGCGTACCGGCGGCACGCGCTCGGCGTGCTCGCCCAGCGGACGCTGAAGTGGGCGCTATGCGGCTGACGTGCACGATCAACGGCGAGCCGCGTGAGGTCGACGGGCTCTGGGAGGGCGAGTCGCTGCTGTACGTGCTGCGCGAGCGGCTGGCGTTGCCCGGCTCCAAGAACGCCTGCGAGCAAGGCGAGTGCGGGTCCTGCTCGGTGTACCTGGACGGCGTGCTCGTCTGCTCGTGCCTGGTCGCGGCGGGGCAGGCCGAGGGACGTGCGGTCGTGACGGTCGAAGGGCTGGCGCCGAGCGAGGAGGAGCTGCACCCGGTGCAGGCCGCGTTCGTCGAGGCGGGCGCCGTGCAGTGCGGCTTCTGCACGCCCGGGCTGATCGTCGCGACGCACGACCTGCTCGCACGCAATCCGTCGCCGAGCGACGCCGAGATCCGCGAGGCGCTCGCCGGGAACCTGTGCCGCTGCACGGGCTACGAGAAGATCCTCGACGCGGTGCGGCTGGCGGCGGCGTCGTGATCCTCGAGCGCTGCGCGGTCGCGACCGTCTCCGGCGAGGTGCACCGCGACGGGCACGTCGTGGTCGAGGGCAACCGGATCGTCGCGGTCGGGCCCGGCCGCTACGACGGCGAGGGCGAGCGCGTCGACCTGTCCGGCCGGCTCGTCACCCCCGGGCTGATCAACTGCCACCACCACCTCTACCAGTGGGCCACGCGCGGGCTCGCGCAGCAGGCGACGCTGTTCGAGTGGCTCGTGGAGCTGTACCCGGTGTGGGCGCGGATCGACGAGCGCGTCCAGCGCGCGGCCGCGCGGGCCGGGCTCGCGGCGCTGCTGCGGTCCGGGTGCACGACGGCCAGCGACCACCACTACGTCTTCCCGGCCGGGCAGGACCTGCTGCGCGTCGAGGTCGAGGCCGCGCGCGAGCTCGGCATCCGCTTCCATCCCTGCCGCGGGTCGATGGACCTCGGCGCCTCGGCGGGCGGGCTGCCGCCGGACTCGGTCGTCGAGGACCGGGACACGATCTTCGCCGCCTACGCCGCGGCGCTGGACGAGTTCCACGATCCCTCGCCCGGCGCGATGTGCCGGATCGCGCTCGCGCCCTGCTCGCCGTTCAGCGTCACGCGCGAGCTGATGCGGGAGACGGCCGAGTTCGCCCGCGAGCGCGGCGTGCGGCTGCACACCCACATGGCCGAGACGGTCGAGGAGGAGGCGTTCTGCCTCGAGCGCTTCGGCATGCGGCCCGTCGAGTACCTCGAGGACCTGGGCTGGCTCGGCGACGACGTCTGGCTCGCCCACTGCGTCCACCTGTCCGACCGCGAGGTCGCGCGGTTCGGCGAGACGCGGACCGGCGTCGCCCACTGCCCCTCCTCGAACGCGCGGCTCGGCGCCGGGATCGCTCCGGTCATGCCGCTCGTGCGCGCCGGCGCGCCCGTCGGGCTCGGCGTCGACGGGGCGGCGTCCAACGAGGCGGGCGAGCTGGGCGGCGAGCTGCGGCAGGCGCTGCTCAGCGCGCGCCTGCGCGGCGGGCCGGCGGCGATGACGGCGCACGAGGCGCTCGAGCTGGCGACGCTGCACGGCGCACGCTGCCTCGGACGCGAGGACGAGCTGGGCACGGTCGAGGTGGGCAAGCTCGCCGACCTCGTCTGGTGGCGGCTCGACGACCTGGATCACGCCGGCATCGAGGACCCGGTGGCCGCGCTCGTCTTCGGCGCGCGCCCGCTGCCGGAGGGCGTGATGGTGGACGGCGTGCTGCGGACCGTCGAGGACGAGGCGGCGATCGCACGGGAGCTGGCGGAGGTGGCACTGCGATGAGCACTCAGACCGTGGTCACGAACGGGATCGGGGTGTCGGTCCGCCGGCCGGACGGCATCCCGAAGGTCAAGGGCGAGTTCGCCTACTCGTCGGACCTGTGGGCCGACGGGATGCTGTGGGGCGCGACGCTGCGGTCGCCGCACCCGCGGGCCCGCGTGCTGACGATCGAGATCGCCGCCGCGCTCGCGGTGCCGGGGGTGCACGCGGTGCTCACCCACGAGGACGTGCCGGGGCGCAAGACGTACGGGCTCGAGCACCACGACCAGCCGGTGCTCGCGTTCGACGAGGTCCGCTACCAGGGCGAGCCGGTGGCGATCGTCGCCGCCGACCATCCCGAGACCGCGCGCTACGCGGCCGCGAAGATCGAGGTCGCCTACGAGGAGCTCGAGCCGCTGACCGACCCGGAGCACGCGCTCTCCCCCGACTCCCCGCGGCTGCACCCCGGCGGCAACCTGCTGCGCCACGTGTACATCGAGCACGGGCCCGAGCCGGGTGACGCCGACGTGGTCGTGAAGGGCGAGTACGAGGTCGGCATGCAGGACCAGGCGTTCCTCGGACCGGAGTCCGGGCTCGCGATCCCGGCCGAGGACGGCGGCGTGGACCTGTTCATCGCCACGCAGTGGCTGCACGTCGACCGCGACCAGGTCGCCGCCTGCCTGGACCTGCCGCTGGAGAAGGTCCGCTTCACGCTCGCCGGCGTCGGCGGCGCGTTCGGCGGGCGCGAGGACGTCTCGATGCAGGCGCACGCGTGCCTGCTCGCGCTCCACACCGGGCGGCCGGTGAAGATGGTCTACGGGCGCGAGGAGTCGTTCTTCGGGCACGTCCACCGACACCCCGCGCGGATGCGCTACGAGCACGCCGCCAGCCGCGACGGGCGCCTGGCCTGGATCCGCGCGCGCATCCTGCTCGACGGCGGCGCCTACGCGTCCTCCTCCGGCGCGGTCGTGTCGAACGCGGCGTCGTTCGCGCTCGGCCCGTACGACGTCCCGAGCGCGCGGATCGACTCGTACGTCGTCTACACCGACAACCCGCCGTGCGGCGCGATGCGCGGGTTCGGCGCCGTGCAGACGTGCTTCGCGCACGAGGCGCAGATGGACAAGCTCGCGGCCGCGCTGGACATGGACCCGGTCGAGCTGCGGCGGCGCAACGCGATGACCACGGGCACGTCGATGCCGACCGGCGCGCCGGTCAACTGCCCCGCGCCGGTCGACGAGCTCCTGCGCAGCGTCTCCGAGCGGCCGCTTCCGGACCGCGACGGCGGCGTTCCCGGCGGGATCGCCAACGTCACCCGCGGCGAGGGCGTGGTGCGCGGCGTCGGGTACGCCGTCGGCTTCAAGAACGTCGGCTTCTCCGAGGGCTTCGACGACTTCTCGACCGCCCGCGTGCGGCTCTCGGACGTCAGGGGTGAACCTCTAGTTGAGGTTCATACCGCTGCCGCGGAGGTCGGCCAGGGCCTGGTCACGGTGATGGCCCAGATCGCCCGCACGGAGCTGGACGTGGAGAACGTGCTGGTGCTGCCGGCGGACACGCAGGTCGGGTCGGCGGGCAGCTCGAGCGCCTCGCGCCAGACCCACATGACCGGCGGCGCCGTGCAGGCGGCGTGCCGCGCCGTGCGCGAGCAGTGGGAGGCGCAGGGCGAGATCGGCGACGGGATCGAGGCGACCCGCGAGTACCACCACCGGCCGACCGTGCCGCTGGACGAGCTCGGGCAGGGCGACGCGCACGTCACGTTCGCCTTCGCCGCCCACCGGGCGGTCGTCGACGTGGACACCGAGCTGGGGCTCGTGCGGGTGGTCGAGATCGCCACCGCGCAGGACGTCGGCAAGGCCATGAACCCGCTGGCCGTCGAGGGCCAGATCGAGGGCGGCATCGCGCAGGGCCTCGGGCTCGCGCTGATGGAGGAGATCCAGGTCGTCGACGGGCTCGTCCGCAACGCGTCGTTCACCGACTACCTGATCCCGACGATCCTCGACATGCCGCCGGTCGTGCTCGACGTGCTCGAGCTCGGCGACCCCGACTCGCCGTACGGGCTGCGGGGGATCGGCGAGCCGCCGACGATCTCCTCGACGCCCGCGGTGGTCGCGGCGGTCCGCGCGGCGACCGGCCGGGCGCTCCAGCGCGTGCCGCTCAAGCCGGATGACATGATCGGGCTGTGAAAGGCGACACTCGCCTGACGGCTCGCGTCGCGGCGAGCGCTCGCCCAGCGGGCTCGTGCTCGCGCAGCGCTAGGGTGCCAGCGTGGAGCGCCTGATCGCGGTCGCCCGGGGCGACGCCGAGCCGGACACCGTCATCACCGGCGCGCGCGTGTTCTCGGCGTTCACGCGCGAGTGGCTGGACGGCGACGTCGCGCTCCACGGCGGGAAGATCGCGGGCATCGGGCGCTACGACGGCGGTGCGCGGATCGACGCCGCCGGCCGGTACCTCGTGCCCGGATTCATCGACGCGCACGTGCATCTGGAGTCGGCCAAGCTCGTGCCGACCGAGTTCGCGCGGGCGGTCGTGCCGCGCGGGACGACCGCCGTGGTGTGCGACCCGCACGAGATCGCCAACGTGGCGGGCGTCGAGGGCGTCGACTGGCTGCTCGGCGCCACCGAGGACCTGCCGCTCGACGTGTTCGTGATGGCGCCGTCCTGCGTGCCGGCCTCGCCGTTCGAGTCGCCGTGCGGGCCGTTCGGCCCCGACGAGATGCGGCGGGTGCTCGAGCACCCGCGGGCGCTGGGCGTCGCGGAGCTGATGAACTTCCCGGGCGTCATCGCCGGTGACCCGGACGTGCTGGCGACGATGGTCGCGTCCCACCGCGACGGGCACGCGCCCGGTGTGCGCGGGCGGGCGCTGAACGCCTACGTCGCGGCCGGGATCACGACCGACCACGAGGCCTTCACCGCCGAGGAGGCGCTGGAGAAGCGCCGTGCCGGCATGTGGGTGCTGATCCGCGAGGCCTCCAACGCCCGCAACCTGCGGACGCTGCTGGCGATGGTGCGCGAGCACGGGCCCGAGTACTGCGCGTTCTGCACCGACGACCGCGAGCCCGACTTCCTCTACCGCGAGGGGCACATCGACCAGATGTGCCGGGTCGCCGTCGGCGAGGGCGTCGCTCCCGAGGACGTGCTCGTGATGGCCTCGCTGCACGGCGCGCGGGCGCACGGGCTGCTCGACCGTGGCGCCGTGGCGCCCGGCTACGTCGCCGACCTGGCCCTGCTCGACGACCTCACGGAGTTCCGCGCCTCCCTCGTGCTCAAGGACGGTCGCGAGCCCGAGTACGGCGCCGGCGTGCCGGGCGCGCTGCGGGACACGATGCGCTCGGTGCCAGTGTCCTTCGACACCGGCACGTCCGGCTGGGTGCGCGTGATCGAGGTGCAGTCGGGACAGCTCATCACCGGCGCGGGCGTGGGCCGGGTCGGTGACGCCGACCTCGCGAAGATCGCCGTGATCGAGCGCCACCAGGCCACCGGGCGCGTCGGGCTCGGCTACGTGCGCGGCTTCGCGCTGCACTCCGGCGCGTTCGCCTCGACCGTCGCCCACGACGCCCACAACCTCGTCGTGGTCGGCGTCGACGACGGCGACATGGCGCTGTGCGCTGCGCGGGCGCAGGCGCTCGGCGGCGGGCTCGTCGTGGCGCGCGACGGTGAGGTGGTGGGCGAGCTGGCGCTGCCGATCGCGGGGCTGCTGGCCGACGCGCCGCTCGAGGAGGTCGCGGAAGCGCTCGAAGCGCTCCAGGCGACGCTGCGCGGGATGGGCGTCGAGATCGACGCGCCGTTCATGACGCTGTCCTTCCTCGCGCTCTCGGTCATCCCCTCGCTGAAGATCACCGACCAGGGGCTCGTGGACGTCGACGCGTTCGCGCTCGTGCCGCTGGCGTTGAGCGAGCGCGAGGCGTTCGTGGCGCGCTACGGCGCGCTCTACGAGCACTCGCCGTGGGTCGCCGAGCGCGCGTTCCGGCCCGGGCTGGCCGACGGCGACGTCGCCGACGCCCTGCGCGACGCGGTGTACGCGGCCTCCGAAGCGGAGCAGCTCGCCCTCATCCGCGCACATCCCGACCTCGGTGAGAAGGTCGGCGTCCTCACCGAGCACTCGCGGTCCGAGCAGGCCGGGCTCGGGCTGGACCGGCTCCCGCAGGCGCAGTACGAGCGCTTCATGGCCACGAACGCCGCCTACCGCGACCGCTTCGGCATCCCGTTCGTCGTCTGCGTGCGCGAGCACGGCTCGCCGGAGTCGATCCTGGCCGACGCGGACCGCCGGCTGGGCAACACGCGCGAGCAGGAGATCGCGACGGCGCTCGGCGAGATCGCGAAGATCGCCCGCCTGCGGCTGGAGGACGCGCGATGAGCCTCTCGACGCACGTGCTGGACACGGTCGCCGGCCGCCCCGCGGCGGGCGTGCGGCTCGAGCTCCGCCGCGACGGACGGCTGGTCGAGGAGGCGACGACCGATGCGGACGGCCGGCACGCCTTCGGCGACGTCGGCGCGGGCGAGTTCGAGCTGCTGTTCGCCGTCGGCGACTACTTCGGCGAGCGCGAGTTCCTCGACCGCGTGCCCGTGCGCTTCCGGATCGCCGACGCGGCCGCCAGGTACCACGTGCCGCTGCTCGTCTCGCCCTGGGCGTACAGCACCTATCGGGGCTCCTGAGCGGCCGCGTTGCCCTTTCGGGCAACGCGGTCCGCGCGCTTGGCTGCTCGTCCGTCACTGGCGACCCGCGCGCGAGGCTGAGATCGTCGCGCAGTGTCGCCGACCATCGCCCTTCCCCCCCCGGACCGGCGAGGCGACACCGGGTCCGACCGCTGCCGACGAGTCCGCCGCGATTGACCATGCGGCGACGCCGCCCGACGAGCCGGCAGCACCAGCCCACCCACTACCGGCCGCCGCCGCCCGCACGGCGGCGGCCGGTGCCCTCCTCGCGCTGCTGGCCGCGGGCTTCGCCGGGGTCGGCGTCCTGCTGCTCCTCGCGGTCCGCATGTTCGCCGTCGGCGCCCAGCACCTCGACGTCGGCGGCCCGTCGCTCGTCCTGGTCACCGTCGGCTTCGCGGTCGGCAACGCCGCGGCCCTCCTGCTCGTCACCCGCGGCTGGGCGCCGATGCGGCCGACGACCGTCCTGCTGACGCTGATCGCGGCCCTAGCCTGGCCGCTCTCGGGCCACGCCGTGCTCGCGGCGCCGTTCGCGCTCCTGCTCGTCGGCGCGCTCGTCCACCGCGACCGCCGCACCCCGGGCGGCCTGCGCCTCACGCGCCTCGCCGGCGCGCTCACGCTGGCCATGCTGGCCGTGCTCGCGACGCTCACGGGAGCGATCACCGCACCGGCCCGGATGCTGCCGAGCACGCCGCCGGCCGACACGACGAGCACGCCACGCGACCAGCTCGCGACCGCGACCGGGAACGACGCGCGCGGCGACACCGCGGCCGGAGAGGACGAGCGCGGCGACGACTTGTCCGCGCCGCCCGCTGCGCGTGCCGACGCGCCCGCGCGGCCGTCCGCCCGCGCGTTCGTGCGCGGCTACTACCGCGACCTCGACCGGCAGCGGTTCGCGGAGGCGTGGGCGAAGCTCTCACCCGGCGTGCAGGCCGCGCTCGGCCCGTACGCGCGGTGGAAGGCGGGGTACGCGGCGACGCTCTCGTCGACGCCGCGCGCGCTGGCCGTCGAGGACCACGGCTCGCGAACGTCCGTGACACACATGCTCGTCGCGCGCGATAAGGGGTGTGACGGGCCGCGGCGGTTCCGGGTGACGTGGCAGCTGCGCGCCGACGGGGCGCGGTGGACGGTCACCGGCCTGGGCGCAACCGTCGCGGAATCGCAAGAATGTTGATGTAGTCGACACTGGCCGTGCGTCTTGCGTGGCCCCGGGCACGCGGGACCGTCGCAGAACGGTGTTCCCCCCAGCGATGTCCGGGGTCACGCAAAGCGCACGGCCGGCGTTCGCCTGACGCGGTCGCTGGCCCCAGAAACTCGACGACTGGACGGTGCCGAGGTTTAAGTGATCGCGTCCAGATTGTCGGGTAGCCGAACACTACGCCGCCGCTGACCGAGGAGTCCCGGCGCCGGCGAGACACACGCCACGCCCGGAGACCGGGCCGATCTTCCGCGCCCGCGCGTCCGCGCCGGGCGCTCGACGCCGGGAGGGCGTCAACCCCATGCTCACGACCGCGCTCACACGGCCGCTGACCACGGCTGCCGTCTCACTCACCGCGACCTGCTCGCTGCTGACCGCCGATGCCCACTCCGCGACCGGTGCCGACCGATGTCCAGGCGCGATGGAGGTGCCGGACACGCCGGCCAAGGTCGAGCAGGCCGCGGACGCGGTCGTCTGCCTCGTGAACGCCGAGCGGGCGAGCCGCGGCCTGAAGACCCTCAAGCGCGACAGCGAGCTGGCGAAGGCCGCGCGCGGCCACTCGCGCGACATGATCAAGCGCAACTACTTCGACCACACCAGCCCCGGCGGCAAGACGGTCGGCGACCGCGTCCGCGACGCGGGCTACGGCGAGCCCGGTGACGGCTGGCGCGTCGGGGAGAACCTCGGCTGGGGCACGGGCCAGCGGGCGGCGCCGAACGCGCTCGTCGACGAGTGGCTCAACAGCGCCGGCCACAAGAAGAACATGCTCAACAGCGCGTTCCGCGAGCTCGGCGTCGGCGTCGTCGGAGGCGCGCCGAACAAGGGCGACGAGCTGCCCGGAGCCACCTACACGTTGAACCTGGGCGTCATCCGCTGAAATAGCGGCATGACCTCCGCTTCCTTCGGCGTCACCTCCATGGTCGCCCCGCTTCAGCGCGTCCTCGTCCGCAAGCCCGCGACGACCGGCGACTGGGACGGGGCGGGCTGGCGCACGCCGGACGCCGCCACGCTCGAGCGCCAGCACGAGCAGCTCGTCGAGCTGCTCGACGGCCTCGGGGTGGAGGTCATCGTCGCCGACGCGCTGCCCGAGCTCGTCGACGCGGTGTACATGCACGACTCGTCGCTCGTCAGCGGTAGCGGTGCGGTCGCGCTCAACATGGCCAAGACCGTCCGCCAGACCGAGCCGGGCCACGCCCGCGCGGAGTTCGAGCGCCTCGGCATCCCGGTCCTCGGCACGCTCGAGGGCGACGCCTACCTCGACGGCGGCGACCACTTCTACCTCGACGACCGCACCGTCGCCATCGGGCTCGGCTACCGCACCAACCGGCGTGGCGCGGCGGCGCTGCAGGAGCTGCTGGCGCCCGAGGGCATCCACGTCGAGACGTACGACATGCCGCACGACCAGGGCCCCGACTACGTCCTGCACCTGCAGTCGTTCCTGAGCGCCGCGACCGAGGACCTCTACGTCGTCTTCGAGCCGCTCGCGCCCGTCCGCCTGCTGCAGGACCTCAAGGCGCGCGGGATCGAGTGGATCACGATCGACGAGGAGAGCTACCACGCGATGGGCTGCAACATCCTGCCGGTGCGGCCAGGCGTGGTCGTCGTCGTGGACGGCGCGCCGAAGGTGCGCCAGGCGCTCGAGGCCAAGGGCGTCGAGGTCCACGCCTACGACGGCACGGACCTCTCCCTCAAGGGCGACGGCGGGCCGACCTGCCTCACCGCGCCCCTGCTGCGGGCCTAGGGAATCCGCGAAGCGATTCCCAAGCCGAAGTGGGCACGCGCCGGCGAAGCCGGCCGCGCCCACCCAGCGCCTACTTCCTGAGCGGCAGCGGCAACGGCCGGCCCGACGCGGAGTGCGTCGGGTCCGGCTCGGCCACCTCGGCGAGCGTGACCTCGCCGATGACGGGCTCCTCGACGGCCGGAGCGAGCCACGCCCGGTCCTCGTTCTTGGCCTTGAACACGTCGCCGGCGCGGCGGCCGGTGTCCTCGCCCTCCGGCTTCTCCCGCAGTGCCGGGATGTGCTTGGAGCAGTGGATGTACGCCTCGTCGATCTGCACGACGACCCAGCGCTCGGGCGACTTCTTGGCGTCTTCGGCCACCACGAGCCCGGTCGCGAACGGCAGCCGGTCGAACAGCGACGCGAAGGCCTCGATCGCGGCGTTCTCGACGATGGTCGCCGTGCCGTTGATGTGGAGCCCGACCTGGGTCTCGAAGAAGTCGACGAACAGCATGCCGACGTACGGGTTCTCGGAGATGTTGCCCATCGACGCCATCACGCCGTTGCCCTTGTACTCGGGCCACATGACGGTCTTCTCGTCGATCACGCGCACGAACCCGGGAGGGCCGGCGCGGAACGAGTTGTCGCACTCGCCGTGCGCGTCCGAGGTGGCGATGAAGCACATCGTCATCCGCTCGAGGAACTCGCGCATGAGCGGCGTCAGGTGGGCGAGGACCTGGTTGTCGTAGAACGCGTTGGCGCGCTTGGTCGTGCCGAACTTGTCCTGCAGGTCGTGCTCGCCGCCGGAGCCGGGACGGTGGTCACCGCTCATCGGGCGACCTCCAGACGGCCGGGCGTGCGTCTCGCCGACTCGAACTCGGCCACCACCGGGCGCGGCGCGCCGTGGTAGTAGCCCTGCGAGTAGTCGACGCCCTTCTCGCGGAGCATCGCGACCGTCTCCGGCGCCTCCACGAACTCGGCGATCGTCTTCATGCCCATGCCGCGGGCGATGTCGACCATCGACTTGACGACGAGCTGGTCGGTGACGCTCGAGGTGAGCGAGCGGATGAAGTCCCCGTCGATCTTCAGGTAGTCGAGCGGCAGGTACTTGAGGTAGTAGAAGCTCGAGAAGCCGGCGCCGAAGTCGTCCAGCGCGAAGCGGCAGCCGAGGCGCGTGAGGCGCTCGGCGAACGCGCGCGCCTGCTCCATGTTCGCGATCGCGGCGGTCTCGGTGATCTCGAACACCAGGCGGCCGGGGTCGATGCCGGTGGCGGCGATCTCACGCTCCACCAGCTCCGGGATGGCCAGGTCGCCCATCGACTTGCCGCTGACGTTGACCTCGAGGCGCACGTCGTGCTCGGCGAGCAGGTGGATGGCCTTCTTGGCGACCCACTGGTCGATCTCCTGGATCAGCCCGAAGCGCTCGGCCGTGTCGATGAACGCGGCGGGCATGACGATCTCGCCGTCGTCGCCGATCATGCGCAGCAGCAGCTCGTACTGGGTGACCTTGTCGCTCGCGAGCTCGAGGATCGGCTGGCAGTACAGGACGAAGCGGTCCTCGTCGAGCGCGCGGCGGATCTGGTCGGCCCAGTTGAGGCGGACCTGCATGCCGGAGACGTACTCGCCGCCGTCGCTGGTGGCGACGTGGTAGCGGTTGCCGCCGGCCTCCTTGGCGGCGTACATCGCGAGGTCGGCGCTGACCATCAGGTCCTCGGGGCGCGGTTCCTCGTCGCCGAAGCAGACGATGCCGATCGAGGTGGTCATCGAGATCGCCTTGCCCTCGAGCGGCAGGCGACGCTCGCGGATCGTCTCGAGCATGCCCTCGGCGATGCGCTCCGCGGTGTCGCGGTCGGCGTCGCGCAGGAGCACGGCGAACTCGTCGCCGCCGAGGCGGGCGACGACGTCCGTCTTGCGGACGGAGTCGTGCAGCGCGCGGCCGACCGCGCGGATGACCTCGTCGCCGGCCTTGTGGCCGCGCGTGTCGTTGACGTACTTGAAGCGGTCCAGGTCGAGCAGGTACATCGCGCCCTGGCCGCCGTAGCGGGCGGCGTAGGCGACGAACTCGGCGAGCTCCTGGTCGAAGCGGCGGCGGTTGAACAGCTCGGTCAGCGCGTCGTGGTCGGCGAGGTGCTGGAGCTGGTTCTCGAAGCGCTTGCGCTCGGTGATGTCGCGGATGATCGCGGTGAGGACGGTGCCCTCGTCGGTCTGCAGCGGGGAGACCGTGACGTCGACCGGGAACTCGGTGCCGTCCTTGCGCTGGCCCCACAGCTCGAGGCCCATGCCGAGCGCGACCTGGGAGTCCTTGGCCTTGCTCTGCAGCACGGCGCGGAAGCGCTCGGCGACGATCGTGCGCGTGCGCTCGGCGAACAGCTCCTCGACGGGGCGGCCCTCGATCTGCTCGCGGTCGTAGCCGAACAGCTTGTCCGTGCGCGCGTTGGCCATCTGGATGGTGCCGTCCGGGCCGACCTCGACGATCGGGTCCGGCGCGGTCTCGAGCACGGCCTTGAGCTTCTCCTCGGCCTTCTTGCGCTCGGAGATGTCGCGGATGATTCCGCTGAAGAAGCGCTGGTCGCCGTTCTCCCACATCGCGAGCGAGAGCTCGAGCGGGAACTCGCGGCCGTCCTTGCGCAGGCCGACGACCTCGACGGTCTGGCCGATCAGGCGCGCGGCGGCGCGGCCGCCCTCGGCGACGCGCTTGATGCCGGCGTCGTGCATCGGGCGGAAGCGCTCGGGCATGAGGACCGAGAGCGCCTTGCCGTCGACCTCGTCCTCGCAGTAGCCGAACATCAGCTCGGCGCCGCGGTTCCAGGAGATGATGTCGCCGTTCTGGTCGGCGGCGACGATCGCGTCGGTGGCCGACTCGGCGACCGAGCGGAAGCGCTGCTCGGACTCCTTGAGCGCCTCGGCGAGCTGCGCGGCGGCGATCACGCGGCCGAGCTGGCGGCCGATGTGCGCGGTGACCTCGAGCAGGCGGTCGTCCGGCGTGACGGCGTTGACCGAGAAGCACTCGATGACGGCGAAGGTGCGATCGCCGATCGGGATCGGGAAGCAGAACGCGCCCTTGAGGCCCACCTCGGTGGCGACCTCCGCGCGCGGGAAGTTCGGGTCGCACTGGACGTCGACGACCCAGGCGGGGCGGCCGGTCGCGGCGACGCGGCCCGGCAGGCCGATGCCGCTGGGCAGCGCCATCGTCTCGGTGACGGCGCGGAAGGCCTCGAACTTCGTCGGGTGGCCGAGGTGCCACAGGTGCGACGGCTTGAGGGGGTCGTGGTCCTCCTTGCCGGCGATGTACACGTGGCCGACGGGCCAGCCGGTCCAGCGGCAGACGTGCTCGATGCAGGCGAGGAGGGTGTCGTCGACGTTGTCGACCTTGGCCGTCGCCGCGGCGACGGCCTCGATCAGCGCGACGAACGCGCTGTCGGTGGCGAACTGCCCACCCGCCGGCACGGGCGCGGCGGCGGGGGTCGGTGTGCTCGCCGAGAGGACACGACGCTGCGCGCGGGCCACAGAAGCCGCCGCCGCGGCCGTGGCGCCGGCGCCAGCGAGCGCGGCGATCTGGGCGAGGGTCGGCTTTCTGTTCGGTCCGGGCATCTTGATCCGTTCATCGGACACCCGTCTGCCAACTTGAGGGGCATTAATGTCAGCTTTCGCCGGCTCGCCCGAGCACCGCGATCGTGGCGCGGATCTGCGCCAGATAGGCCGTACAGCCGTCGCAGCCGGCGAGATGCAGGTCGACGCGCTCGCGCTCCTGTGCGGGTAGCACACCGTCGAGGTAGGCCGTGACGAGCTCCACGAGCTCCCGGCAGCGGATCATGCGGCCTCCTCGTCGAAGTAGTGCTCGAGCTGATCGCGCACCTTGGCGCGGGCGCGGTGCAGCAGCACGCGCTGGTTGCCGTCGCTGAGGCCGAGGGCGGTGCTGACGTCCTCGGGCGTCCAGCCCTCAGGTCGCGCAGGACGATCACCTCCTGCTGGCGTGGCGGGAGCGCGGCGATCGCGGCCTCGACGTGCTCGAGCGTCTCCGCCGCGAGCAGGCGCTCCTCGGGGAAGGCGGTCGGCGGGACGCCCCAGGCGCCGTCGGCGGTGAAGCGCGCCGGGTCGACGGTCGGGCCGCCGTCCTCGGCTTCGAACGCGGACAGCGGGACGCTGCGCCGCTCACGCTCCCCGCGCGTCCGGGCGCGGTTGGCCACGATCGTGGCGATCCAGGTCTTCAGGCTCGAGCGGCCCTCGAAGCGGTCGAGGCCCTGCAGGACGCCGAGCCACGCCTCCTGCACGACGTCCTCCGCGACCGCCTGGCTCGGGACGTGGCTGCGCGCGATCCGCAACATCAGCGGGCCGTACCGGTCGACCAGCTCGGCGAACGCCGTCTCGTCACCGGCGCGCAGCCGCTGAAGGAGGTCGGCGTCGTCCATCGCCGCAAGATAACTACGCTAGGGGACGTGGAAGTCGCGCTGGCCATCGCCCTTGCCGCCGTCGTCGGCGGCGTCGTCTTCATGCTGCTCGACAACTGGCAGCGCAAGCACGCCGCCCCGTCGGTCGCCGCGCCGGTGGCCGAGCCCGAGCCGACCGCGCCGATGTGGACGCCCTACGGCCAGCCCGCGCCGGCGCCCGCGCCGCCCCGGTCGACGTGGGCGCCGCCCTCGGCCGAGCACGCCGCCTGGACGCCGCCGACCGAGGAGCGTTCGCGCTGGGTGCCCGCCTCCGAGGCGCATACCGAGCCGCTTCCGCCCCGTCCGCTGTGGACGCCGCCCCCGTCGAGCGGCCCGCCGACCCGGTGGGACGACGACGACCGCCATCGCGGCCACGACGACGAGGACGACCCGCCGCCCGGCCTCTGGTCCGGCTGGGCGCGTAGATGAAGCCCCAGGGCCTTTAGGTTCGCCACGCGCCGGCGATCGCGGCGACGTGGCGGTGATCGGTGCCGCAGCAGCCGCCGAGGACGTTGAGCCGCGGCAGGCGCGCGGCCAACGCCGCGTAGCGGGCGGCGAGGTCCTGCGGGTCGCCCGCGTCGAGCTCGGTCGCGGCGTCCAGCTCCGCGTGGCTGAGCCGTGAGGCGTTGGCGCGCAGGCCGCGTACCCGCTCGACCCACGGGCCGTCGAGCGCGGCCTCGAAGTGCGTCGGGTGCGCGCAGTTGATCATGTAGTAGGCGGGCGCGGCGCCCGTGGCGGCGTCGACGTGCACGATCGCCTCCCCCAGCGACTGCCCCGAGGGCAGGCGGCCGTCGGTCTCGACCGTGAAGGAGATCGCCACCGGCAGCCCGGCGCGCACGGCGGCGCGCGTCACGCCGATCGCCTCCTCGGCGTAGGTCATCGTGATCGCGCACACCATGTCCGCGGCCGTGTCGGCGAACGTGCCGACCTGGACGCTGTGGTACGCCTCGGCCGCCGTCTCCGACAGGCGCTCGCCCGGCTGGTAGCCGTCGTCCGCCGGGCCGACGCAGCCGCTGATCACCACGCGGTCGTGCCGGTCGCGCAGCTCCTCCATCAGCGCCACCGCCCGGCGGTTGAAGCGGTCGAGGTCGTCGAGCCCGTAGCCCAGCTCGCCCGCCCAGCGCGGGCCGGCCCGCCACGTCGGCGTCTCGGCCACGAAGCCCGCGCCGACCTGCGCCGCGAGCGTCACGTACGGCTCGTAGTAGGCGCGCAGCGCCGCCGTGCCCGCCTCGTCGGAGAGCAGGTCGAAGGCGGCGAAGAGCGGCAGGTCGAGCCCTTCGTGGAAGATCAGGACGGTCTCGATGCCGCCGTCGGTGAGGAAGAGGTCGTCGCCCACGGCCTGCGGCAACCGGTCACGAAAGCGCATGCTGACCATCATCCGCCGCCCACCGCCGCAGAGAAATGTGGCTCACCGCACACCCATGTTCGAGCTGGCCGACAAGGCGCTAGGGTCGGGTCCGATGTCGATGAGAGTGCTGATGCTCGCGCCGCCCGGCGGCGGCAAGGGAACCCAGGGCACGCGCCTGGCCCGGACGTTGGGGGTCGAGCACATCTCGTCCGGCGACCTGCTGCGCGCCGCCGTCGCCGAGGACACGCCGCTCGGCCGCGAGGTCGACGGCTACCTCAAGCGCGGCGAGCTCGCACCTGATGCGATCGTCACCGAGGCCATCCGCCCCATCCTCGCCACCCGCGAGAACTACGTGCTGGACGGCTTCCCGCGCAAGCTCTCCCAGACCGAGGGCGTCGACTTCGACGTCGTCGTCTACCTCGACGTGCCCGACGAGGTCGTCACCCGGCGCCTGCTGGGCCGCGGCCGCGCCGACGACCGGCCGGAGGTGATCGCCGAGCGCCTGCGCCACTACGCGGCCGACACCGAGCCGCTCGTCGACTACTACCAGCAGCGGGGCGTCCTCCTGCGCGTCGACGGCGACCGTCCCGAGGACGAGATCGCCGCCGAGCTGGCCGAGAAGCTCGCCGCGAAGGCCTAGGCCACCGCGGCCAGCGCGGGCCGCCCGGCCAGGGCCCGAGCCGCCGACCGAAGCGCCTCGACCATGTGGTCGACGAGCGGGTTCTCCTCGCCCGAGCGCGCCACCGCGACGACCTGGCGGGACGGCGCGCGCCCGCGCACGGGCAGCACGACCACGTCCGAGCGGGAGCTCACGAGCGCGAGCGTCGGGATCAGCGCGACGCCGATGCCCGACGCGGCCATGCCCTGCAGCGCCTGGTAGTCCTCGGACGCGAAGCTCACGCGCGGCTCGTAGCCGGCGTCGCGGAACGCGTGCAGCACCACGTTGGAGTCGGCGCACGTGCCGGCGACCTCGGTGATCAGCCACGGCTCGTCGCGCAGCTCCTCGAGCGTCACCGAGGCGCGCGTCGCCAGCGGATGGTCGGCGGCGACCGCCACGCGCATCTCGTCGTCGCAGATCGGCAGGTACTCGGCGCCGGCCCGGGGCGCCGTCGGCGACAGGGGCGACTGCACGATCAGCGCGACGTCCACGCGGCCGGCCAGCAGCGCCTCGATCCCCGGCACGTCCTCCATCACCTGCAGCGCCAGCTCCGCATCCGGGCGGGTCTTGCGCAGCTCGCGCGTCGCGCCCGGGAGCAGCCCGGCCGCGGCGGAGTTGAACGCCGCCACGCGCACCTGCGCCCGTCCGATGCCCGCCGCGTCGCGCACGGCCTCCTCCGCCCGGCGCGCCGACTCGAGCAGCGCGGACGCGTGGCGCACGAGCACCTCCCCCGCCGGCGTGAGCGTCACGCCGCGGGCGCTGCGCTCGAGCACGCGCGTGCCGAGCGCGGTCTCCAGGCGCGAGATGTGCTGGGACACCGCGGGCTGGGTGAAGTCGAGTGCCGCGGCCGCCTCGCTGAACGACCCGCGCACGGCGACCTCACGGAAGGTGGTGAGGAGCTTGAGATCGAGCATTAGCGAGCATTATGTCATGCCATTCAACTCATCATTGGACATGATCGTGGTGGCGGCCGAACATACGGCTCATGAACACCACGATCCGCTTCGCCAACGCCCAGGACCAGGCCGCCGTCGAGCGTCTAGCCCAGCTCGACTCGAGCGTCGTACCCGCCGCTCCGCTGCTGCTCGCCGAAGAGGGCGGCCGCCTGATCGCCGCCATCTCCGCCCGCAACGGCACCGCCGTCGCCGACCCGTTCACCCGCAGCGCGGACGCCGTCGAGCTGCTCCGCCGGCGCGCGCGTCAGCTGGGCGCGGGCGAAGGCCGCCCGCGCCGCGCGCTGCGCCGCCTTACGCTGCAGCCTCGCTGATCGCCGTCCAGACGCGCTGTGGCGTCGCGGGCATGTCGATGTTGCGCACGCCCAGGTGCGACAGCGCGTCGATCACCGCGTTCCAGACGGCCGGCGTCGCGCCGATCGCGCCGGCTTCGCCGATGCCCTTCGCCCCGAGCGGGTTGCGGGGCGTCGGCGTCTGCGTGCGCTCGGTCTCGAACGTCGGCAGGTCGCCGGCGCTCGGGATCGCGTAGCTGGCCAGCGAGCCGGTGACGTTGTTGCCGTCCTCGTCGAAGGCGATCTCCTCGAACAGCGCCTGGGCGACGCCCTGCGCGATGCCGCCGTGGACCTGGCCCTCGACGAGCAGTGGGTTCGCGATCCGGCCGGCGTCGTCGACGGTGATGTGGCGGACGAGGTCGACCATGCCGGTCTCCGTGTCCACCTCGACGACCGCGAGGTGCGTGCCGTACGGGTACGTCGCGTCCGGCGTGGCGAAGGTGTTCTCGGCCGACAACCCGTCCTCGAAGCCCTCGGGCCGGCGCGCCGGGTCCGCGGCGGCGCGGGCGAGCTCGGCCCAGGCGATCGCCGACGCCGGCGAGCCCGCCACCGACAGGCCCTCGCCGTGGACGACCTGGATGTCCCCCGCGTCGGCCTCGAGCAGGTGCGCGGCGAGCCGCTTGGCCTTGTCGAGCACGTCGTCGGTCGCGTTCTGCACCGCGGTGCCGCCGATCTGCAGCGACCGCGAGCCCGCCGTGCCCATGCCGGTCTTCACCCGCCCGGTGTCCGACTGCACGATCTTGATGTCCTTCATCGGGATCCCGAGCGTGCCCGCGACGAGCTGCGCGTACGACGTCTCGTGCCCCTGCCCGTGCGACGAGGTGCCGGAGAGCACCGTCACCGTGCCGTCCTCCTCGACGGTCACCGTGCCGAGCTCGGAGCCGAAGCCCGTCCACTCGACGTAGGAGCACAGCCCGAGGCCGAGCTGCCGGACGTCGCCGCGCTCACGGCGCGCCGCCTGGTCGGCGCGCAGCGCCTCGTAGCCCGCGTTGGCCAGGCACTTGTCGAGCGCCGCGTGGTACTCGCCCGAGTCGTAGTTGGCGCCCATCACGGTCTGGTGCGGGAACTCGGTGATGAAGTTCTTGCGCCGGACCTCGGCCGGGTCCATCCCGATCTCGGCCGCGAACAGGTCGATCGCGCGCTCCACGAGCGCCGTCGCCTCCGGGCGGCCCGCGCCGCGGTAGGCGCCGATCGGCGTGGTGTTCGTGACCACGCAGTCGAAGTGGTAGTCGATCTTCGGGATCTCGTAGACGCCGCTCGACATCAGCCCGGTCAGCATCGGCATCAGCGCCGCGTCGGCCGGATAGGCGCCCGCGTCCGCGATCACGCGGACCTTGAGCCCGGTGACCTGGCCGTCGCGCGTGCCGCCGATCTCAATGTCCTGCACCTGCGCGCGGCCGTGCTGCATCTCCAGCATCGTCTCCGAGCGCGTCTCGACGTAGCGCACCGCGCGGCCGAGGGTGCGGGCGAGCGCGACGACGACGATCTGCTCCGGATAGCAGGCGATGCGCGCGCCGAAGCCGCCGCCGGTCGCGGTCGAGATCACGCGCAGCTGGTCTTCGTCGAGCCCCGTCGACTTGCAGATCGTGTCGCGGTAGGCGTGCGGGCCCTGGCTGGGCGTGTAGAGGATGAAGCCGCCCGTGTCCGGGTCGGGCTGGGCGAGCGCGGCGCCCGGCTCCATCGGCACGGCGGCGATCCGCTGGTTGACGAGCCGCGCGCTGACGCGCACCTCGGCGTCCGCGAGCGCGTCGTCGCCGGTCGGCCCGGCGGCGGCGAGGTTGCCGTTCGGCGCGTCCGGGAACAGGAGCGGCGCGTCGTCGGCCAGCGCCTTGGTCATGTCGACGACGACGGGCAGGTCCTCGTAGTCGACCCACACCGCCTGCGCGGCGTCGACGGCCTGCTCGCGCGTCTCGGCGACGACGACCGCGACCGGCTCGCCGATGAAGCGCACGCGGTCGGACGCGAGCACCGGGCGGCGCATCTGCTCCGGCGTGTCCACGGGCGGCCCGGCGGTCGGGAAGGGCGCCAGGTTCAGGTCCGCGGCCGTGTAGACGCCGACCACGCCGGGCGCGGCCGCGGCCTCGCTGACGTCGATGTTCGTGATCGTGCCGTGGGCGATGCCCGAGCGCACGAACACGGCGTACAGGGCGTCGGCATTGCGGAGATCGTCGGTGTACGGGCGCGCGCCGCGCAGGAACGGCGGATCCTCGACCCGCTTGACCGATGCTCCGTGCCCCTCACCCGAACCGTTCACTGACGACATTGGCTCTCCTCTTCCCCGTGGATGGCGAACGTTATCCGTGACGGCCGCGCCATGTCTCCGCACGTAGCGCCCAGCGCTCATGATCGCGCCAGCGCCCACCGATCTTCAGGTACCGCGGGGACATCCCCTCGAGCTCGAACCCGAGCCGCTTGACGAGCGCGATCGACGGCCCGTTGCCCGGCTGGATGTTCGCCTCCACGCGGTGCAGGTGCTGGGTGACGAACGCCTCGCGGAGCACGAGCGCGAGCGCCTCGGTCATGTAGCCCTGGCCCGTGTGCGCGGCGTAGCCGCAGTAGCCGAGGTAGGCGCTGTGGAAGTTGCCGCGCACGATCTCGGACAGGTTCAACCAGCCGAGGAGCGCGCGATCGCTGCGCCGGCGCGCGAAGTAGCCGACCTTGCGCGGGCCGAGGGCGCGGACGTAGCTGCGGTAGTCGTCGGGCGTCAGCGGGTTGTACGCCCACGGCCGGTGGAACGCGCGGCTGAGGTGGTTGGCGGTGAGGAACTCGTCCTCGTCGTCGAGCGTCGGAGTCGTGAGCACCACGCGGTCCATCGCGGGATAGTCTCGCGCGATGCGCTCATTCCGTGTCGCAACGGACCGCCTCGAGATGCAGGTCCACGAGTCCGGGCCCGAGGACGGCGTCCCGGTCGTCCTCCTCCACGGCAACCTCTCGACCGGCCGCTTCTACGAGCACCTGTTCGCGGACGCGCCGGAGCGCTACCGGCTGATCGCGCCCGACATGCGCGGGTTCGGGGACACCGAGCGGGCGCCGCTGGACGCCACGCGCGGCCTGCGCGACTGGTCCGACGACACGCACGCGCTGCTGCGCGCGCTGGGCATCACGGCCGCGCCGCACCTCGCCGGCTGGAGCACCGGCGGCGCGGCGATCGCGCACTACGCGCTCGAGCACGGTCCGGTCGCGTCGCTGACGTTCATCGACCCGGTGAGCCCCTACGGGTTCGGCGGCGTCGGGCTCGACGGGACGCCGCACTTCGACGACTTCGCCGGCTCGGGCGGCGGCACCGGCAACCCGGAGTTCACCGCGCGGGTGGCCGCCGGCGACCGGTCGGCTGAGGGCGACACGGCCCCGCGCAACGTGATGAACACGTCGTACTGGCGCGTCGGGCACCGCGAGCCGCCGGAGCGCGAGGAGCTGCTGCTCGGCGAGATCCTCAAGTCGCTGACCGGGGACGACGGCTACCCCGGGGACTCGGGCACGTCCGAGCACTGGCCGGGCGTCGCACCGGGCACGCGCGGCATCCTCAACGCCCTCTCCCCCAAGTACTGCCGCTGGGCGGACATCGTCGACCTCGACCCCAAGCCGCCGATCCTGTGGACGCACGGCGCGCAGGACCGCGTCATCGCCGACGGCTCGCCGTGGGAGATGGGCACGCTCGGCTCGGCGGGCGCGATCCCCGGCTGGCCCGGCGACGAGCACTTCCCGCCGCAGCCGATGGTCGCCCAGATCCGTGCCGTGCTCGACGACTACGCGGCGCTCGGCGGGACCGTGGAGGCGACCATCTACGAGGAGTCCGGCCACTTCCCGCCGATCGACGCCTACGAACGCTGGAGCACGCAGTTCTGGACCTTCTTGGAGGCGGCATGATCCCCGGGTTGTTCGTCGCCGAGCACGAGCTCGAGGTCCCACTCGACCACGCCCGGCCCGACGGCGAGACGATCACCGTCTTCGCACGCGAGGTCGCCGACCCTGACGGGCGCGACCGGCCGTGGCTGGTCTATCTGCAGGGCGGCCCCGGGTTCGAGTCCCCGCGGCCGACCGGCAGCCCGCGCGGCCCGGGCTGGCTGGACCGGGCGCTCGAGGAGTTCCGCGTGCTGCTGCTCGACCAGCGCGGCACGGGACGGTCCACGCCGGTGAGCGGCCTCGAGTCGGCGGAGTACCTGACGCACTTCCGCGCCGACAGCATCGTCCGCGACTGCGAGCACCTGCGCACCGCGCTCGGCTCGGAGCCGTGGACCGTGCTCGGCCAGAGCTTCGGCGGAATCACCGCGCTCACGTACCTCTCGTTCGCGCCCCAGGGCCTGCGCGAGGCGATCATCACGGGTGGCGTGCCCGGCATCGGCGTCCACGTCGACGAGATCTTCGGCGCCACCTGGCAGCGGATCATGGAGCGCAGCCGCCGCTACTACGAGCGCTATCCCGAGGACCGCGCGCGGATGCGCGCGCTCCTGGAGACGGAGGGTGAGCGCATCCGCAGCGTCGGCAACTGGCTCGGCATGAGCGACGGCTTCGAGCGCGTGCACCACCTGCTGGAGCTGCCGGCGGGCTCCCCCGCCTTCCGCGCCGACGCGCGGGACATCCTCGGGATCGAGCGCAACCCGATCTACGGGCTGCTGCACGAGGCCTGCTGGGCCGACGGCTTCGCCACCCACTGGTCGGCGCAGCGCACCCGGCCGGAGATGCCGCCCGAGTACTTCACGTCCGAGCACATCCTGCCGTGGATGTTCGAGGGCTCGCTCGCGCAGACGGCCGAGACGCTCGCCCACCACGAGTGGCCGCGGCTGTTCGACGAGGACGTGCTGAGCGCCAACGAGGTGCCGGTCGCCGCGGCGGTCTACACCGAGGACCTGTACGTCGACTTCCGGTTCTCCGAGCAGACCGTCCGCCGCTTCCCGAACTTCACCCCCTGGATCACCAACGAGTACGAGCACAACGGGCTGCGCGTCGACGGCGGGCGGATCCTCGGCCGGCTGCTCGACCTCGCCCGTGGCCGCGCCTGACCCCCGCGACCGGCTCGCGGAGCTCGAGGTCGAGCACGCGACGCTGCTGAGCGAGCTGGAGGCGTTCCACGCCGAGTACCTGCGCCGCGTCGGCGTGATCGACGTGCAGGTACAGGAGCTGCAGGCGCGGCTGGCACGGGCGAAGCCTCGCCCAGAGGGCTCGCTTCGCTCGGACCCCTCGCCCAGGGGGCTCCGGGTCCCGCGGGCAGAAGGGACGAGGACCGCCCCGATGGCGGCCGTGCCCGCGCCGGCCGCATCGCCGCCGAGCGAGGACCTCAAGACGCTGTTCCGCGACGCCGCGAAGCGCATGCACCCCGACCTGCAGCCCGACGCCGCCGGCCGCGGGCACGCGGAGGCGTTCATGAAGCAGCTCAACCAGGCCTACGCGGCCGGCGATGCGGACGCGATCGGCAACCTCGTGCGCCAGTGGGAGACGTCGCCGTACGCGCTGACGAGTCCGGCGGGCGCCGCCGCGCCCGCGCTCGCGGCGGCCGTCGAGCACGCCGAGCACCGGCTGGCGCAAACGCGCGCCTCGCAGCTCGCCCAGCTGATGGAGCAGACCTTCCTGGCCTCGATGCAGGGCCGTGACCTGCTGCAGGAGCTGCGCTGGAACGCGGAGGAAGAACTCGCGAACGCGCGTCTGCGCGCGGCCGCCCTCGACAGCTGAAACGCGCCCGCGAGTGCGAGCCGTAAGGCGAGTACTCGGCAGCGACCGAGCCCGCAGGGCGAGTTCGCCGCACTCGACACGTAGACGATCAAGCGTCCTCTCATGCGGCCGACTACCCGGGTCGGTGCCGAGCACGCGACGGATCGCCAGGAGGACCAACACGGCCCGGACCGGGACGGCTTGGCTGCTGCTTGCCGTGTTCGTCCTGATCGCGGGCACGACGGCGTGGCTGTGGCGGGGGCAGGTCAAGCGCCAGAACGACCAGGCCTTCAGCGCCCAGGCCGCGTCGATCGGCGCGTCGGTGACCACGGCCGTGCGCCGGATGGACGACCTCACGCTCGCCGCGCGCACGCTGCTCGGCTCGCGCCCGGAGATGACCGACGCCGAGTTCAAGCGCTGGTACCGCTCGATGGGCGTCGACCAGCGGTTCGCGGGCGTGGCGGGCTTCAGCTACGTCGAGCTGGTGCGCGAGCGGCGCGCCGACATCTACCCCGAAGGCGACCGCCCCTACTACTGCCTGCCGAAGCTCAGCGTCGCCGGTCCCGGCATGGCGGAGACCATGACCGAGCTTACGGTGCCCGGGCTGGACCTCTGCCAGCTCACCAAGCTCCTCGGCGAGACGCGCGACTCGGGCGAGTTCAGCGCGTTCGTCGTCAAGTCCAGCCACGGACACGAGATGTTCGAGGTGATCGCCCCGGTCTACGAGGGCGGCGGCGTCCCGTACGGGCCCGAGTCGCGCCGCGCGCACGCGACCGGCTGGATCATCGGCCTGTTCGACGCCGAGCCGATCCTGGAGTCCGCGATCGCGCGGGTCGACGGCGTCGCCGTGAGCCTCGAGCGCGAGCAGGCGGCGGTGCCCGAGTACCGGATCCCGACCGGCGCCGGCGCGGCCTTCCGCACGCTCTCGGAGACGATGCACAGCAGCTCGGTCGCCCAGGTCGGCAAGGCGGCGACGGCCGGCGACCCGATCACGCGCCGCGAGTCCGTCGAGGCCGACGGCCGTTGGACGGTCACGATCGCCGGCGCCGAGCCGGACGGGATCGGTGACCCGGAGACGCAGGGTGCGGTCGTGCTGGTCGTCGGGCTCGCGCTCGGCCTGCTCACGTTCCTGCTCGTCCAGGTGCTCGTCCGCGGCCGCGCCCACGCGCTCCGGATGGTCGAGGAGAAGACGGGTCAGCTGCGCCACCAGGCGCTGCACGACGCGCTCACCGGCCTGCCCAACCGCGCGCTGATCATGGACCGCACGGAGCAGATGCTCCGGCACGCCCGCCGGTCCGGCGTCGACGTGTCCGCGATGTTCATCGACCTCGACGGCTTCAAGGGCGTCAACGACACGTTCGGGCACCCGGTCGGCGACGAGCTGCTGTGCGTGGTGGCCACGCGGATCAAGAACGTGCTGCGCGAGACGGACACGATCGGCCGGCTCGGCGGCGACGAGTTCGTCGTGCTGGTCGAGGGCGGCGCGGAGAAGATCGCCGAGCGGATCGTCGACGTGCTGCGCGAGCCGTTCGCGATCGGCACCGGCAGCCCCGTCACCATCACCGCCAGCGTCGGGATCGCCACGGGCGACCGCGAGGCCGCCAAGGACCTCCTGCGCGACGCCGACATCGCGCTCTACGAGGCCAAGGGCGCCGGGCGCAACCGCTACGCCGAGTTCCGCCACGAGATGCACATCGCCGCGCACGAGCGGCTCGAGCTGGAGTCCGACCTGCGCGGCGCGGCCCGCCGCGGCGAGCTGTTCCTCGTCTACCAGCCGATCCTGGAGCTGGCGAACGGTGAGGTCAAGGCCGCGGAGGCGCTCCTGCGCTGGCAGCACCCGACGCGCGGGCTGATCCCGCCGACCGAGTTCATCGCGCTGGCCGAGGAGTCGGGCGTGATCGTCGAAGTCGGCGCATGGGTGCTGGACACCGCGTGCGAGCAGGCCGCGCAGTGGGCGCAGGCCGGCATGCCGACGCGCGTGTCGGTCAACGTGTCCGCCCGCCAGCTCGACGATCCCACGCTCGTGAACACGGTCCACCAGGCGCTCGTGCGCTCCGGGCTCGACCCCGACCTGCTGACGCTGGAGATCACCGAGACCGCGCTGATGCGCGACGCCGAGTCCGCCGCGCAGGTCCTGCACGAGCTGCGCCGCTTCGGCCTGCGGATCGCGATCGACGACTTCGGCACCGGCTACTCGTCGCTCGCCTACCTGCAGCAGTTCCCGGTCACCGCGCTCAAGATCGACCGGACGTTCATCGCCGCGAGCGAGCAGAACGACCCGCTGATCTCAACACTCGTCGCGCTCGGCCGCAGCCTCGGCCTGGTGACGATCGCCGAGGGCGTCGAGGAGGAACGCCAGCTGGAGCGCCTGCGCGAGCTCGGCTGCGACCGCGCCCAGGGCTATCTTTTCGCGCCGCCGCTCGAGGCCGCCGCGCTCGAGCGCTTCCTCGCCGACCACGGCGCGCTCGTGTAAGTACGGGCAACCGCACCGAAGACGGCGGTCGAGCGCATTGACCGGACGCTCACCGCCGCCGTAGATTCGGCAGCGTGAGCCAGCGTGACGTCGAGGCCGTACCCCAGTCGGCCCCGACCGCGGCGCCCGGCGCCGCCGCGCCGATGCCGGTCGTGCCGCTCGTCGGACGGGCCGGCTCGCTCGCCCGGATGGGCACCGACCAACGTGCCGCCGCCGTCCGCTCGCTGAGCGCGGGCTCGGGGAACGCGAGCGTCGCACGGATGCTCTCGCGCAGCATCCTCAGCGACCTCAAGGAGTTCAAGCACGGCATCGAGATCGACCTGCCGACGGCGTCGACCGCCGAGAAGCTGGCCGAGATCGACCGGCTGCTGGGCACGCAGGGCGGCGCGTTCGGCGCGACCGTCGTGTGGGAGTCGATGCCCGACCTCGAGGCGGTCGCCAAGGCCAACACGGCCCTGTTCATGCGGACCGTCAAGCGCGACCCGAGCCTGCTCGGGCACGAGGCCTTCGACGGCGTCCGCGAGCGCTTCAAGGCCGCGGTCGAGGGGCGCGTGCTCGGCAACCTGCAGGCCAACCGCGACTACGTGACCGCGCAGATGGAGGCGGTCGGCGTCACCGCGAACACGGAGGCCGAGGCGGCCGAGACGACCGCCGACCAAGACCACGCGGTGCGCAAGGCCCAGGTGCTCGCCGAGCAGGTCGCGCTCTGGCAGGAGGGCATGACCAAGGCCAAGGGCATCAAGGTCGGGCGCAACCTCAAGCGGCGCAGTGGCGGCTACCGGCGCGACTTCGACACCGAGGTCGAGGTCGACGCCTACTTCGACCCGGACGCTCCGCCGCACATCAAGGGCCCGCCGAAGGGCGCCATGGACGGCGACTACAAGGCCTACGACGAGGTCAAGCAGCACTACGACACGCTCGACAAGGCGATCAAGAAGGTGCTCGCCGACTCGCCGGCCGTGTACGCGATCGTCACCAACGGCGAGGCGGGCGCGGCCAAGGACTTCGCCAAGCAGGACACCAAGCAGGCGCGTGCCCAGCTCGGGGGCGCGATGACGAAGATGGGCACGAAGATCGACGAGGCGGTGCCGCTCGTCGGCGACGACCTCGACTACCGCGACTTCATCCCGGTCCATCAGCAGCTGATGGCCACCGGGCCGTTCGCGGGCGAGCTCGAGAAGGCGATCATCGCGCGCGACGTCGAGGGCCACGAGATGGGCAAGGTCCTGCGCTCGCTGGCGCTCGGCGGGCTCTCGGCCGCGGCCTTCCTGGTCGCCGAGTTCGCGACCGCCGGCATGGCGACGTTCATCGCGGTGGCCGTCGGCATCGGGGCGAGCGTCGGCAACGCCGCGATCTCGATCGAGGACTACCTGGACAAGGCCAAGGCGATCGACGCGCACACGGGCGACGCGCGCAACGACATCGTCACCCAGGAGCAGGTCGACAGCGCGCTCTTCCAGGCCGTGATGGACTCGGCGCTGGCGTTCATCGACGGCGCGGTCGGCGTCGTGGGCGCCATGAACAAGCTCGGTGGGCCGGCGGCCAAGCTGCTCGAGGCGGCCGAGGCGGGCGCGGCCAAGATGGGCACCGCGGGGCTGTCGGAGGCGCTGAGCGGCGCGGACCTCGGGCTGAAGCGGCTCGCGATCGAGAAGTCGCTCGGCGAGGCCGGCATCGAGGCGACGGTCAAGGCCTCCGGCAAGAGCGCCGAGGAGCTCGCGGGGATCGTCGGCTCAGAGAGCGACGCGGGCAAGCGCCTGCTGGCGGCCGGCGGCATGGGCAAGGACGCGCTCGACGGCCTGCTCGCCAACCTCGTCGACTTCGCCAAGCTCGATCCCGGCCAGCAGTCGGCGACGATGCGCGCCGCGATCGACCAGTTCGGCTACGCGGGCGCGCTGCGCCGCGCCGGCGGCTGGAAGACCGTCACCAAGACGCTCGGCGAGGGCCACCCGATCGCGACCGAGCTGGACGCGTGGCGCTCGTCGCTCGTGCGCGACATGCAGCTGTGGATGGAGACCGCGTCCAAGGGCGAGTCCAAGGCCGTCCAGACCGGCACCGCGGCCGCCACCTCCGACGTGGACATCTCGACCGTGGGCGCCGAGGCCGCCCAGCAGGCCGACCGCGCGCTGGAGTACATCGCCCGGCGGGCGGGCGTCTCCCGCGCCGAGCTGGAGACCGTGCTCGACCTCGACGCGGCGGTGAACCCGGCCCGCATGCACCTGCAGGACGTCGTCAAGGGCCTCTCCCCCCAGGCGCGGGCGGCGATCGAGCGCGAGGCCGCGCTGTTCGAGGAGGCGCTGTCCAAGGCGCGCGCCGACGGCACGTTCAAGCCGCTGAGCAAGGAGCAGATCGGCGCGCTCAACCAGCGCATGGACGACTGGTCCGCCGCGCTGGCCAAGCTCGAGGCCGACGGCGGCTCGGAGGCCCAGAAGGCCGCCCTGATCCAGAAGATCGGCCGGACGCAGGCCGAGGTGCTCGCCTCGAGCGACACGATGTACGGCACCGGCGGCTCGATCCGCAAGTGGGTCACCGAACGCCCACCGGCCAACCCGGGCGCGAAGAGCGACCTGGAGAAACTGGCCGAGGCCGGCGTGAAGATCGACCCGGCGGCGGCGACCATCTGGCCCGGCCAGCGCTTCACCTCGATCCTGGGTGAAGGCCCCTTCCTCGACCGGGCGTTCGCGTCGATCGTGGGCGGGGTCGAGGGACCGGCGCTGATCAACGCGATCAAGGACCTCGGCAAGCACGGCGGCCGCGTCGTCGAGATCCTCGGCCGCGACGTCGCGGTCACCGGGATGAGCGCGGCGAAGATGGACAGGCTGGCCAAGGAGCTGCGGCGCTGGATGGCGGTCTCCAAGGGGCCACTGGCCGAGGCCGTCAAGGACTCGGCGGCGCTCGCGCTCATCCGCGGCGAGCTGGCCGGCCAGATCGGGCAGCTGCGGACGGCGATGACGAACGGCATCGGCGCGCTGCGCGCGCAGGCGCAGCTCGGCCCGGCGCTCAGCGCGGCGGACCTGGCGGGCATTGACGCCTGGGTGCGCGCCCAGGCCGCCGCCCAGCTGCGCGGCCAGGCGATCCTCGACCACCTGCTGTCCCTGGAGCAGGCCGTCTCGCTGCCGGCGAAGGTCGGCACCGCGGCGGCGGCCGCGGAGCCGAACACGTCTACGCCGGAAGGGCCGGCGTACTCGCCTCCGCCGTCCTCAGCGCCTTGAACGCCGCCCCGTTCACGCGGCGGGCCTGGTTGTTGAGCGCGATCACGGCGCTGTCGCCCTTGATCAGCGCGAAGGAGCGGAAGCCGCCGGTCCCGCCGTCGTGCATGTGCATCAGCCGCTTGCCCGGCGCCTTGAACCAGGCGAGCGACGGCTGCTCCCCTTCGGCCGCGAGGAAGCGCAGCATGTCGCTCGCGGTCGAGCGCAGGCCGCCGGCGCCGGCGAGCGCGGCGAGGTCCCACGGCGGGGTCGGGCGGCCGGAGAACGTGTGCCCCTGGACGAGGCCGGGCGTGTCCAGGCCGGTCCGCGTCATCCCGAGTGGCGCGGTGATGCGCGTGCGGACGAGCTCCGTGTACGTCGTGCCGGCGGCCTCCGCGAGGACGTGGCCGAGCAGGCCGTAGCCGTAGTTGGAGTAGACGACCTTCCCTCCGGGCGCGCGCTTGGGTGCGGTCGCGGCGATCACCTCGGGCATGCGGTCGGCGGTGAACTGCGCGTACGGGTCCTTGCGGTTCCAGCGCTCGAGCCTGCGCGGGAGCCGCGGTAGCCCGGAGCGGTGCTCGGCCAGCTCCCGCAGCGTGAACGGGCGGCCGGAGACCGGCGGCCCGAGGACGGGGTCGTCATAGCCGACGACCCCGTCTTCGACGAGCAGCCGGAGCAGCCGCGCGGTGAACGGCTTGGTCAGCGACCCGATCTCGTAGACGGCGTCCTCGCCGTCGATCGTGGTCGCACCCGCGTGACGTACTCCGATCGTTCTCACTCAACCCAATCTAGGGTCCTCTCGACGGCCTTCTTCCAACGGGCGTACTCCTGCTCGCGCGTTTCCTCGTCGAGCTGCGGCTCCCAGCGCTTGTCCTCGGCCCAGCGCTCGCGCAGCTCGTCCTGGTCGGACCAGAAGCCGGTCGCCAGCCCGGCGGCGTAGGCGGCGCCGAGCGCGGTCGTCTCGGTCACCTTCGGCCGGATCACCGGCACGCCGAGCACGTCGGCCTGGAACTGCATCAGCAGGTCGTTGCCGGTCATGCCGCCGTCGACCCGCAGATCGGTGAACGGGACGTCGGCGACCTCGTTGGCGGCGTCCACCACCTCGCGTGACTGCCAGGCCGCGGCCTCCAGCGCCGCGCGAGCGATGTGGCCGCGGTTGGCGTACGCGGTGAGGCCGACGATCACGCCGCGGGCGTCGTCGCGCCAGTACGGCGCGAACAGGCCGCTGAAGGCGGGCACGAAGTACACGCCGCCGTTGTCCTCGACGGTCTTCGCCAGGTCCTGCACCTCGGGCGCCGTGTCGATGATCTTCAGCCGGTCGCGGAGCCACTGGATGAGCGCGCCGGTGACCGCGATCGAGCCTTCCAACGCGTAGTTCAGCTTGCCGTCGCCGAGCTTGTAGGCGGCGGTGGTGAGCAGCTTCTCGGTGCGGACGAGCTCCTCACCCGTGTTGACGAGCAGGAACGAGCCCGTGCCGTACGTGTTCTTGGCGTCCCCGCGGTCGAAGCACGTCTGGCCGAACAGCGCCGCCTGCTGATCGCCGAGGATGCCGGCGATCGGCGTGCCGCCGATCGCGGTGCCCTTGACGTCGCCGTAGTGCTCGGAGCTGGACTTGATCTCCGGCAGCATCGAGCGCGGGATGCCCATCAGCTCGAGGCTCGGCTCGTGCCAGTCCCCCGTCTCGAGGTTCATCAACAGCGTGCGGCTCGCGTTGGTGACGTCGGTGATGTGCTGCTCGCCGCCGGTGAGGTTCCAGATCACCCAGCTGTCCATCGTTCCGAAGGCCAGCTCGCCCTTCTCGGCCCGCTCGCGGGCGCCGTCGACGTTGTCGAGGATCCACTTGATCTTCGGGCCGCTGAAGTAGGTCGACAGCGGCAGGCCGGTGGCCTCGCGCACCACGTCGGCCTCGCCGAGCTCACGGACGATCTTGTCGGTGCGTGTGTCCTGCCAGACGATCGCGTTGTAGACCGGGTCCCCCGTCTTGCGGTCCCAGACCACCGTCGTCTCGCGCTGGTTGGTGATGCCGACCGCCGCGATGTCCCCCGCCTCGAGCTTGGAGTTCGCGAGCGCGCCGCCGATCACCTCGCGGGTGCGCGTCCAGACCTCCTTCGGGTCGTGCTCGACCCAGCCCGCCTTCGGCGTGATCTGCTCGTGCTCGCGCTGGTCGACCGTGACGATGTTGCCGTCCTTGTCGAAGACGATGAAGCGCGAGCTCGTCGTCCCCTGGTCGATGGCGCCGATGTAGTCAGCCACGTGTTCTCCTCAGTCGTCGATGGCCGTGCGGCCTTCCTCGGCCACGTCGGTGTCGGGCTTGATGCCGCGTGCGATCAGCACGTTGCGGATGCCGAAGTCGTAGATCGCCGCACCGATCCCGGCGCCGACGATCGGCCCCAGGATCGGGACCCAGAAGTAGGTGTTGACGTTGCCGTAGTTGCCTGGCATCGCCACCTCGCCCCAGCCGGCGAACCAGGCGAACATGCGCGGCCCGAAGTCACGCGCCGGGTTGATCGCGTAGCCCGCGTTGGCGCCGAACGAGATGCCGACCGCGACGACGATGAAGCCGATGACCACCGGCGCGAGGTTGGCCTTGACCGGCGCGTTGTACTCGTCCGTGACGGCGAAGATGAACGCCACCAGGATCGCCGTGCCGATCACCTGGTCCAGGAACGGCCCGAAGAAGTTCTCGTAGTAGGGAGCCGGGAACGTCCCGAAGATGCTGTACGTCGGGACGCTGTTCTCCGCGCCGCGCGAGATCTTGTTCGCGTCCTCGTAGGAGATGATCGCGTACCGGTAGTTCAGGTAGACCAGGGCGGCGCCGACGAAGGCGCCGAGCACCTGGGCGACGATGTAGCCGGGGACCTTGTTCCACGGGAAGCCGCGTCGCCACGCGAGCGCGAGCGTCACGGCCGGGTTCAGATGCGCGCCGGACACGCCACCGGCGACGTAGACCGCGAAGCACACGGCGAAGCCCCAGCCCCACGTGATCAGCAGCCAGTCGCCACTGGCCGCGAAGATCAGGTCACCACGCCCGGATTGGTTGAGCGCAGCGACCGCCATCGCCACCACCCCACAGCCCAGCAGGATGATGATCAGGGTCCCGAGGAACTCAGCCACGTGCTCTCCCAGCACGGACTGCTGCCATCGCCAACGGCGGGTACCACTCATGCGGGTCTCTCCTCTCGCTAGCCTCCGAGGGGAAACCTACTCCCCGCAGGAGCCCGCTCTTGAACGACCGCAGCCGTCTTGGTCCCGAGCAACGCCGCGAAGCGCTCACGCGCCTGGAGTCCGAGGTGTTCGATGTCGTGGTGATCGGCGGGGGTACCGTCGGCACCGGATCCGCGCTGGATGCGGCCACCCGCGGGTTGAACGTGGCGCTCGTGGAGGCCCGTGACTACGCCGCCGGGACGTCTTCCCGGTCGAGCAAGCTCGTGCACGGGGGCTTGCGCTATCTCGAGCAGAAGGACTTCGGGCTCGTGCGCGAGGCGCTGCGCGAGCGGTCGCTCCTGCTGAACGTGATCGCGCCACATCTCGTGCAACCCGTGCCGTTCCTGCTTCCGCTGACCGAGCACTGGCAGCGGCCGTACATCGGCGCGGGGCTGATCCTGTACGACTCGCTCGGCGGGTACAAGGGCCTCAAGCGCCACCGCCACCTGAGCAAGCGCGGCGCGCTGCGGATCGCACCGGCCCTCAAGGCCGATTCGCTCGTGGGCGCGCTGCAGTACTACGACGCGAAGGTCGACGACGCGCGGCACACGATGACCGTGGCGCGGACGGCCGCGGCGCTGGGCGCGGCCGTCGTGTCCAACGCGAAGGTCGTCGGCTTCCTGCGCGAGGGTGAGCGGGTGACCGGCGTGAAGGTCCGCGACATGGCCGGCGGCGGGGAGCTCTCGGTCCGCGCGAAGGAGGTCGTCAACGCCACCGGCGTCTGGACCGACGACGTCCAGCACCTGGTCGGCGAGCGCGGCAAGTTCCAGGTGCGCGCCTCCAAGGGCATCCACCTCGTGGTCCCCAAGGACCGGCTCCAGCTCGACACCGGCCTGATCCTGCGCACCGAGAAGAGCGTGCTGTTCGTGATCCCGTGGGGCCGCCACTGGATCATCGGCACCACCGACACCGACTGGAACCTCGACAAGGCCCACCCGGCCGCGAGCGCCAGCGACATCGACTACGTGCTCGAGCACATCAACGCGGTGATCAACCAGCCCTTGACGCGCGAGGACGTCGAAGGCGTCTACGCCGGGCTGCGGCCGTTGCTCACCGGCGAGTCCGAGTCGACGTCGAAGCTGTCGCGCGAGCACACCGTCGCCGTGCCCGTCCCCGGGCTCGTGGCGGTCGCCGGCGGCAAGTACACGACCTACCGCGTGATGGCCAAGGACGCGATCGACGCCGCCGCGCGTGGCCTGGACCGCTTCGTGCCGCCGTCCGCCACGGACGTGACGCCCCTGGTCGGCGGTGACGGGTTCCAGGCGCTGTGGAACCGCCGCGAGCGCGTGGCCGCCGAGTCGGGCGTCCACGTCGCCCGGATCGAGCACCTGCTGCGCCGCTACGGCACCCGCACCGACGAGCTGCTGTCGATGGTCAAGGAGTCGCCCGAGCTGGGCGAACCCTTGCCCGGCGCCGACGACTACCTGCGCGTGGAGGTCCTCTACGCCGCCTCCCACGAGGGCGCCTTGCACCTCGACGACGTGCTGACACGGCGCACGCGGATCTCGATCGAGACGTGGGACCGCGGCCTGGAGTCGGCCGAGCCGGCGGCGCGCCTGATGGCCGAGCCGCTCGGCTGGGACGAGGACACGATCAAGCGCGAGGTCGAGCTCTACCGCGAGCGCGTCGCGGCCGAGCGCCGCTCGCAGGAGCAGCCCGACGACCGGGCCGCCGACCTCGAGCGGCTGAGCGCGCCGGACGTGTTCAGCCCCGCCGGTTGACCCGCGACCGTCGGCTGAGCTAGACGCCCAGCACGAGCGCCATCTCCCGGACGGGGAATGGCGCTCGGCGGCGCGACGTCTGGCGAGGGCAGTGAAGCTCGTTGGACGCAGGACGGAGCTCGCCACCGTGGAGCGGGCGATCGCGGAGGTGCGCGGCGGCGGGTCGCGCGTGCTCGTGGTGGTGGGTGAGCCCGGGATCGGCAAGACGGCGCTGCTCGAGGCGGCGGCCGAGCAGGCGGCCGCCGCCGGGCTGCTCACGCTGCCCGCGCGGGCGGCGGAGCACGAGCGTGAGGTGCCGTTCGCGCTCGCGGTGGCCGCGTTCGACGACCACGTCGGCTCGATGCACCCGACGCGGGTCGAGGCGCTCGGCCCGGACCTCGGCGCGGTGCTGCCGGCGGGCGCGGCGGGCGCGGTGCCGACCGCGGAGCGCTTCCGGCATCACCGCGCGCTGCGGGCGCTGGTCGAGTCGACCGCGCGCGAACGGCCGGCCGCGCTGCTGCTCGACGACCTGCACTGGGCCGACGACGCGTCGCTCGAGTTCGTCCAGCACATCCTGCGCCGGCCACCGCGAGCGCCGCATCTGCTGATGCTCGCGCTGCGGTCGGGCGCGCTCGCGGGCGCGCTGTCGATGCCCACGGCAGGTGTGGCGACGATCGAGCTGGAGCCGCTCGACCGCGACGACTCGCTCGCGCTGCTCGCCGGCGTCCCGAGTCGCCGGGCACGCGAGCGGATCGCCGACGAGGCGCACGGCAACCCGTTCTTCCTCAGCCAGCTCGCGCGCTTCCCCCACGACGCGCTGCCGCCGTGCGTGCTCGCGGCGGTCGGCCAGGAGGTCGCGCTCCTCGCCGACGAGGAGCGCGCCCTGCTCGAGGGCGCCGCGGTGGCGGGCGACCCGTTCGACCCCGAGCTCGCGACGGCGGCCGCGCAGCGCGCCGCCGACCTCGACCGGCTCGTGGCCGCGGGCCTCGTGCGGCCGACCGGGCGCGGGCGGGCGTTCGCGTTCCGGCACCCGCTGGTGCGCCGGGCGGTCTACGACGCGGCGCCGCCCGCCTGGCGGCTCGGCGCGCACGAGCGGATCACGGCCGCCCTGGAGGCGCGAGGCGCCGCGCCGGGCGTGCGCGCCCACCACGTCGAGCGGTTCGCACGGCCCGGCGACGAGCGGGCGATCGACGTGCTGACCGCAGCCGCCACCGCGGCCGAGGCGACCTCCCCGGCGACCGCGGCCCGCTGGTACGCGGCCGCGCTCGCTCTCGTCCCGGACGGCGAGACGGCGCGTCGGATCGACCTCCGCGCGCGGCACGCGCTGACGCTCGCCGCCGCCGGCCAGGTGCAGGCGGCGCGCGACGAGCTCGTCGAGGTGCTCGCGCTGCTCCCCGAGGGCGAGGTCACCGCCCGGCGCCGCTTGGTCGTCGCCTGCGCGCACCTGGAGAAGCTCCTCGACCGCCCCGACCAGGCCCGCCGCCGCCTGCTCGCCGCCGGCCCGGACGAGCATGCCGAGCTGGCCTACGAGCTCGCCGTGCTCGGCAGTTGCTACGACGGCGCGGCGACGGTGCGCACCTGGGCGGAGCGCGCTCGCGCGCTGGCGACCGCACCGAGGACGGGCGCGGCCGTGGCCGCCCTCTCCCCTGGCGCGAACCGCGCCGGTGTCGACGCTTCCCTCGCCGTCGGGGCGACCGCGGTCGCCGCCACGGGCGCACTCATGGACGGTGATCGTGCCGTCGCCACGCTGCGCCTCGAGGACGCGCTCGCCGGCCTCGCGCGCCTCGACGACCGCGTGCTCGCGCGCCGGCTCGACGCGGCCGTGAACGTCGGCATCGCCGCGTCCACCGGAGAGCGCTACGCCGACGCCGCCGCGGTCGCCGCTCGCGGCCTCGCCATCGCGCGCGCCACCGGCCAGGGACAGCTGATCGTCACGCTGTCGACGCTCGCCGCGCTGGCGCACACCGAGCGTCTGGACCTTCCCGCCGCGCTGGCCGAGATCGAGAACGCCGCCGAGACCACGACGCTGCAGGACATGGCGTACGCCCGCGTCCTCGTGACCTGGGCACAGCTCGTCGCCCACGAGCTCACCGGCGACCTCGCCGCGGCGACGCAGGCGACCGACGCGCTGGCCACGATCCCGCCCGCGGGCAGCGTCGCCCTCCGTCACGCGCGGATCGCCGCGGCGACCCTCGGCGCCGAGCGCGACCCGGAGCGCTCCCGCGCCGACCTGCTGGCGCTCGCCGGCCCGGGCTTCGAGCGCCTCGACGTCCCGGCCCGCGCCCGCACGGGCCTCACGCTCGTACGCTGCGCGATCGCCCTGGGCCGCCTCGACGAAGCCGAGCGCTGGGCCGCGCTGGCCGGCACGGCCGGCGGCGCCGCTACCGCGGTCCTTGGAGCCAGCGACGTGCGCGCCGCCGCCGCGCGCGCCGAGGTCCTGCTCGCGCGCGACGAGGCTCGCGCAGCCGCGGACGTCGTGCTCGCCGCGGTCGCGGTGGCGTCGTCGGCCGGGGCGCGGCGGGACGAGGTCGTCGCGCGGCTCCTGGCCGGGCGTGCGCTCGCCGCGGCCGGGGACGCCGACCGGGCCAAGCGCGAGTTGCGGCGCGTGGCCGACGAGGCGCGGGTGGGCGGCGCGTCGGCGCTCGTCGCGGACGCCGCGCGGGAGCTGCGACGGCTCGGGACGCGGATCCCGACCGCCGGCGGCGACCTGACCGGCCGTGAGCGGGACGTCACCGACCTGGTCGTGCGAGGGCTGTCCAACAAGCAGGTCGCGGCGGACCTGTATCTGAGCGAGAAGACGATCGAGGGCACGCTCACGCGGATCTACGCGAAGCTCGGCGTGCGCTCGCGGGTCGACCTCGTGCGACTGGCGCGGGATTGAGATCGCCGCTGCGAACGTCTGGCGGGACATGCGTATTCACAAGCCAGTCGTGGCGGCGCTCGTCGTGCTCGGCGTGGGTGCCCCGGGCGCGCACGCGCACGACGCGGAGATCTTCGCCACCAACAACACCGCGGTGATCACGGACCCGGCGGACCCGCGGTTGGATGATCCGCTGATCGCGTTCGAGCGGGAGGCCGGCCGGTTGATCGAGCAGGGCGGCGGCCGCGTGCGCGGCTCGGACCTGCTCGACGGCGTGTTCTTCGACGCCTCCGCGAGCACGACCACGTTCGAGCGCTCGCGGGTGTTCGCGGTCGACGGCGTCGAGCCGGACGAGCTGCACACGATCGCCGACCGGATCCGCGCGCGCTTCGACCAGCAGTCCGTGCTCACGTTCGACCGGCTGCCGGCGTCCGACCCGCGGGTGGACGCGGTCGAGCTCGACGTCCCGAGCGTCACCGCCGACGAGCTGCGCACCGGGCTGCTCGACGACCGCGAGGCGGCCGAGCGGCTGTTCGGCGGCTCGGTCACGCAGGCCGAGCACCTGCGGCTCGTCGCCGCGCTCGAGGACCGCGACCTCGCGCTCGCCTTCGCGCAGGAGATCGGCGGCGACACCACCCGCGCACGCACCACGTTCGGCGACCGCGAGTTCGTCGAGGGCCCGCTGCCGGTCCGCGTCGAGCAGCGCACCCTGGTCGTCGACGGCACGGCGGAGCCCGAGGAGATCACGCTGGCGTTCGAGGGCGGTCGCGTCCGCGTCGGCGACGCCGCCTTCGCCCGCCACCGCTTCGACCGCATCCGCGTCGACCTGCAGGACGGCCTCGACACGCTGGTCCTCCGCGGCCGCCGGCAGGTCGAGGTCCGCGCGCAGGGCGACCGCGTGCGCATCGACGAGATCGAGATCGACGGCGCCGACGTCCTGCGCGTCGAGACCGGCGACGGCGCCGACCAGCTCAGCGTCGACGACCTCTCCGCCACGGACACGTTCCAGGTCACGGCCGACCTCGGCGCGGGCCTCGACAAGGCGACCGTCCACGGCTCCGAGGACGACGACCAGATCTCGTTCGGCGCATTCGGCGTCCTGGGCCCGACGTTCGTCCTGTTCGCACAGCCCGAGCCGAGCGACCGGCTCACGATCGACGGTCGTGGCGGCGACGACCTCCTCAGCGCCTCCGTCGCGTCGATGGCGGTCACGCTCGCCGGCGGCCCCGGCGACAACGTCCTGCGCGGCGGCCCCGGCGACGACACGCTGATCGGCGGCCCCGGCTTCGACGACGCCTTCGGCGGCCCGGGCCGCGACACGATCACGCTCGGCGGCGACTTCGACCGCGCGAGCTGGCGCGCCGGAGACGGCGACGACACGATCGACGGCGGAGCCTCCCGCGACTCGCTCTTCCTCGAAGGCGCGAACGCCGCCGAGGCCTACGCCGTCAAGCGCGGCCGGATCACGCACGACGCCGACGTCCTGACCGTCGACGACCTCGAGGAGGTCGACCTCGTCGCGGGCGGCGGCGCGGACACGGTCGCGATCGGCGACCGCCCCGGCTTCGAGCTCGTCGACGTGAGCCTCGCCGGCCTGCCGATCACCCCCAAGGGCGACGGCGCCGCCGACCGCGTGATCGTCGACGGCACGCCCGGCCGCGACCGCCTCACGCTCGCCGGCAAGGCCACCACGGCGACGCTGACCGGGCTCCAGGCGACGGTCAACATCAGCCACGCCGAGCCCACGGACACGCTCACGATCGACACGGGCCGCGGCCGCGACGCGGTGGACACGTCCGCGTTCACGCCCGGCGTGATCGGCCTGCAGATCCTCGACTAGCGGACTCGGAGCTCGGCCTCGCCGAGCTCCAGCACGTCACCCCGGCGGAGCCGCGCCCGGGTGACGTGCCGCCCGTTGAGCCGCGTCCCGTTGCACGAGCCGAGGTCGCGGACGAGGCAGATCCCCGCCCGCACCGCGATCTCAGCGTGCCGGCGCGACACCGTGTCGTCCAGCAACGCGATCTCGCACGCCGAGCTGCGGCCGATCGTCCAGCGCCCGCGCTCGTCGAGCGGCCACTCGAACGTGCCGAGCACGAGCGCCCGGACGGGCTCCCGCCGCAGCACCCGCCAACGCGGGAGATCCCAGACCGCGTCCTCGGCCCGGCCGCTCAGCGCGAGCGCGGTCCGGACCTCGAGCGTGGCCGTGCTGACCTGCCCGGCGCCGTAGGCGTCGCGGAGCCTGCGCAGCGCCCGGTCGGCCGCGTCCACTCAGCGCATCATGCCACCGCGATGTCGCAGACGAGGCCGCTCAGGTCGGGCTGGTGACGATGGGCCTGCTCGCCCTCGACGGAGAAGCCTTCGCGGACCCAGTACTCGAAGCCGCCGAGCATCTCCTTGACGTCGGTGCGCCCGGCGGCGACCAGCCGCGCGCACGCCTTGACCGCGCCGTTGCAGCCCGGGCCCCAGCAGTAGACGACCAGCGGGCCGTCGGGCAGCGCGTCGATCCCGACCCGCCGCAGGCAGATCGCGCCCGGCAGGTGGGCGTCGTCGAACGCCCGCTCGCTGCGGGAGTCGACCAGCGTGAACGGCGGTGCGGGCAGCGCCTCGGCGACGTCGGCGGCATCGGTCTCATGCAGGAGGCGTTCGGCGAAGTAGTTCGTCATGGACAGCATCGTCCCGAGGTCCGCGACGTCCGACCAGTGACCTGAAGGACGACATGCGTCAAGATCTGGCCATGTCCTCGCATCGCGTCGTCGCCCTCCTCCCCCAGCGGATAGCGCCGTTCGAGCTGGGCACCGTCACCGAGGTCTTCGGGCTCGAGCGCCCGGAGCTGGACGTGCCCTGGTGGTACGAGCTGACGCTGTGCACGGAGCACCCGGGCGTGATCCCGGCGACCACCGGTGGCTTCAGCTTCGTCGTGGACCACGGCTTGGAGGCGCTCGTGGGCGCGGACACGATCATCGTCCCCGGCTGGAGCGGCGAGCCCTCGACCGCCGTCCTGGAGGCGGTGCGCGCGTCGGACGCCCGGGTCGTCTCGATCTGCAGCGGCGTGTTCCTGCTCGCCGCGGCGGGCCTGCTCGCCGGCCGTGAGGCGGCGACGCACTGGCGCTACGCGGAGACCCTCGCCGCGCGCCATCCCGAGCTGACCGTCAACGCGGACGTGCTCTACGTGGACGGCGAGGACGTCCTGACCAGCGCGGGCAGCGCGGCCGGCATCGACCTCTGCCTGCACCTCGTCCGGCGCGACCACGGCAGCGCGGTGGCGAACGCGGTCGCCCGCCGGTTGGTGATCCCGCCGCACCGCGACGGTGGCCAGGCGCAGCTGATCGACCTGCCGATGCCCGCCCACCCGGAGGACGACCCGATCGCGCGAGCGATGGAGTGGGCGCTCGAGCGGCTGCACGAGCCGCTCGACCTGGCGACGCTCGCCGCCCACACGCACATGAGCGTGCGCACGTTCACGCGCCGCTTCCAGCGCGCGACGGGCACGACGCCCGGCCGCTGGCTGATCGAGCAGCGCGTCCGCGCGTCGCTGGCGCTGCTGGAGAGCTCGGACGAGCCCGTGGAGACCGTCGCCGCGCGCGTCGGCTTCGCGACGGCGGCGACGTACCGGCATCACTTCGCGGCGATCATGCGCACGACGCCGACCGCCTACCGTCGGGCCTTCTACGCCGCCGCCGCGTAGTCGCTGACGAGCCGCGCACGCCCGCGGTGCAGTCGGCTCATGACGGTGCCGACCGGGATCTGCAGCACCTCGGCCGCCTCGGTGTAGGCGAGCCCGGCGACGTCGACGGCCGCGATCACCTCGCGCTGCGCGGTCGGCAGGGCGTGGATCTTGGCCAGCACCTCGCGGGTATGGATCACCTCGACCGGCTCGCCGTGCCTGGGCGCCACCAGCCGCGTGTCCTCGTCCTCGAGCGGGGCGAGCACCGGCCGCCGCCCACGCGTGCGCAGCGCCGAGATGTGCGTGTTGCGCAGCGCCTGGTGCAGGTACGGCCCGGCACCGGCCGGGCCGACCGTGCGGGGCCGGGCGAGCACCTTCAGGAGCGTGTCCTGGACGAGGTCCTCGGCGTCGTGGTGCGAGCGGGTCATCGCGCGGGCCGCGCGCCGGAGGGAATCAATGTGGACGGGAAGCGTCTCAGGGTTCAAGGACTCGGTGGGCATGCACCGAGACTCCCGTTTGGCGCGTCGGCGCCATATGGGGGAACTCCCCCTGCCTGCCCCCACGTAAAGGGGTCAGACCCCTTCACGCGACATCTGTCGCTAAGAGGGACAGTCCCTCTTTAGAAATCGGGTCCCGGTACGGGCGCGACCAAGGTCCCATTGAGGGTCCTACCGGCGCGGCGGAAGGCTCTGGACACGTCATGTCGCCCTCTCGCCCGCTCAGCCCTGCCGCCCTCGCCACCGCCTCCGACGCGCGTCTGGTCGCGCTCACGCGCGCCGGCGACGAGCGCGCGTTCGCCGCGATCGTCGCCCGCTACCAGGGGCCGCTCGCGCGCCACTGCCGGCGCTTCCTCTCGTCGGCGACCGCCGACGACGCGCTCCAGCAGACGTTCATCAACGCCCACGGCGCGCTCACCGACCCGCGGGCCACGTTGCCGCTCGCGCTCAAGCCGTGGCTGCACCGGATCGCCCGCAACGCGGCGCTGAACATCGCGCGGGATCCCCAGCTGGAGTTCGGGCCCGTCCCGGACGACCTGCTCGGACGCGAGAGCGAGCCCGAGGACGTGTTCGCCCGCCGCGAGTGGTTCGACGCGTTCGTCGAAGCGATCGGCGCGCTGCCCGACTCACAGCGCCAGGTGATCGTCCGCCACGCGTTCAACGGCGACAGCCACGAGGCGATCGCCGCCGACCTGGGCATGACCGCCGGCGCCATCCGCCAGCTGGCCTACCGCGCCCGCGGAACCCTCCGCGCGGCCGCCTGAGGGTCCGCAGTGGGCCCTTAAACACAAACGCCCGCGGCAGAAGCCGCGGGCGCCCACGCAGAACTGAGTGGTTCTTAGATCGACGTCACGTTGACGGCGTTCGGGCCCTTCGGGCCGTTCTCGGCCTCGAAGGAGACCTTCGCACCCTCGGCGAGGGTGCGGAAGCCGTTGCTGTTGATGCCGGTGTGGTGGACGAAGAGGTCCTTGCCGCCGTCATCGGGCGTGATGAAGCCGAAGCCCTTTTCGTCGCTGAACCACTTCACGGTTCCAGTAGCCATTGGTCGTGCCTCCACGGAGTTGTGTGCTGCGAACGCGGAGGAGCCATGAAGCAACTTGCGGGCGCTGCGCACTGCTTGTGGCCAGGATTTCGATATCCCGGCCCGTACAAGAGACATTCTAGACAGATCGTGCGCCCTCATGCGTGCCTCACGCCTTAGGATGCCCCCACCGGCACCATCGAGGAGGGAGAGACGGGTGGGCGACCAGGAGCTCGAGTTCGCGCAGCGATGGCGTGACAACGCCTACGGATGCTTCTCGTCGGGGCACAAGTTCTGTCGCGAGGTCTGTCCGGTGATGCAGGTCACGCGCAACGAGAACCACACGCCTACGGCGTTCCACGCGAGCATCGTCGCGATGGAAAAAGGCCTGGTAAACGTGGAAGATGTCGCCGACGACTTCGTCCACTGCACCCAGTGCGGAGCGTGCGAGCTGCGCTGTCCGAACACGCTGATGACGGGCGATTTCTACCGCCATCGCACGCGCACGGTGGACGTCGTGAAGGCCATGCGGGCCCTCATGGTCGAGACCGGGAATGAGCGCGAAGCCTGGAAGTTGTGGAACGAACGCCTCGCGCTCGACCACAACGAACCGGTGCTCGGGGACACAAGAGTTTCACAAGCGCACGTCGCCGACTGGGCGATCGGGCTCGACATCCCGGTCGGCGGGGAGACGATCCTGTTCGTCGACTGCGAGGCCGCGTTCTTCCGCACCTCGTACACCCGCGCGTTCGCGCAACTGCTCCAGAAGGCCGGATTCGCGTTCGGCCTGATGCGCGAGCAGTGGTGCTGCGGCGGTCCGGCGGCCGAGATGGGCTATCAGGACCTGGCGCTCAAGCACGCGACCCACAACGTCGAGGACTGGCGCGCGGTCGGGGCGAAGCGGATCATCGCCCCCGACCCGCACGACTACATCGCGTTCACCGAGGACTACCCCAAGTACTTCGGCGAGGACTACGAGTTCGAGATCGTCCTCGGCGTCGAGCTGGTCAACGACCTCGTGAAGGACGGCCGGATCGCGCTCACCCATCCCGTCGAGCGGACCGTCACCTACCACGACCCGTGCCGCCTGAACAAGCGCAAAGGCGTGCACGAGGCCCCGCGCGAGCTGATCCGCGCCATCCCCGGCCTCACGTTCAAGGACGTCGACCGCGTCACGCAGTGGTCCTACTGCTCCGGCGGAGGCGGCGGTCTGCCGATCGAGAAGCCGGAGATCACCCGGGAGATCAGCCGCCGGCGCGTCGCCAAGGCCGCCGAGCTGGAGGTGGACACGCTGATCAGCGCCTGCCCATGGTCGGAGCGCCCGCTCAGCGAAGCCGGCCACGAGGCGAACCTCGGCGTGATGGACCTCTTCGAGCTGGTGGCGGTGAGCGCGGGGATCGAGCCGTGAGAGGAGTCGCCTTCAAGAGCGCCGTCGACGACCACGTCCTCGACGAGCTGCGGGCGATCATCGGCGACGACGCCCGCGTCCGCCCCGACCAGTCCAGCCGCGCGTTCCGCAGCCGCGTCCCGGCGCCGTTCCCGGTGCACCGCTGGGCCGACCACTTCCCGGACGTGGTGATCCTGCCGAAGACGGCGGTGGAGGTCTCCGAGGTGGTCAAGCTCGCCAACCGCCACCGGATCCCGATCGTCCCGCGCGCCGGCGGCACCGGCCTCAGCGACGGCGCCGTCCCGCTGCGCGGCGGGATCATGATCGACTGCAAGCTGATGAACCAGATCCACGAGATCGACCTCGTGGACAGAACCGTGACCGTCGGGCCGGGCATCAACATGCTCAAGCTCAACGAGGAGCTGCGCAAGTACGGCGTGATCTATCCCGACGACCCGGCCTCGTACCCGTGCAGCCTCGTCGGCGGGCGGATCGGCACCGGCGGCTGGTCGCTGCTGGGCGCCCGCTACGGCCACACCCGCGACCTCGTGATCAGCATGGAGGTCGTCCTCCCCACCGGCGAGATCGTCGAGATCTCCGAGGGCGGCGGACGCAAGCTGCGCAAGTCCTCGACCGGCCTGACGCTCAAGCAGCTGTTCACGGGCCACCAGGGCACGCTCGGCATCACCACCCAGGCGACGCTCGAGCTGGTCCCGCGCCCGGAGACCGAGTTCGCCGCGTTCTTCGCCTTCGACGACTACATGAAGGCGTACGAGACGGTCGGAGTCCTCACGCGCTGCGGCCTGGCGACGCTCGCGGGCGTCGTGCTCTTCGACGAGTGGAAGATCGCCTACCTCCGCCGTGACGACGAGGCGTACATCCCGCAGCCGGAGAGCGTGAAGGCGGTCGTCGCCGTCGCCATGTACGGGCGCAGGCTCGAGGTCGAGCCCGCCTCCAGGGAGATCATGCGCCTCGGGCGCAGCCGCGGCGGCAGGTACCTCGGCGACGAGATCTCCGCCGGCGACTGGGCCTCCCGCCACGACCGCTACGCCACCCCGCTCCACGGCCGGGACCTGGACGGCCAGGCCGTGATCATGAGCTGGCACTGCGAGGACGCGGCGCTCAACTACTCCGTCCTCCCCCAGGTGCGCGAGGAGTGGCACGCGATCGTCGCCCGCTACCGCGAGCGGTACGGCATCTTCGACGACTGGGGCATGTTCGCCTACACCTCCGGCCCCCACAAGCCGTGGGCGGACTACCTGGTGGAGATCGACGTCGGCATCTGGGAGCAGAAGCTCGACGACGAGACATGGGCCGCGTGGGTGAGCTGCAAGCGCGAGATCGCCGAGGTCTCCCTCAGGTACGGCGGCTCGATCACCGCCTGCCACGGGGCGACGAGAGAAGGCGATGCTGAGCTCGTCCCGCAGGAGCTGGGCAGCGCGTGGCCGGTCGTGAAGGCGATCAAGCGCGCGCTGGACCCCAACAACGTCATGAACCCCGGCAAGCAGTCGCTCGACGAGGCCTACGAATGAGCGTCTGGCGCCTGGGCGAACAGACGCCCCCACCACCTCGCCGCATCACCGACACCGTCGTCGAGCGCCTCGAGCACCAGTACGAGGTCGACCCCGATCTGATGCAGATCACCCCGCAGCAGGACATGCCGGTCTGGGACTCCCGCCGCATCTTCGACGCCCGCTGGGACCACCTGGACTGGATGCACGCCCATTTCGCCGACGAGGTGCTCCTCGCCGGCGAGGAGTCCGAGACCATGGAGGATCCTTCGTGAGGTTCAGCTACTGCATGCTGCCGGACTACCCGCTCGACGACTGCATCGAGATCATCAAGACCGCGGACGAGCTCGGCTTCTACGCGGCGTACTCGGTCGACGAGACGTGGCACAAGGACCTGTGGGTGCTCTTCGCCGCGGCCGCGCGCGAGACGAAGCAGATCCGCTTCGGCCCGAATGTCACGCACGTCTTCCTGCGCGAGCCGACGCTGATCTGTCAGCAGATGGCGACGCTCGACGAGCTGACCGGCGGGCGCACCGAGATCGTGGTCTCGACCGGCAACTTCGGCCTGCTGAGCCAGTACAACATCGACTGGGCGAACCAGAAGCCGCTCAGCCGCCTCAAGGAGGCCATCCACGTGATGCGCACCTTCCTGAGCGAGGGCGCGATCACGTTCGAGGGCGACTTCTTCAAGTACAGCGGGCTGTACACGTTCGCCAAGCCCGTCCAGGAGGGCGGCATCCCGATCAAGATGGGCGCGATGAAGGGCCCGCGCTCGTTCCGCACCGCGGGCGAGATCGCCGACGGCATGCATCAGGCGCTCGCCTACTCCCGCGAGGCCTACGACTACTCCTCCGGTCTGCTCCGCGAGGGCGCCGAGCAGGCCGGCCGCAACTACGAGGAGCTCGACAACGGCGCCTGGGTGGTCACGGTCGTGAGCGACGACAGCGCCGCCGCCAAGCGCGCCGCGCGCATCCTCGTCGCGTTCTACATCTCCTCGATGCCGGCCGAGCAGCTCGCGCGCCACGGGATCGACGCGAGCGAGCTGGCGCCCGTGGTGGACGCGCTCGGCGCGGGCGACGTGAAGCAGGCCGTGAGCCTCTTCGAGCCGCACTACGCGGAGAAGCTGAGCCTCGCGGGCACGCCCGAGGAGGTCGTCGAGAAGATCAAGGCCGACCTCGCGCCGGCGGGTGTCAACCACATGATCCTCGCGCTCAGCGACCCGGCGCTGGTCAAGCTCTTCAGCGGCGAGGACGTGCCGAACGTGCCCGACATCCGCGGCCAGCTCAAGCTCGTGAACGAGCGCGTGATGCCGGCCTTCGGTTAACCGCACCCACGTACTAGAGGTCGCTCGGAGGCAGGGGGGTCGGGAGCCGGAGATGATCGCTGTCAATGGCTGCTCTGACTTCCCCCTCCCGCTCCGATTCCGTCGGCTATGGCGTCACGCTGACCTTCGAGACGCTGGGTGCAGACGCCCCGCTGCGCGTTCGTCCCTGGGACGACACGCTCCTGCGCGTGATCGACGGCGTGATCGCGCTGCGCTTCGACGGCGAGGAGCGTCTCCTCAGCCCCGGCGGCGAGGCGATCGTGCCCGCGGGCTTCCACCACACCATGTGCGCCGTGACCGGCGAGGCCCGGATCGTGATGGGCTACCGCCGCGCCTTCAAGGGCGCCGCGTAAGCGCGTCGACCAGCTGGTCCCAGCCACGGACGAGCTGGTCCAGCGAGTACCCAAGGCCGCGGCGCATCCGCAGGTGGTGTGCCGGGTCCAGCATCGCCAGCAGCGACTCGGCGGTGTAGTGCGCGTCGAGGTGCGGCGCGGCCTCTGCGAGCAGCAACCGCAGATGCGTGGAGTACAGCGCGAGCACGCCTGAGGATTCCTTGACGGTCGGCGCGGCCGCCACCATCAGCTCGGCGTGCGTCTCGATCAGATCGAGGAAGCCGGCGCCGAACGCGTGCAGGCGCACCGCCGCCGGCACGCCCGGGCCCAGCGGCGGCGCTCCGGAGATCAGCGCGTTCTGGAAGTCCTTGGTCTGCTCGTCGAGCAGCGCGAAGGCCAGCCCCGCGCGGTCGCCGAAGCGCCGGTAGAGCGTGCCGGTGCCCACGCATGCCGCCTTGGCGACGTCCTCCATCGAGACCGAGTCGATCCCGCTCTCCGCCACGAGCGTGCCCGCGGCGGACAGGATCCGCTCGCGGTTGCGTGCTGCGTCCGCCCGCTCGCGCGGACCCTGGTCGAATTGCGGGAGCTCGAACATCAGACCTCGACCGGAGCCGTGACCTCCCGCACCAGGTCGGCGATCAGGTCCGTGTAGCGCTGGGCGAGCTCGGGGTCGTTGAGCGTGCCGTCGTCGGCGAACGCGTAGTCGGCCATGCCGACCGGCAGCTCGGTCTCGACGGGGTGCGCGCCGGAGGCCTTGAGCGCCTTGCGCGCCTCGGCCTGCGCCCACACCGCGCCGAACAGGCCGGTGCTCGCACCGACGACCGCGACGGGCTTGTTCTTGAGGACGTTGTCGGGGAACGGGCGCGAAGCCCAGTCGAGCGCGTTCTTGAGGGCGCCCGGGATCGACGCGTTGTACTCCGGCGTGGCGATCAGCAGAGCGTCAGCATCCTCGATCGCGCGGAAGAACTCCAGCACGGAATCGGGCGGCTCGTTCTCGAGGTCTTCGTCGAAGGCCGGGATGCCCGCGAGGTTGTCCCACTCCACCAGCTCGACCCCGGACGGGAGCAGGTCGCTCGCCGCCCGGAGGAGCCGGCGGTTGTGGGATCCTCGGCGCAGGCTGCCGGCGATGCCGAGGATCCGCATGCGGCTTAGGCCTGCTCGACGAGCGCGAGCTCGATGGTCAGCGTGACCTCGTTGGCGAGCGCCTTGCCACCGGAGGGCAGCGGGGCGTTCCAGGTGAGGCCGAACTCGGTGCGGTCGATGACGGCCTCGAGGTTGAGGTGCGCGCGCGTGCTGCCGAAGGCGTCCGGAGCCGGGGCGACCCACGTGCCCTTGGCGACGACCGGCTTGGTGTTGTCCTTGATCGTCAGGTCGCCCTTGACCTCGACCGTGTTGTCGGCGGCGACGTCGATGCTCGTGGACGAGAAGGTGACCGTCGGGTACTGCTCGGCGGCGAAGAAGTCGTCGCCACCCAGGACGTGCGCGCGGAACTGCTCAGGAGTGCGGATCGAGATCGACTCGACCTGCGCCGTGCCCTCGAGCTTGCCGTCGGTCAGCGTCGCGGCGACCTCGTCCAGCGTGCCCTTGAAGAGCGAGACGCCCTGATAACGGACGGCGAAGCCGAAGTTGGAGTGGACCGGATCAGCGTTGAACGTACCGGCGAGGGGGCTGGCGGTGGTGCTCATGGCGGGGGCTTCCTCCAGGGAAGTGGATGACTCTCGGGACCCGTAAGCGGAATCGATTCCGCTTACGTGCCTCACTGTAGCGCATCCGATTCCATATGCAACTAGTCGGAAACCAGATCGGTTTTCGTGCATACCTTTCCGCCGGGTGCGGTGACCCGGACCATCACGTGGTCGGCGCCCTTGTAGTCCTTCATCCGGTGCCGGTAGCGGAAGGGGCCGCGGCGCTCCCCGCGCCAGGCGACGTGGCCGTCGTGGACGACGACGATCTGCCAGTCGTCGGCCGTGTCGACCCGCACGCGGGCCTCGATCTCGCCGTGGCCGGAGCGCAGGTCCAGCCGCAGGCAGTCCTCCCCGGCCGCGGCCGCGCTTCCGCAGCCCGCGAGCAGCAGGAGGAGCAACAGCGGGGCGCGGCGCAGCATTCACCCTGGACGGTGCCACCGCCCGGGTCCGGGACTCAATGCGACTTTCGGCCCACTCCGTGGCGCTCGGCCCACAGCGCGGCCTGGGTGCGGTCGGTCACGTCGAGCACGCGGAAGATCCGCGTCAGGTGCGACTTGACCGTCTTCTCGCTGATCTCCAGCCGGCGCGCGATCAGCTTGTTGGGCAGGCCCTCGACCAGCGCGTCGAGCACCTCGCGCTCCCGCTGGGACAACCCGGCGAGCGGGTCGGGCTCGCTGCGGGCGGAGAGCACCGTGCGGGCGGCGCGCGGATCCAGCGGCGACTCGCCGCGCGCGGCGGCGCGGATGCCCTCGGCCACGTCCTCGGACGCGGCGTCCTTGAGCAGGTAGCCGCAGGCACCGGCCTCCAGCGCGCCGAGGATCCGCGGACGGTCGGAGAACGCCGTCAGCACGAGCACGTTCGTCTGCTGCGCCGCGAGGATCCGCCGCGTCGCCTCGATCCCGTCCACGCGCGGCATGTCGAGGTCCATCAGCACCACGTCGGGCCGCAGCCGCTCGGCCTGCTCGACCGCCTCCGCCCCGTCGGCGGCGGTGCCGACCAGCTCGACGTCCTCCAGCCCGCCGATCAGGCGGCCGAGGCCGTCGCGGATGACGCCGTGGTCGTCGGCGAGCAGGACGCGGATCATGGGGCGAGCTCCAAGGTGACCGTGGTTCCCGTACCGGGCACGGAACGAACGGCGAGCTGGCCGCCGGACTGCGCGACGAGGTCCGTCAGCAGCGACAGGCCGACGTGCCCGTCCTCGGCGCGGCTCGCGCGCTCGGCCGCGTCGAAGCCTCGGCCATCGTCGGCGACGGTGAGCGTGGTGGGCGTGACGGTGACGTCGACGCGGCTCGCCTGGGCGTGGGCGAGCACGTTGCGCAGCGCCTCGCCGGCGACGCGGTAGACGAGCTCCTTGGCGGCCGGCTCCTCCTCCACGCTCAGGTGCGTCTCGATCCCCGCCTTGCGCAGCGGGCTGAGCAGATCGTGCAGGACGGGCTCGAGGCCGGCGGTCTCGAGCCGCGGCGGGTGGATCTCGACCAGCAGCGTGCGCATGTCCCGCACACCTTGGCGCAGGGTGTCGACGGCATCGTCGATCACGCGCGCCTCCTCGTCGTTGCCCCGCCGGCGCGCGTCGGCGGCGAGCGGCGCCAGCCCGAAGGCGACGCCCGCGAGGTCCTGCACCACGCCGTCGTGCAGGTCGGACGCGATCCGGCGGCGCTCGCGGTCGGAGGCCTCGATCGCGCCCGCCAGCAGCCGCTCGCGCTCCTCGTGCCCGCGCTGGAGGTTGCGCGCCAGGCGCCACGCCAGCGGCGCCTGGAACAGCAGGAGCACGAGCAGGCCGGCGAGCACCGGGGGCGCGAGCGTCTTGACGATCTCGGTGGCCGACGCGTTGATCGAGCTGAAGCGCTGGTAGATCTCGAACAGCACCTGCGTCTTGTCGGGGGTGCGGATCGCCGTGTGCGCCTCCAGCAGCTTGCCCTCCGCGCGCTCGTAGCGGTTCTCGGGCTCGCCGAGGTCGCTGAGCTCGGCGTCGGAGCCACCGGTCTCGAACAGCTCCGCCTCTTCCTCGCCCAGCGCGAACCGCTGGCCGATCAGGCGTGGCTCGTCGGAGTAGAGGATCGTGCCGTCCTGCGACCACACCTTCACGCGCACGACCGACTCGCCGAGGATCTGGCCCTGGACGAGGTCGTCGAGCTTGGCGAGGGCGCGCGGGTCGCCGGTGAGCACGCCGTCCTCGAGCCCGGCCGCCTCGATCAGCTTCCCCTCGATCAGCACCCGCTCGCGCGTGTCGCGCTCGGCCTCCTGGGTGGCCACGTCGCGCAGGGCGAAGAAGCCACCGACCAGGATCACCGCGATCGCGGCGAGGCTGCCGAGCATGAAGCGCGTCACGGCGGACGCGACACGGGGTGGCGCGGGACTACGCACCCCTGCAGTTTTACGGGGTGTGGGCGAGCAACTCCCCCAGGCCCGTGATCTCCACGGCCTGGCGGACCGGCCCGTCGCCGGCCACGATCTCGAGCGTGACGTTCCGGGCTCTCAACGTGCTGCGCAGCTCGAGCAGGACGCCGAGGCCCGTGCTGTCGATGAAGTCCACGTCCGAGAGGTCCAGGCGCAGGAGGTCGCACTCCTCCGCCGCTTCGGTGACGGCGGCGCGCAGCTCGCCGACGGTCGAGAGGTCGATCTCGCCGGCGGCGGTGACGGTGACGGTCGTGCCGTCACGGGAAACGCTGATGGTGAGGTCGTCGTCCATGCGTGGCGGTTCAGTACCCCTTGGGTGGCGACCTCCAACCCGCTGGCTTATGGTTTGACCGGCTGATGACACACAGTGATCTCTCGGACGTCCAGATTCGGGTACGCGCATTGGAGAGCGCGCTCGTGTCGGGTGGCCACGTCGACCCGGCCGCGCTCGACGCGCTGGTCGAGACCTACGAGCACCAGGTCGGGCCCCACCTCGGCGCGCGCGTCGTCGCGCGGGCGTGGGTGGACGACGACTACCGCGCGCGGCTCGCCGACGACGCGACGGCGGCGATCGCCGAGCTCGGCATCTCCGGCCGCCAGGGCGAGCACATGGTGGCCGTGTTCAACACGCCCGAGGTGCACAACCTCGTGGTCTGCACGCTCTGCTCGTGCTACCCGTGGAGCGTCCTCGGGCTCCCGCCCGTCTGGTACAAGAGCGCGCCCTACCGCTCGCGAGCGGTCTCCGAGCCGCGCGCCGTGCTGGCCGACTTCGGCGTGACGCTGGGCGAGGACGTGTCCGTGCGCGTGTGGGACTCGACGGCGGAGGTGCGCTACCTGGTCGTGCCGATGCGGCCGCCGGGTACCGAGGCGCGGTCGGAGGACGAGCTGGCCGCGCTCGTCACGCGGGACTCGATGATCGGCGTGGGCGTCCTGTGAACGGCGCGCACGACATGGGCGGCGTGCACGGGTTCGGCCCGGTCGTGCCGGAGGTGGACGAGCCCTATTTCCACGCCGGCTGGGAGCGCAACGTGCTCGGGCTGGTGCTCGCGCTCGGCGTGGGCGGCAAGTGGAACATCGACATGTCGCGCCACGCGCGCGAGAACCGGCCGCCGGGCGAGTACCTGTCGCTGAGCTACTACGAGATCTGGCTCGCGGGGCTCGAGCGGCTGCTGGAGGAGCGCGGTCTGCCGACGCGGGTCCTGACCGCCGAGGAGGTGCCGGGCGTGCTCGCGCGCGGTGGTCCGGCGAACCGCGAGCCGACGCGTGACGCGCGCTTCGCGGTGGGCGACGCGGTCCGCACCCTGAACCTGAACCCGCACGGCCACACCCGCCTGCCCCGCTACGCGCGCGACAAGGTCGGCGTCGTCGAGCGCGTGCACGGCTTCCACGTCTTCCCCGACGTCAACGCCACCGGCGCGGGCGAGGACCCGCAGTGGCTCTACCTCGTGCGCTTCACCGGCACCGAGCTGTGGGGCCCGGACGGCGACCCGACGTCGTCCGTCTCGATCGACGCGTTCGAGCCCTACCTCGAGCCGGCATGACGCAGTTCTCGGAGCCATGGCAGGCCGAGGTCCATGCGCTCGCGACGCTGCTCTCGGACCGTGGCCTGCTGACGTGGCCGGAGATGTCCGGGCGCACGTCCTACCTCGAGCTGCTGGCCGCGATCGAGCAGGTGGTCGTCGAGCGCGGCTTGACGTCCGACGACGAGCTGTCGTCGCTCCGCGCCGCCTGGGACCATGCGGCGCATCGCACGCCGCACGGCACGCCGATCGAGCTCACCGACGCGGACTTTCACCAGCGGTAGATCTGCCCGTCCCGCAGCTCGCCGTCCAGCGGCGGGCCGAGCTCCCCACCCGCTTGGAGGTGGTCGAGCAGCCGCGAGCGGCCCTTGTGCCCGTCGCCCCAGTGCAGGTACGGGTGCAGCAGCGGCTTGAGCGCCTCCCAGTCCTTGCGCTCGATCGCGGCCAGCGCGGCGTCCACCTCCGGCTTGGCCGAGTCCAGGAACGCGGGCGGCAGCACCGACGCCACCGAGTCCGTGATCTCGATCCGCGCGAGGCGACCGTAGAAGTCGAAGTGCAGGACGATCGACTCCAGCGCGGCCGGCCCGTCTGCCACCTCGTCCAGCGCGATCGACTCGCGGATCTCCCCGGCGCCCGCGAGGTCCAGCAGCGCGCTGCCGTCCTCGTTCACCGTCAGCTCGATGTTGGCCATCGCTGGATCATCGCGCTTCAGGTCACGCTGAAGCCGCCGTCGACGTCGAGGACCGTGCCGGTGATCCAGCCCGCGCGTGGCGAGGCGAGCCAGGCGATGGCCGCCGCGACGTCGGCGCTCTCCCCCAACCGCCGGGTCGGATAGGCCTGGGCCATCGCGTCCGCGCGCTCGTCGAAGTCCGGCCGCTCGGCGTAGGCCAGGTCGGTCTTCACCACCGCCGGCATGACCGCGTTGGCGCGGATGCCGTCCGGCCCGTACTCGACCGCCAGCGCCTTCGTCAGCGACACGATGCCGCCCTTCGCCGCAGCGTACGCGCCGATCCCCGGCACGAGCTTGTGCGCGAGCGTGGAGCCGACGTTGACGATCGAGCGGTCGCCCTCGGCCGCCAGCAGGTGCGGGAGCGCCGCGTGCAGGATCCGGAAGTGCCCGGTGAGGTTGGACGCCAGCTGCTCGTCCCACGTCTCGAGCTCGATCTCGTGCAGCCGCCGGTTGCGCCGGATGACGCCCGCGTTGTTGACGACGACGTGCAGCCCGCCGTACGCGGCCACGGCTTCCTCGACGATCCGCGGCGCGTCGGTGACGATGTCCCCGGTGACGACGGTCGCGCCGGTCTCGGCCGCGACGGCTTCGAGCGGCTCGCGACGGCGGCCCGTCACGACGACGTCGAAGCCCTCCGCGGCGAGCGCGCGCGCCGCGGCTGCGCCGATGCCGGTCCCGCCGCCGGTGATGAGCGCGGCGCGGCTCATGCCGGCCACGCGAAGCGCGGGTCGCGCGCGTAGTCCTGCCGGCGCGTGTCGAGCGCGAGCGCGATGTGCTCGGGCGCGTCGTCGCCGATGATCAGCCGCAGCGGACCGCTGTCGGCGTCCACGTGCGCGAGCAGCGCGGCCGCGGCGGCGCGCGGGTCCGGCTCTCCCGGGGCCTCCTCGGGCATGGGCCAGGGCACCTCGGCGGTTCCGAACAGCGCCGCGCGCAGCCCGTCGTACGCGGGATGCGGCGTGGCGAACGCCATGCTCGAGCCGCCCCAGTCGGTGCCGAACCCGCCGAGCTCGGCGATCGTGACGCGGATGCCGAAGCCGGCGACCTCCGCGGCGAGCGCCTCGCTGAAGCCTTCCAGACCCCACTTGCTCGCGTTGTAGAGGCCGAGCAGCGGCACCGTTCCGACCGCGCCCGTGGTCGAGATCTGGACGATGTGGCCGCTGCCCTGCGCGCGCAGGAACGGCAGCACGGCCTGGGTGACCCACAGCGGGCCGAGCAGGTTCGTGTCGAGCTGGCCGCGCGCGTCGGCCTCGGAGACCTCCTCCGCGCCGCCCACGAGGCCGTAGCCGGCGTTGTTGACGACGACGTCCAGCCGTCCGAACGCGGCGTGCGCGTCCGCCACGGCCGCGCGCACCGCGGCGCGGTCACGGACGTCCAGCGTGAGGACCCGCAGGCCGTCGCGCTCGGGCAGCACCGCCGGGTCGCGCACCGTGGCGACGACGCGGTCACCCGCCTCGAGCGCTGCTTCGGTGAAGGCGCGGCCGAGGCCTCGGCCCGCGCCGGTGATCAACCAGACCCGCATATCGCGGGCACGCTAGCTGAAGTGCAGCGCGCCGTCGTCCAGTGAGCCGTGGCGCAGCGTGACGACGTCCTGCGCGTAGTTCATGCCCAGCTTCCACGGCGCGTTCGCGCCCGCTTGCGGGAACAGGTGCAGGGAGCGCTGGACGTAGCCGGCCTGGAAGTCCAGCAGCGGCTTGCGCTCCACGGTCCCGTCGTCGACCGGGACGCAGGTCGTGTAGCCGCGCGAGCCCATGTGCGCGAGCACGCGGCAGACGAACTCCGCCACGAGGTCGGCCTTGAGCGTCCAGGACGCGTTGGTGTAGCCGATCGTGAACGCGAAGTTCGGCACCCGGCTCAGCATCATGCCCTTGTACGCGAGGTGGTCGGGCAGGTGCACGGGCTCGCCGTCCACGACCAGCTCGATCCCACCGAAGGCCTGGAGGTTCAGCCCGGTGGCGGTGACGATCACGTCGGCGTCCAGGTGCTCGCCGCCGGCGAGTTGGATGCCGTCGGGGGTGAAGCGCTCGACCGTGTCGGTGACCATCGACGCCTGCCCCTTGCGGAGCACGCGGAACAGGTCGCCGTCGGGCACGAGGCACAGGCGCTGGTCCCAGGGGCCGTACGTCGGCTTGAAGTGCAGGTCGACGTCGAAGCCCGCGGGCAGGCGCGCCACCGTGAACTTGCGGATCAGCCGGCGCATCAGGTTCGGGAAGCGCTGCGAGAGCTGGTAGATCAGCGTGGACACGGCCACGTTCTTCCAGCGCGTCACCTGGTAGCCGCGCTTGTCCCCGAGCCACTTGCGCAGCCGGATCGCGTTCGCGTCCTTGGACGGCAGCGACAGGATGTAGGACGGCGAGCGCTGCAGCATCGTCACGTGCTCGGCCGCCGGCGCCATCGCGGGGACGAGCGTGACCGCGGTCGCGCCGCTGCCGATCACGACGACGCGCTTGCCCGCGTAGTCGAGGTCCTCGGGCCAGAACTGCGGGTGGATGATCTCGCCGCGGAAGGTCTCGGCGCCGGCGAAGGACGGCAGGTAGCCCTGGTCGTAGCGGTAGTAGCCACCGCAGACGTAGAGGAAGCGGCAGCTGATCGGCTCGCGGCCCTCGACCGTGACCGTCCAGTGCCCGTCGGCCCACTCCGCCCGCTGCACGCGGTGCCCGTAGCGCACGTGGGCGTCGATCCCGGCCTCGCTCGCCGTCTCGCGCACGTACTCGAGGATCGCCGGCCCGTCCGCGATCGCCTCGGCCGCGGTCCACGGCCGGAAGCGGTAGCCGAGCGTGTGCATGTCCGAGTCCGAGCGCACACCCGGGTAGCGGAACAGGTCCCAGGTGCCGCCGATCGCGTCGCGCGCCTCGAGGATCGCGTACGAGAGGCCCGGCAGGCGGTCCTGCAGGTGGTGGGCGGCGCCGATCCCCGAGAGGCCGGCGCCGACGATCACGACGTCGACGTGCTCCATGCCCCGCCCATTGAAGCGCTAGGCGCGCGTCAGCAGTGTGAGGGCCGCACGGACCGACTCGAGCTCGTCGACGCTCAAGGCGTCGAGCTTGTCGCCCAGCCACTCGCGGTCCTCGCAGCACCGCTGCGCGAGCGCGTGCCCGGCGTCGGTGGCCGCGATCAGCTTCACGCGCCCGTCCGCGGGGTCCGGCCGCCGCTCGACCAGCTCGCGCTCGACGAGCCGGTCCACGAGCACGCTGATGTTCGATGGGTCGCACCCGAAGCGCTCCGCGAGCCGCCGCTGTGACAGCGGCTCGCACGCCGCGAACCCGAGCACGCGGGCCTGCGTCAGCGTCAGCCCGTGCGCCTGCGCGGCACGCTCGTAGTCGGCCAGGAAGCGGCCGACGAGCTCGTGCAGCGCGGCGCGGACCTCCGCGTGCTCGGCCGCCGGCTCAAGCGCGTACGGCGGCATCCGTGAGGCTCGCGAGGCGCTCGAGCGAGTCCAGGCGGGCCTGCTGGTCGTAGGCGCTGGTGGCGACGATCAGCTCGTCCGGCTGGTGCTCGTCGACGAACGCCGACACCTGCTCGTGCACGGTCTCGGGCGCGCCGACGAACGTGCACGACAGCATGCCCTCGAGCTGCGCCTTCTCGTGCGGCTGCCAGTAGGCCTCGATGTCGTCGATCGGCGGCTGCAGCAGCGTCCGCCGGCGACGGAAGGCGCCGTCGATGAACGACTTCTGCTGCGAGGTGGCCAGACGGCGGCCCTCCTCGTCGGAGTCGGCGATGATCACGTTGGCGGCGATCATCACGTGCGGGCGATCGAGCTGCGCGGACGGCTGGAACCGCTCGCGGTAGACCTGCAGCGCGGGCACGAGCGCGGCGGGCGCGAAGTGCGACGCGAACGCGTACGGCAGGCCGAGCGCCGCGGCGAGCTGCGCGCCGAACAGGCTCGAGCCGAGGATCCACAGCGGGATGTGCGAGCCCTGGCCGGGCACGGCCTGGATGTGCTGCCCGGGCGCGGGGTCGCCCAGCAGCGCCTGCAGCTCCTGCACGTCCTGCGGGAACGTGTCCGCGCTCGTGAAGTCCCGGCGCAGCGCGCGCATGGTCGCCTGGTCGGTGCCCGGCGCGCGGCCGAGCCCGAGGTCGATCCGGCCCGGGTACAGCGCGTCGAGCGTGCCGAACTGCTCCGCGATGACCAGCGGCGAGTGGTTCGGGAGCATGATCCCGCCGGCGCCGACTCGGATGCTGCTCGTGCCCTCGGCGACGAAGCCGATGGCCACCGACGTCGCCGCGCTCGCGATCCCCTCCATGTTGTGGTGCTCGGCCAGCCAGAAGCGCTTGTAGCCGAGGCGCTCGGCGTGCTGGGCGAGCTCGCGGGAGCGGTGGAGCGCGGTCTGCGCGTTCCCGCCCTCGGGGATCTGCGCGAGATCGAGGATCGAGAGCGGCACCGAGATCGGTGAGGAAGTCATCGAAATCGATGATAGCTTCACGCATCTTGCGAGAGAAGGGCTGAGTACCCTCTTGCGCGGTTTGTTCGACCCCTCGAAGTACCGCACGTTCCGCTTCACCGAACGCTCGCTCTCGGCCGACGGCGCCGTCCGCCTCGCGTACGCCCTCGACGACGAGCACGAGTTCGTCGAGACGTTCGAGGTGCCCGTCGCGCCGGGCGCCGACCTGGCCGCAGCCGAGCCGATCCTCGACCTGCTGCACTGGGTCGCGGGCGTCAGCTACTACAAGACCGCGGCGCCGCCCGAGGTGGCGTGCGAGACCGGCGCGCCCGGGCCCGCCGCCGCGTCGTTCCTGGAGGCGCTGTACTCGGAGGGGCTCGGCGAGTTCGCGGTCGTCAACCAGCTCGGCAAGCTGCCGCGGCCGCGATTCCCGCGCGACGGCGCCAAGGCGGCCGGCGAGCCCGTGCGCCGCGTCCCCACCCGCGTGCTGGTGCCGGTCGGCGGCGGCAAGGACTCGATCGTGGCGCTGGAGATCGTGCGCCGGTCGGGACTGGACTTCACGCTGTTCTCGGTCCGCGACGACCCGGCGATGCAGCGCACGGCCGCCGTGGCCGAGGTGGAGCGGCTGGTCGCCCAGCGGCGGCTCCCGCTGCAGCAGCTCGGCGAGCTCAACCGGTCGGGCGCGCTCAACGGGCACGTGCCGATCACGGCGATCGTGTCCTGCGTGGCGCTGCTGACCGCGGCGCTGAACGGCTACGACACGGTCACGCTCGCCAACGAGCGCTCGGCGTCCGCGGGCAACGTGGTCTACGACGGCGTCGAGGTCAACCACCAGTTCTCCAAGAGCGCGCGCGCCGAGGCGCTGCTGCGCGGCGCGATCGCCGAGACCGGCGCGCCCGTGGACCTCTTCTCGCTGCTGCGCCCCGCGTCGGAGCTGGGCATCGCGCGCACGTTCGCCGGCCTGCCGCAGTACCACGCCGCGTTCACGAGCTGCAACGCGATCTTCCGGCTGGACCCCGAGCTGCGGCTGTCGTCCTGGTGCGGGAACTGCCCGAAGTGCCGCTTCGTCTTCCTCGTGCTGGCGCCGTTCATGGAGCCGTCCGCGATGGAGGCGATCTTCGGCACGGCGATGCTCGACGACCTCGACCAGTACGAGGGCTTCGCGCTCCTGACGGCGACCGGCGGCCACAAGCCGTTCGAGTGCGTCGGCGAGGAGGAGGAGTCGCTCGCCGCGATCTCGCTGCTCGCCGCCGACCCGCGCTGGCGCACCCGGCCGGTGGTCGCCAAGCTCGTGGCCGAGGTGCTGGCGGTGCGGGGCGACGACTCCGGGCGCGTGTCGTCGGCGCTCTCGCTCAGCGACGCGCACAACGTGCCGGACGAGCTGATCGACCACGTGCATGCGCTTCTCCGCGCTTGACGGGCTGACGCTCGGCGTCTGGGGCGCCGGCCTCGAGACGCGCTCGTTCGCGCGGCACGTGGCTGAGCGGTTGCCCGGCGCGCGGATCGCGGTGGTGGTGCTGGAGGAGCCGGCGGAGGCGCCGGAGCTGACGGACGGCGCGCGGGTGGTCGACGCGGCGGGCGCGCCCGAAGCGCTGGCGGGCTGCGACGTCGTGGTGCGCTCCCCGGGCGTGTCGATCTACCGGCCCGAGCTGCGCGGGCTGCGCACGACCACGCCGACCGCGCTGTGGATGGCCGAGCGCGAAGGCCGCGATGTGATCGGCGTGACCGCCACCAAGGGCAAGTCGACGACGTCGAAGCTGATCGCGCACCTGATCGCGAAGGCCGGCGTGGACGTGCGGCTCGGCGGGAACATCGGGGCGCCGGCGCTCGACCTGCTCGACGACGACGCGCTGGCGGTGATCGAGCTGTCCAGCTACCAGATCGCGGACCTCGAGGCCGGCCCCGAGACCGCGGTCGTCGGCAACGTCTACGCCGAGCACGTCAACTGGCACGGGAGCGTGGACGCGTACCGGGCCGACAAGCTCCGGCTGCTGGCGCTGCCCGGTGTGCGGCGGTGCGTGCTGAACGCGACCGCGCCGCTCGTCATGGCCGCGCCGCGTGGCGCCGCGGAGCTGCGCACGTTCGGCTCCTCGCCCGGCTGGCACGTGGCCGAGGACGGCTCCGTCGTGCGCGGGGACGTCGTCGTGCGGGCGCTCCCGTTGATCGGTCGCCACAACGCGCTGAACGTCTGCGGGGCGCTCACGGCCCTGGAAGCCGTCGGCCTATCGGTGGACGACCCCGAGGCCGCGCTGGCCGACTTCGTCGGCCTGGACCACCGGCTGCAGGTCGTGCACGAGGCCGGCGGCGTGCGCTGGGTCGACGACAGCATCTCCACCGAGCCGGAGGCGGCGAAGTTCGCGGTCGAGTCCTTCCCGGAGGCGGACGTCGTGCTGATCGGCGGCGGCTTCGAGCGCGAGCAGGACTACGGCGCGCTCGGCGTCGCGCTCGCCGCGCGCGGCGCCCACGTGCTCGGCCTGCCGGACACGGGCTCGCGGCTCGTCGAGGCCGTGCGGGCCGCGGGTGGTGACGCCCGGATGGTCGCCGACCTCCCGGCGGCGGTGGCCGCCGCCCGCGGGCTCGCGCGCCCCGGCACGGTCGTCCTGCTCTCCCCCGCCGCCCCGAGCTTCAACACCCACCGGAACTTCGCGGCGCGCGGGGACCACTTCGCGGAGCTCGCCCGTGCGGCCTGACGACCGCGACGGCCTGCGCGTCTACCGCTTCGAGTCGCTGCCTGAGCGCGTCGACGCGCTCGTGACGACCCGGCTCGGCGGGATCGACCTCAGCCGTGCCGCCCGCGACACCCACGCCGACCGGGTGTTCGGCGCCTACGACGTGCCGCGCGAGGCCGCCTGGTGCGTGCAGGTCCACAGCGACGTCGTCACCGCCGTGGACGCGCCCGGCGTCGTCGAGGGCACCGACGCGCTGATCACCGACACGCCCGGCCTGCCGCTGTGCGTGATCATGGCCGACTGCGTCCCGGTGCTGCTGTACGACCCCGTCCACCACGCCCTCGGCCTGCTGCACGCGGGCTGGCAGGGCACCGTGGCCCGGCTGGCCTCCACGACGGTGCGCGCCATGGCCGGCCGCTTCGGGTCGGACCCCGCGACGCTGCTGGCCGCGATCGGCCCGTCGATCGGCCCCGACGAGTACGAGGTCGGCACGGACGTGGTCGAGCGCGCCCGGGCCGCGTACGGCGAGGACGCCCCGCTCCTGCGCCCGCACCCCGAGGACGGCAAGGCGTACTTCGACCTGTGGGGCGCGAACGCCCACGACCTGCGCTCGGCGGGCGTCGAGCGGATCGAGGTCGCCGGCATCTCCACGGCGACCGCGCTGGACGAGTTCTACTCCTGGCGCGTCGCGCGCGACGTGGGACGCTTCGCGACCATCGCGACCCTGCGCTGACGCCGGCGGTCAGCGCTCGGTGGCCCGCTCGACGAGGGCGTGGCTCGACACCGACAGCTCGCCCGAGAACGGGTGGTCGAGCAGCACCACGAGCAGCAGGTTCAGGCCGATCAGGCCGGCGACCACGACGACCATGGCGCGCTGCAGCGGCGTGGACGCCGCCTCGACCAGCAACGTGAACCCGATCAGCACGAACGCGCCGCCGAAGATCAGCACCTGCAGCGCGGCCGGCAGCCGCTCCTCGGCGAACCGCAGCCGCTCACGCCGCGTGGCGACCAGCGCGTCAAGCGTCGCGATCGTCTCCTCGTAGAACACGCCCTGCACGTCGCTCCGCGGCGGATGGCGCTGCACCGCCGCGTACAGGCCGTCGATCTCGCGCCACGCCTGCGGGCTCAGCCGCCCGTCCCGCATCTGCTCCCACTCGGACGCGACCACGACGCGCGTGTAGGCGTCCAGCCGGCGGGCGACGTCGGCTTGCGCGGCGGCGTCGAACGCGCCGAAGTGGCGGGTCACCTGCTCGATCTCCGTGGCCTCGGCGCGAACGGTGGCGCCGGCGTCCTGGTAGTCCTGGTACAGGACGACGACCACGAACGCGAGCACGATGCCGTAGACCGCGCCGACCACGCCGATCAGCACGCCGGCCGCCTCACCGCCCGTGTGCGGGCCTCGCGCACGGTGGCCGACGAGCGCGAACCCGGCCACCGCGAACAGCAGGAACGGGCCGATCACCAACGGGACCAGCGCCCAGGTCGGGAACGTGTTCAGCAGCCAGCGGGTCATCGCGGCGCGCGCGGCTCGCTCGTGCGGACGAGCGCGTCGGCGGCCGCGGCGATCCAGAGGCCGAGCGGCTGCGCGCTCGCCTCGGCCGCCTCGCGCCACTGCAGCTCCCGCTCCCGCGGCACCCGGATCCGCACGACGATCACGTGCTCGGCCACGGCCACGTCACCGGTCTCCCGCGCGTGGGCGAGCTGCCGGCGCAGCTCGTTGCGCGACCAGCGGCCGCGCTCGGCGCGGCTGAGCCACAGGTCCTGCTCGGGCTCCGCGAGCGCCGCGACCTCCGCGTGGTGCTGGAAGCTCAGCGAGTCCCGCCGGCGGGACAGCTCGAACCGGCGGGCGACCCAGACGTAGTTGCGCAGGGTCTTGTAGTCGAACGAGGTCAGGTCGATGGCGATCCGGTACCGCGAGCCGTACGCGCACTCGCCGTAGGACAGCCAGTCACCGATCCACCACGCGGACGCGGTCGAGATGCGGGCGATCTGGCGGCCCGCCGACATCCACTCGTCGAAGGTCAAACCACGACGTGCGCGAAAGCCCCGAGCCGTCGCGCTTCCGTACTTCACCAGGGACACATCCTCGCCCATCACCGCTCCCCGCTCGCACCGTCTCACCGGTGCGACTGAATGCAGAGTGCGTACGCATAACACACACCAGAGGTTTAAACAGAGAACTCCTGACTGCTGTCATGCACTCCGGAAAGCAGCCCGACTTTGCACTTAAATCCGTCGCCATGAAAGCGCGGTCCGCCAAGGGCTGATGCGGATTTTCGGCCCCCTTGACGCCTCGCCGGGCATGGGTTAGTTCTCCCAATGGCCGATGCTTCACCGAGGCGTCGGCGCTCAGCATGTCAGCGCCTCCGGACGACTCACTGTGAGTGAGTCGAGCTGCGCGACGACGCTGGGCGACACCACACACTCAAGTGAGGTCTCAGCGATGACCAGCTACAACGCCGCGTTCACACAGCTGATCCGCCGCAGCCGGCGGGCGCACTGGGGCAACTGGGGCCTGAGCCCCGACATCCGGGCGGGCGCGGTCGGCGTCGTCGATCCCGCGTCCGGGGAGTTCACGCTCGTCCAGGACCAGATGCCGGGGCTGGACGGCCGGGTCAGCAAGAGCCCGCTGCCCTCGAAGTGGCAGCTGATGTCCGAGCACGTCTCGCGTCAGCAGGCGGACGCCTCGCTCGACGGGTCAGGCGTCGACCCCGACACCGGCACCAAGATCTCCGCCGGCCTGAAGGTCAGCTGGGGTCTGGAGCGGTCCGGCTCGATGGTGTCGGAGTTCTCGATCGAATCCGAGGACACGGTCAAGGGCCTCGGCGACCTGCTCGCGCAGCAGTACGACTGGCTGCAGCAGCAGGCGTCCGCCCAGGGCATGTCCAACGGCAACGGGATCTCGCAGGGCTTCGGCGTGATCTCCAGCGTGATCTGGGCGCGCAGCGGGCTCAACGTCGCCGCCCAGAGCGACAACACGACGTACTCGATCAGCGGCTCGGCGTCCGCCGTCAACCAGCTCGTCGGCCAGGTCGAGGGCAAGGGCTCCTACACCAGCGCGACCTCGGACAAGAGCGTCGACCAGCACATCTGGCCCGACCAGAGCGGCAAGGTGGCCGACGCTCCGGTGCCGATCGCGTACCGGTTCGCGTCCTTCGAGGGCCGGACGATCATCCCCAACTGGACGATGCACCTGGGCTCCTTCCAGCTCGTGCTCAACAACCAGCACGGCGGCACCTACATCGTCAAGGGCGAGCTCAACTACGACACGCCGCGCGGGCACGTCAAGCAGGACACGTCGGTGTCCGGCGGCCTGATCGCGACGATCGGCGCGATCCCGCTCGACGCCACCAACATCAACCTGCGCCTGTCGTTCAAGGGCATGTTCAGCGACGAGCACAAGTCCTTCCACTGGGACACGCCGCTGGGCACCTGGTACGACGGCACGCGGCACGTGGACCTCTCCGGCGTCTGGCCGGGCTCCACGCACGCCACCGACGCCGAGGCCGCGCTCACCCCCTGAGGCGCGCGCAGCGTGCCGCCTCGGAGCGCACCGCTCCGGGGCGGCGCCATGCCCGGCCCGAGGAGCCTCCGATGCGCCCGACCAGACGTCGCGCCACCGTCCAGCACACCCCCGCGCAGCAGATGCTCGGCGCCGCGGAGGCGATGCTCCGCCACGCGCTCGCCTCCGGCATCGTCGTGCCCGAGGCCGTCGTGGAGACCGTCGAGCTGGCGTGCACGCACCGGCGCGCCGGCGGCGAGGGCGAGCTCGAGCCGCCGACCCCGGCGTTGCTGCGCCGGCTGGCGCGGGCCCACGCGGAGCTGGTGCGGCTGGTCGCGCCGGCCACGCCGCGGACGATCCTGCTGCTCTCGCACGGGCGGCGCTCACGGCTGGCCATGCTCGGGCCGGTGCGGCTGGTCCGCCAGATGCTGGTGGCGGTGCTCGTGCTGCTGGCGGCGTTCGTGGCGCTCTCCACGACCGACTACGTCAACGGCACCGGCGGCGACATCCTCAACTCGACGGGGCTGAGCCTGCTGGTCAACGAGCTGTTCTTCCTCGCCGCCGGCGGGCTGGGAGCGGCGTTCTCGGCGCTCTTCACCGCCTACCGGTACATCGCCGAGGGCACGTACGACCCGAAGTTCGAGTCGAGCTACTGGCTGCGGTTCATCCTCGGCCTGATGGCCGGGCTGCTGCTGCCGGCCCTGGTCCCCCTCGGCGCGGACGCCGAGGCCGAAGGGATCTCGCGCCCGCTGCTCGCCCTGCTCGGCGGCTTCTCGGCCTCGGTGCTCTACCGGATCCTCGAGCGGCTCGTCGGCGCCGTCGAGTCCCTCGTCCGGGCCGACTCGCGGGAGCTGCGTGCGGCGCGCCGCGCGGCGGACCTCGCGCAGGCGTCCGACCGGGCGCGGCTGGAGCGGCTGGAGCTGGTCGGGCACCTGCGGCGGCTCGAGCAGCAGGCGCGCGCCGGCGGCACCCCGGACCAGCTCGCCGAGGACCTCGGCCGGATGGTCGGGACGCTCCTCCCCGTCGCGCCGCAGGACGCCGACGACGCGTCGGACGAGCACCCACAACCCCTGATCAGCCCTCCCGCGAGGTGACCATGAGCGACACCACGATCAGCCCCGCCGCGCTGCGGCACGTCTGCCCCAACCTGAGCGCGGCGGACGCGGCGCGGATCGCCGCCGGCCTCGGTGAGGCGTTCACGCGCTACGGCATCACCACCGAGCGCCGGGCCGCGATGGCCGTCGCCCAGTGGGCGCACGAGTCCGCGAACTTCCGCACCAGCCGCGAGTACGCGTCGGGCGCCGCCTACGAGGGCCGCAAGGACCTCGGCAACACCCGGCGCGGCGACGGCGTGCGCTTCAAGGGCCGCGGCCGGATCATGATCACCGGCCGGGCCAACTACGCCGCCATGGGCAAGGCGCTCGGCCTGGACCTCACCGCGCACCCGGAGCTGCTTGAGCGGTCGCCCTACAGCGAGCTCGTCTCCGGCCAGTGGTGGAAGGACCACGGCTGCAACGAGCTGTGTGACAAAGATGACTTCGTCGGGCTCACGCGGCGCATCAACGGGGGCCTGAACGGCCTCGCCGACCGGCAGCTGCTCTACGGCCGTGCCCGGCAGGTCGATCTGCGTCCGCACACCTGACGGACTTACACACACATGCGCGCTCACCCGTGCACTTACTGGAGGAAGACATGGCACTGAACGGCAAGCTCGCCGACGCCGACCTGGCGGACATCCCCGGTGGGCGCCTGCGCAAGGACGCCGCCGAGGCGTGGCTCGCGATGCGCGCCTACATCGGCAAGACCAAGGGCGTGTGGATCTGCCCCACCTCGTTCCGCACCGCGTACCGGCCGTACGCCGACCAGGAGTACTTCTGGAACCTCTACCAGCGCGGTGGAGGTGCCCTGGCGGCGCGCCCGGGCACCTCCAACCACGGCTGGGGCATCGCGGTCGACCTGCCGTCGCCGGCGATGCAGGCCGCGGTGCGGGCGTGCGGGCACGAGTTCGGATGGGGCATCCGCGGCGGCAAGCTCAGCAGCGACGCGCCCAGCGAGGCGTGGCACTGCACGTTCCACCCCGGCACCTATCCGGCCGTCGGGCGCAACCGCCCCAAGCCCCGGCCGCACCCCTACCACGCGCTCACGGACGGCGAGCGCGCCGCGCGGAACATCCTGGTGAAGGAGCGCCGGATCGCCCGCCGCCACGGCGGCTGGAGCAAGGTCGACCAGTCACACCTGACACGTGCGGCGGCAGCCAAGCGCGACATCCGCGCGCAGCTGGCGCGGATCGCCGAGGCCGCTCGGTCCGACGGCTGGGACAAGCATCAGCGCCGTGTCCGGCACGACTACCTGAAGAAGCTGGTGAGCCGATGAGCGACCCCGACCCGCGTGCCCTGCCACCTGACTTCGACGCACCCGGACAGGTGGACTACCCCGACCCGGCGTTCGACGACGACCACGAGGACGACGTCCTCGAGACGCCCGACGCCGACGAACCCGACCCCATCGAGGAGTGATCGCATGAACCTCGTCCTGCTCTGCCACGGCGCGCTGTCCGAGTTCGGCTCGTTCGAGCTGGGCGCCGACCAGGAGGTCCAGTATCGCGGCAACTTCGGCGAGTCGCTGGAGCCGCCCGTCGCCGCGGCGCTGTTCAAGGCCCTGGTGCAGAACCCGACCGTGACCGAGCGCCAGATCGCCACCCAGATCAGCGGGTACCACCAAGAGCCGGTGCTGGCCGGCCCGCGGTCCGTGAAGCCGGACATCAAGCTGTGGGCCACGACGTCGCCGCCGTGCTTCGTGATGGACCTCACGACCCGTCAGTGGGGGCGGCTGGCGCCGACCTTCCGCAGCACGCTCGGGCAGGTGGTGCGGGGCCTCGGCGCCCCGCTCCACCTGGACCTGCTGTGCTGCACCGAGCTGCCGGACTTCAAGGACCGGGCGGTGGTCGACCCCGCTCTCGAGGTCAAGACCTGGGCGCAGATCTTCCAGTAGGCCTACCAGCGCTGGTGCACGTAGGGCGCGATGCGCTCGCCATAGACCGCGCGCACCCGCTCCATCGTCGCCGCGTCCAGCGCCGGAAGGTCCGCGGCCGCCGCGTTCGCGCTCGCCTGCTCGGGCGAGCGCGCGCCCGGGATGACGGTGGAGACCGCGTCGTGCATGAGGATCCAGCGCAGGGCGAACTGCGCGAGCGTCGCGTCGCCGCCCACGAGCGGGCGCAGCTCCTCGACCGCGTCGAGGCCGACCTCGAACGGCACGCCGGCGAACGTCTCGCCCACGTCGAACGCCTCGCCCTGGCGGTTGAACGTGCGGTGGTCGTCGGCCGCGAACGTCGTCTCGCGCGTGTACTTGCCCGACAGCAGGCCGGAGGCGAGCGGCACCCGCACGATCACGCCGACCCCGCGGCGCGCGGCCTCGGCGAAGAACAGCCCCGCCGGCCGCTGGCGGAACGGGTTGAAGATGATCTGGACGCTCGCGACGTTCGGGTACTCGATCGCCTTCAGCGCCTCCTCGACGCGCTCGACGCTCACGCCGTAGGCGGCGATCCGCCCTTCCTCGACCATCCGGTCGAGGTCCTCGAACACCTCCGGGTGGAAGTACAGGTCGGTCGGCGGGCAGTGCAGCTGCACGAGGTCGAGCGTCTCCATCCCGAGGTTCTCGCGCGACCGGTCGTTCCACTCGCGGAAGTGCTCGGGCGAGTAGTTCTCGACGGTCTGCTCGAGCCGCCGGCCCATCTTCGTCGCCACCACGATGCCGTCGCGCTCGCGCCGCAGCCGGCCGACGAGCCGCTCCGAGCGCCCGTCGCCGTACACGTCGGCGGTGTCGAAGAACGTCACGCCGGCGTCGGCCGCCGCGTGGAGCGTCTTGATCGCGGTGTCCTCGTCGACGTCGCCCCAGTCGGCGCCGACCTGCCAGGCGCCGAAGCCGATCTCCGAGATCTGGTGTCCGGTCCGTCCCAGTGTCCGTGTCTGCATGGGCAGGCTCTACCCGGCCGCCTCCCTCGATCCTTCCGAAGGAGGCGGCCGGGCGGCGGTTCAGCCGACGGTCGAGAACGCGTAGACCGTCGTCGTCGCGTACGTCTGGCCCGGGCGCAGCGTCGTGGACGGGAAGCCGGGCTTGTTCGGCGAGTCCGGGAAGTGCTGGGTCTCCAGGCACAGCCCGTCGCCCTGCCGGTACTGGCGGCCGCTGGTGCCGTACAGCGTGCCGTCGAGGAAGTTGCCGGAGTAGAACTGCAGCCCGGGCTCCTCGGTCAGCACGGTCAGCATGCGCCCGCTCCCCGGGTCGACGAGCTGCGCGGCCGTGTTCAGGTCGTGCCCGCGGTTCGGGTTGAGCACGAAGTTGTGGTCGTAGCCGCGCCCGTAGACGAGCTGCTGGTCGTTCCCGCGGATGCGGGCGCCGATCGGCGTGAAGGCGCGGAAGTCGAACGGCGTGCCGGCCACCGGTGGCGTCGCGCCGGTCGGGATCAGCCCCGCGTCCACCGGCGTGTAGCGGTCGGCGTTGATCCGCAGCAGATGGCCTTCGATCGAGCCCGAGCCCTCACCGGCCAGGTTGAAGTACGCGTGGTTGGTGAGGTTGACCACGGTCGGCTTGTCGGTCGTGGCCCTGTAGTCCATCTGCAGCCGGTTGCGGTTGTCGAGCGAGTAGACGACGGTGACCGGCAGACGGCCCGGGAAGCCGCCCTCGCCGTCGGCGCTGACCCGCGTGAGCTTCACGCCCACGGACCTGAAGGTCCGCACCGCCTCGGCCGACCACACCTGCTTGTCGAACCCCTTGAAGCCGCCGTGCAACGTGTTGCCGTTGTTGTTGGCGTCGAGGGTGAACGTGGTCCCGTCGAGGGTGAACTTCGCGCCGCCGATCCGGTTGCCGTAGCGGCCGATGATCGCGCCGAAGTACGGGTTGGACTTCACGTACGCGTCGCTCGTGTAGCCGTCGATCGAGTCGAATCCGAGCACGACGTTCGCCGGGCGCCCGCGCCGGTCGGGCGCGACCAGCTGTTGCACGATCCCGCCGTAGGTGAGGATCGACACCGTCATGCCGTTGCTGTTGCGCAGCGTGTAGCGGTCGATCGCGGTGCCGCCCATGCTCGCCGGCAGGTTCCCGAAGCCGGCCTTGGTGACGCTCAGGCCACCCCCACCCGTCTTGGACCTCGCACCGGCGGGCGCGGACAGCGCGCCGCTCATGACTGCCGTGCAGAGCACGGCGACCAGCAGCCTGGTCATTTGCTCCTCCTGGGGTTTAGATGACGGCGAGCTCGAGCCCTGCGAGCTCGCTGAACAACTGCCAGGCGTGCGCCTGCCGGCCGGGGTTGAGCACCTGGTGGTGCGGGCCTCCGAGGCGCAGCCAGGCGTCCATGCAGTCCCGCACTCCGGAGTCCGGCCGGAAGTGCCCGTACGGCATCTCGAGGTGCGGCAGCTCGGCGGTGTCGAGCACCTCCCCTTCCACGACCAGCAGCCGGAAGCGCTCACCGCCGAGGGAGACGAGCGTCGCGAGCGTCGCCGGGCCGGGCGCGTACTGGAAGAGGAACGTCGGCGGGTCGCCAAGCCCGCCGATGCCGAGCGGCCGCTTGATCAGCCGCACGGGCCGATCCGGGCGCGCGAGGCGCCAGTTGCCTTCGCCCATGTGGCTCATCAGGATCGAGTCGGTGGCGAAGTCCATGGCGTACATCTCGGTGAACTGGGTCTCGCCCAGCAGCGTCCGCGCGGCGCACATCAGCGCCGCCGTGAGCGCGTCGCCCTCGGCGCCGTAGCCGTAGCCCGTCGCCATCAGGCTCGACGCGGCCGCGAGCGGGAGCCGGCCGAAGCGGCCGTCCTCGGCGATCGCGCCGAAGTGCGCCGAGTACGCGCCGTAGCCACCCTCGCGCAGCACGCGCTCGAGGCCGAGCTGCATCCGCGCGTGCTCCTCGCGTTCGGCCGGCAGCAGGCGCGGGTCCACCTCGAACTGCGCGTCCTCGGCCGCGAGCAGCGCCGCCACCTCGTCTGCCTCGACGGCCCCCGCGGCGCGGTGCAGCGCGCCCGGGGCGAGCGCGTCGACCTGCGGCCCGAGCGAGCGCAGCAGCGCGTGCTCGTCCACGCGGATGTCACCCATGCCGTTCATCGCGTAGCCGATGACCGCGATCCGCAGCTCGCGCCAGCGGGAGACCGCCGCCGCCGCGCGCGCCCACGCGCCGATCGCCGCGCGGAAGGCGTCGCTCCGCCAGTCGTCGGTGACGACCGTGAACGGCCGACCGGCCCGCACCATCGCGTTGGCCGTGTCCTGCGCGCCGTGGATGCCCTGGTTGTAGGTGAGGTCGCCCATGTCCCAGGCGGACGTGACGTCCGGCACCGGCTGGATGTTCGCGAGGCACACCGGCAGCGGCGTGCGCGCGAGCGCCCGCGCGACGCGCATCGCCGGCCCGTAGGTGAGCATCACCACCAGCAGGCCGTCGACGCCGCGCTGCTCGAGCTCGCGCACGCGCGCCTCGATCCCGTCGCGGTCCTTGACGGGTGCGCCGGCGTCGACGTCCGCCACGTCCGCCAGGGCCGCGGCGACGTCCTCGCCGAACGCGCCCTGGCGCGCCGTGATGCCGGGCAGCATCACGTCGTAGAGGTCCTGCATCACCCCGAGCATCCCGACGCGGGGCGGCGTGGCCTCGGGCGGGGCGAGCACGGGAGCGTGGGTTTCAGTGCTGGCCATAGACGTTCTGGTAGCGGTGGTAGAGGGCGTCGACGCTCTCGGCGTCGAGCGGCACGAGTGGACCGAGCGAGCGCGCCGCGTGCACGACCCGCGCGGCGTCCTCGCACATCACGGCGGCCTTGACGGCGTCCCGCGGCCCGCGGCCGACGGTGAACACGCCGTGGGCGCGCATCAGCACCGCGCACGAGCGGTGGTGCGCGAGCGTCTCGACGACCCCGCGGCCGATCGCGTCGTCGCCGATCAGCGCGAACGGGCCGACCGGGATCTCGCCACCGAACTCGTCGGCCATCGCCGTCATCACGCACGGGATCGGCTCGCCGTGGATCGCCCACGCGGTGGCGTACGGGCTGTGCGTGTGCGCGATCCCGCCGACGTCCGGCAGCTCGCGGTAGATGTGCCCGTGCGTGGCCGCGTCGCTCGACGGCGCGAGCGCGTCCTCGACGGGCACGCCGTCGAAGTCGCACAGCACCATCCGCTCGGGCCGCAGGTCGTCGTAGGCGATCCCGCTGGGCTTGATCACCAGCAGCTCGTCGCTGCCCGGGACGCGCGCGGAGACGTTGCCGCTCGTCCAGGCGACCAGCCCGTTGCGCGGCAGCTCGGCGTGCAACGCGCACAGCTCGCGGCGCAGGTCGTCAACCATGGGCCAGCTCCCGTGGGCGCACCTCCCGCAGCCGGTGCATGACGTCGTCGCCGCCCCGGCCGAAGTGGTCGTGCAGGCGGACGTAGCGCGCGTACAGCGCGTCGTAGGCGCCGGCGCGTGCCTCGTCCGGCACGTACGCGTCGCGCACGAGCGAGCCCATCGCAGCCGACGCCGCACGGATGTCGGGATGCAGGCCGGCGGCGACCGCGGCGTGCATCGCCGCGCCGAGCGCCGGGCCCTGCTCGGAGCCGATCACGTGGATCGGCATCCGCGTCACGTCGGCGTACACCTGCATCACGAACGGGTTCTGGATCAACCCGCCCGCGGCCATCAGCTCGCCCGCCGGCAGCCCGGCCGCGGTGAACGCGTCGAGGATCACGCGCGTGCCGAACGCGGTCGCCTCCACCAGCGCGCGATAGAGGTCCTCCGGGCGGGTGGCGAGCGTGAGCCCGACGAACACGCCGCTGAGCTCGTGGTCGACGAGCACGGAGCGGTTGCCGTTCAGCCAGTCGAGCGCGAGCAGGCCGTGCGCGCCGACCTCCTGCGCGCTCGCCAACCGCGACAGGCGCTCGTGGTCGCCGCCGACCAGGTCCACGAGCCACGCGAAGCAGTCGCCGACGCCGGTCTGGCCCGCCTCGTAGCCGTACAGGCCGCCGACGATGCCGTCGCGCACGACGCCGCACATGCCCGGCACCTCGGCCAGGCGGTCCGCGCTCATCACGTGGCAGGTGGACGTGCCCATGATCATCAGCAGCTGCCCGGGGTCGATGGCCTGGGCCGCGGGTGCGGTGACGTGGGCGTCGACGTTGCCCACCGCCACCGCGATCCCGGGTCGCAGGCCCGTCCATGCCGCCGCTTCGGGGGAGAGGGTGCCGGAGGGTGCACCGAGCGGCAGGAGTGGGCCGTCGAGCTTGGACAGCAGGTCGGCGAAGCGGTCGTCGAGCGCACGCAGGAAGTCCGCGCTCGGGTACGTGCCGTCCTGGTGGATCGCCTTGTACCCGGCGAGCGCGGCGTTGCGCGTCTCGCGCCCGCAGAGCCGCCAGGTGATCCAGTCGGCCGCTTCGATCCAGCGGTCGGTGCGCGTGTACAGCTCCGGGTCGGACTCGAGCAGGTGCAGTGCCTTGGCCACCGCCCATTCGGACGAGATCCGACCGCCGTAGCGGGCGAGCCACGGCTCGCCGCGCTCGCGGGCGAGCGCGTTGATGCGGTCGGCCTGCGGCTGCGCCGCGTGGTGCTTCCACAGCCGCACCGGGCCGAGCGGCGCGCCGTCGGCGCGGGTCGGCAGCGGCGAGCTGGCGGTGAAGGCGGTGGCGACGCCGGCGATCTGGCCGGGGTCGACGCCGGCCGCGGCGACCGCTTCGGGCACGGCGTGCTGGAGCGCCGCCACGTAGTCGGCGGGGTCCTGGAGCGCCCACTGCGGCTCGGGCGTCATCACGCCGTGCGGGTACTCGAACACCGCCGTGCCCAGCTCGGCGCCGTCGCGCGCGTCGACGACGAGCGCCCGCGCGGACAGCGTGCCGAAGTCCACCCCCACCACGCAGGTCATGACGCCGCCATCCGCGCCCGCCGGTACTCGCTGACGACGAGCTCGGTCAGCTCCTCGATCGACGTCTCGGCGGTCGGCTTGTCGAACGCGATCACGCCGTCCTGGATCAGGTTCACGCGGTCGCAGCTCGCGAGCACGTGGACGTAGTTGTGCAGCACGAGGATCATCGCCACCTCGCCCGAGTCCTTCAGCCGCTGGATCAGGTCCAGGATGCGCGCGCCCTCCTTCGCGCCCATCGCCGCGAGCGGCTCGTCGAGCAGCAGGATGTCCGCCGCCGAGTGCACGGTGCGCGCGACCGCGATCGCCTGCCGTTGCCCGCCCGAGAGTTTCGCGACGGGCGCGTTGAGGTTCGGGATGTTGATGCCGATCTCGTCGAGCGCCGTGCGCGTCTGGGTGCGCATCTCCCGGTTCTTGAGGAACGGAATCGGCCGGTGCACGTGCTCGCGGCGCAGGAACATGTTCTGGAACACGGACAACTCGTCGATCAGCGCGAGGTCCTGGTAGACGGCGTCGATGCCGAGCGAGCGCGCGTGGTCGACGCTCTTGGGCTCGTACGGCTCGCCGCGCAGGGTCATCGTCCCGGTGTCGGGCTTCTCGAAGCCGCACAGGATCTTCATCAGCGTCGACTTGCCCGCGCCGTTGTCGCCGAGCAGCCCGAGCACCTCGCCCTTGCGCAGCGTCAGGTTGAGGTCCCGCAGCGCGACCACCGGGCCGAAGCTCTTGGTCACGTGCTCCACCTGGAGGACGACGTCGTCAGGCACTGGTCCTCGCCCGCCCCACGTAGGTGTTCGCGGCCATCGCGAGGATGATCGCCAGGCCCAGGTAGAAGTTCAGGTAGTCGGCGTTGACGCCGGTGATGATGAGCCCGTCGTTGAGCACGCCGAGCAGCAGGGCGCCCAGCAGCGCGCCCACCACCGTGCCCGAGCCGCCGGCCAGCAACGTGCCGCCGATCACCGCCGCCGCGATGCCGCCGAACAGCACCTCGTTGGCGCCGCTCGGGTCCGGCTGCACGGATGTGGTGCGCACGGCCTCGAGCACGCCGACCAGCCCCGCGCACAGCGAGCACAGGACGAAGTTGCGGGTGATCACGAGCCGCGTGCGGATGCCCGCCTCCGCCGCGCCGACGCGGTTGCTGCCGACCGCGACCGTGTAGATCCCCCAGCGCGTGAAGCTCAGCACGAGCTGGAGCGCGACCACGATCGCGAGCGCCCAGATCAGCTCCGAGTAGGTGCTGCCGCCGAAGATCTTCGCGAACGTCGTCGCGCCTTCCAGCACATCGGTGCCCGGCGTCGCGACGGGCTGAGCGTCGGACACGATCAGCGTGAGGCCGGTCAACGCGAGCAGCATCCCGAGCGTGGTGATGAACGAGTTGATGCGCAGCACCGTCGTCAGCACCCCGTTGGCCAGGCCGACGAGCACGCACATCCCCAGCGCGAGCACGAACGCGAGCGTGAGCGGGACGCCGGCGATGTAGAACTCGTGGAACATGAACGGCGCGAACAGGTAGACCGCGCCGATCGACAGGTCGATCTCCCCGTTGATCATCAGGAAGACCTCGCCGGCCGCGAGGATCGCGAACGGCGCGAAGTACGGCAGCAGCGTCTTGAAGTTCTCCCACGTCATGAACGCGTCGGTGGTCGCGGCGAAGTACGCCGCGACCAGCACCGTGATGACGATCACGCTGCCCTCGCGCAGGGTGAGCAGACGTTTGGCGAGGCCGAGCGCGCGGCCGCGCGGACGGGGCTCGCGCGCCGGCGCCGCCGCCTTCGGCGGCTCGTCGATGATGGCTCCTGCGGGCATGCGCTAGGACGCCGTGACGCCCGCGGTCTCCGCGTTGCCCTCGTAGCGCGACTTGGTCGTCACGTACGGGACCACGGTGTCCTTGGTCAGGAACTTGAGGCCGGTGTTGACCTCCGACGGACCCGTCAGCGTCTTCGACGCCTTGTACATGAAGAGCTGGAAGACGGGATAGAAGCCCTGCAGGTAGGGCTGCTGGTCGATCGTGAAGTCGATCTGATCGGCCTGGAGCAGCTTCATCGTCGGCTCGAGCAGGTCGTAGCCGCCGCCCTTGACGCCTTTCTCGCGCAGCTTGTACTTCTGGATCACCTGCGCGACGGCCTGGGTGCTGCCGGCGTCGACGGCGAACATGCCCTTGACGTCCTTGTGACCGACGTAGTACGCGTCGATCGTGGACAGCTCCTTCGGCAGCGCGGCGCCGGTGGCGATCGTGTCGATCTTGATCGACGCGCCCGACTTCTTGATGGCGTCGATCGCGCCGTCGATGCGCGGCTGGATGTTGAGCGCGCCCGGCGTGGCGATGAACAGCGCGACTCTGCCCTCCCCCACCAGGTCGACGATCCGCTTGCCCATCTCCTGACCGGACACGAACAGGTCCTGGCCGATGTACGACAGCCGCGCGTTGGCGACGTCGGCGTTGTAGCCGACGACCGGGATGCCGGCGTCCAGCGCGCGCTGCACCGGGTCGTTGAACGCCTTCTCGTCCACGAGGCAGACCGCGATGCCGTCCGCCTTCGCGCTGATCGCGCTGTTGAACGCGTTGACCATCTCGTTCACGTTCGCGCTCTCGGACCCCGTCCACTGGAAGCTGCAGTTGACGAGCTTGCACGCGTCCTCCGCGCCGTAGCGGGTCGGGACGAAGAACGGGTTCGTCGTCACGTGGTTGACGAACACGAACCGCATCTTCTTCTGCTCGCCGAACAGGCCGGGCGCGGGCGACCCCTGGGCCTTGGCCGCCTGATCGGGGTCATCGTCACCGCCGAAGAGCCCGCAGCCGCTCAGCACGTAGGCGGCGACGCCCGCGGCACCGCCGGTAAGGGCCGTGCGACGGGTGAGCTCGTTCCAGCGGTGGGGGACGTCTTGGTCAGACACCGTCGCTGCTCCTCTCTCCTCCAGGGCGAAGCGCTGTGTTAGCGCTCACATCGCGGCCCGCACGTTAGCGCTCACATCCATGTATTGTCAAGGTCCCTCGACCGAACATGGATGTATGTGATGAGCGCTAACAGCGGAGTGGGACGAAGCCGGCCGGTGATGGCCGACGTCGCCCTGCGCGCGGGCGTGTCGCATCAGACCGTGTCCCGGGTGATCAACGGGTCCGACAGCGTCCGGCCGGAGACGCGCGAGCGCGTCCTGGCGGCCATGCGCGAGCTCGACTACCGGCCCAACTCACTCGCGCGTGCGCTGGTGACCGGGCGGTCGCGGACGCTCGGCGTGGTGAGCTTCGACACCACGCTGTACGGCCCCGCCTCCACCCTGTTCGGGATCGAGCGGGCCGCCCACGCGCAGGGGTACTTCGTCAACATCGTCAGCGTCACGTCGCTGGACCGCGACCTCGTGCTGGGCGCGGTCGAGCAGCTGCACGGCCAGGGCGTGGAAGGCATCCTGCTGATCACGCCGCAGGAGCGTGCGGTCGAAGCGCTGGTGCACCTGCCGCCCGGACTGCCGGTCGTCGCCGTCGAGGCCGGCCCGGAGAAGTCGGTGCCGGTGGTCACCGTCGACCAGGTCGAAGGCGCCGCCGCCGCCACGCGCCATCTGCTCGAGCTCGGGCACCGCACGGTGTGGCACATCGCGGGCCCGGCCGACTGGCTGGAGGCCCAGCAGCGCGTCGACGGCTGGATGGCGGCGCTGACCGCGGCCGGCGCGAGCCCGCCGCCGTTGCTCACGGGCGACTGGAGCGCGCGCTCGGGCTACGAGCTCGGCCAGCGCCTGGCGGGCCTGCGGGACGCGACCGCGATCTTCGCCGCCAACGACCAGATGGCGCTCGGCGTGCTGCGGGCCATGCACGAGGCGGGGCGTGACGTACCCGGGACGGTGAGCGTCGTCGGCTTCGACGACATCCCCGAGGCGCAGTTCTTCACCCCGCCGCTCACGACCGTGCACCAGGACTTCAACGAGGTCGGGCGCCAGAGCCTGATGCTGCTGCTCGACGAGATCGGCGCGGGCGCGCGCTCGGCGACGCGGGTGGTCGTGCCGCCGGCGCTGAAGGTCCGCGACAGCACGGCACCACCGGGGGACTGATGCGACGCCAGCGGCTCGTCTTCGGGACCTACGACGTGCCGGACGCGCGGCTGCTCGACCGGTTCGTCGCGGCGGGTGGCCGGGCCGTCGACGTGGCGAACGTGTACCGGGACGGCGAGTCCTCGCGCGCGGTCGCGCGCTGGCTGCGCGGGCGGGACGCGGCCGACGTGACGCTCTACGCGAAGGGCTGCCATCCCCCGCGCTGCGCTCCGGCGCAGGTCGGCGAGGAGGTGGACCGGGCACGCGCGCTGCTCGGCGTCGAGCGCCTCGACGTGTTCCTGCTGCACCGCGACGACCCGGCCCTCCCGGTGACGGCGTGGGCGGACGCGCTGCTCGAGCAGGTCGCGGCCGGGACGATCGCCGCGTTCGGCGTGTCGAACTGGACGGTGGAGCGGCTGCGCGCGCTGCACCGTGAAGTCGGCGGCGCCGCGCTGCACGCGTTCAGCAACCACTTCTCGCTGGCCGAGCTGGTCGCGCCGCCGTGGCCGGACTGCCTGGCGATGACCGCGTCCGAGCTGCGCGACATGGGGACGCTCGGGATGTCGGTGATCGCGTGGTCGAGCCTCGCCACGGGGTTCTTCGCCGGTCGCGACGTCCCCGGCTGGGACAGCCCGCGCAACCGCGAGCGGCGCGAGCGTGCACGGGACCTGGCGGGTGAGCTGGACACGACGCCGACGGCCGTCGCGCTCGCCTACGTGCTCGCCCAGCCCGCGCACGTGCTGGCCGCGGTCGGCACCACGTCCGCGACGCACCTCGACGACGCGTTCGCCGCCGCCGAGCTGGAGCTGTCGCCCACGCAGACCGCGTGGCTGGCCTCGGCGCCCTCCTGATCAGCAGCAGTCCCAACGCCGGGGTGCACGCATCCCCGAGCGGCTCTCGCAGCGCTTGCGCGAGCGGGAAGGCGAACGCCGTCCGCCGCAGGGTCGTGGCCGCGGCGCGCGCCGTCTGAACCAGGCCGCAGCGCCTCCGTCGCCGTAGGGTGCGCTTCGATGGTGCCTCGCATGTCTCCGCATCCTGCGCGGGCTCCTCAACCGTCGACGAGAGCAACGCCCGGTGCCGCGGGCATGCGGCACAAGGTCCTCTCATCCGCATAGAGCCCTCGGGGGATGACGTTGATACGCCAACTGCGAGCGGTCACCCGGCTGGACCGGGAGTCGAACCTCTTTCATCCGCCGGTCGGATCAGCATCACCGCGTTTTCACGTTGACTGGCGCGTGGTCATTTCCACGGATAGGGAGTTTCCTTGTCAAGCCGTACCTCGCTGGGCGCGCTCGCGGCGCTCACGGTCGCCGCTGCCGCGGCCGTCGCCGCGCCCGCTCACGCGATCAACTACATCCAGGCCGCCAACGGGATCACGTGGGACGTCAACGACGCCGCGATGCCCGGCCTGGACACGGGCAGCATCCGCGCCACGACCGACAGCGCGGTCCTGAGCGTCGCCGGCCTGCGCGTCAGCGTCGACCAGCCCGCCAAGCACCGCATGGACGGCGAGCTGCTGCGCGGGTTCGGGCTCACCTTCGACGGCGTCGACGCGTTCACGACGACCAAGGCGGTGGACCTCGGCGGGATCGAGATCCGCCGCCAGGTGCGGTTCGAGCGCACCGCGACGTGGGGCCGCTGGCTCGACTCGTTCAAGAACACGACGAGCAGCCCCCGGGCGATCAAGGTCACGTTCGGCGGCATCTTCGGCCAGAACAACGGCGAGAACCAGTCCGAGATCGTCGACAGCTCCACGGGCGACACGGCCGTGACCGCCGCGGACAGCTGGGTCGAGCACGCGACGCCGACCGCCGCGGCCACGTCGCCCACGTCCGGCCCGTCGCAGAACGGCCCGTCCGCGATCGTCCTCGGCACCCCGGGCACGCGCGGCGCGCTCACGCGGACCGGCATCTTCAGCTCGCACAACCCGTTCGGCTCCACGCTCCCGGCCGACGGGTTCGACGCGAACCTGCGCGGCTACATCCGCACGCTCACCCTCCAGCCGGGCGAGACCGTCTCGCTCGTGCACTTCGTCGTCGTCGGGCGCAACGAGCGGGACGCCGCGCGCCCCGCCGGCACGCAGATCGCGGCCGTGCGCACCGCCGCCGCGGCGCTCGCCTCCGCGCCGGTGCTGGACGACCTGAGCGTCGGCCAGAAGTGCACGATCGTCAACTTCCAGGTCGCCGGGCTCGACTGCTCGACCGTGACCGCGCCGCAGCCGGAGCACGACTCCCCGACGGTGCGCGAGACGCCGGTCACGACCTCGCCGTACGACGTCGTCGGCAAGACGCTCACGCAGCTGCAGGCGGACATGGCGTCGGGCAAGACGACCTCCCAGCAGATCGTCCGCGCCTACCTCGACCGGATCGCCGCGTACGACACGGGCCAGTTCGGCCTGCACTCGTTCATCAAGGTCGCCGACGACGCGATGGCGCAGGCCAAGGCCGCCGACGAGGCGCGCGCCGCCGGCAAGACGGGCGATCTGCTCGGCATCCCCGTGGCCGTGAAGGACCTGTACGACACCAAGGACATGCCGATGACGCACGGCTCCCTGGTGTTCGAGGGTTACCGGCCGCAGAAGGACGCGTTCCAGGTCGCGCGGATGCGCGAGGCGGGCGCGATCATCATCGGCAAGACCAACATGTCCGAGTTCGCGAACTCGGGCCGTCACTCCGAGAGCCCGTGGGGCCAGGTGTGGAACGCGATCCAGCCATCCTCGACCTCGCAGGGCTCGTCCGGTGGCTCGGGCGCCTCGGTGGCCGCGTCGTTCGCGGCGTTCTCGATGGGCTCGCAGACCGGCGTGTCGCTGTACGCCCCGAGCGCAGCCGGCGGCCTGGTGTCGCTGCGCGGCACGGACGGCCTCAGCTCCGGCGCGGGCGTCGCGCCGCTCACGTTCCTGCAGGACTACGCCGGCCCGATCGCGCGCACCGTGACCGACCTCGCGAAGATCCTCAACGTCACGACCGGCACCGATCCGGAGGACGTCGGCACGGTGCAGGCCGACGCCGACGCCAAGCGCCCGAAGGACTGGACGACGATGCTCAAGGCCGACGCGCTCAAGGGCGCGAAGATCGGTCTGGTGCCCGGCCAGTTCACGACGCCCTCGTACGGCACGCAGGGCTCGATCGACCGCTACAACGCGATCATCGCCCAGCTCAAGACAGCCGGTGTCGAGTTCGTCGACATGACCGGCAGCGTCGCGGCGCCGCCGAACCTGCCCGGCAACCCCAACCTCGGCCACGAGGGCTGGTTCGAGTGGATCCGCACCCATCCGAACTCGCCGTACGCGCATCCGAACGAGATCATCGCGTCGCCCAAGAAGCTGCCGTACAACCGCTCGACGACGGCGAACGCGATCGACATGACCGACGCCCAGGTGCAGGCCGCGCGTGACCGCCGGACGGCGTACAAGGAGGAGTGGGCGAAGTACCTGAACGCCAACGGCGTCGACGCGGTCCTCTATCCCGGCAACACGTCGGACTTCTCCGACAACGACACCGCGGCGCTCGGCGCGTCGTTCGGCTCGCCGCCCACGTCGAACATCGGCATTCCCGGCATGGTCGTGCCGGTCGGCCTGAACGACCACGGCCACCCGCTCTCGATGCAGTTCGTCGGGCGCGCGTGGGACGACGCGAAGATGGTGAGCTTCGGGTACGCGCTCGAGCAGCTCGCCTCGACGCCGATCGAGGCCAAGAAGCTGCCGCGGCTCCCCTACGACGCGACGGCCACGCCGGTCGACGTGGAGATCGAGAAGGCCCCGGAGCCCACGACGCAGGCACCCGCGCCCGTGCCGTCCACCAACACGGTGCCGACGGTCCCCGCGACGGTCTCGAGCGCCGCGACGAAGGCACCGGTCCTCGCGCGGCGGTTCTCGGCCCGCACGACGCGGCTGGGCAAGCGCACCCTGCGGACGACCGGCACCGTGCTGCTCCCGAGCGGGCTGACGCGGGCGAGCGCGTGTGGCGGCGGCAAGGTGCAGGTCACGGTCAAGGCCGGCAAGCGGACGCTCTCCACGCGCACGGCGACGCTGGGCGCGAAGTGCACGTTCACCTCGCGGGTGACGCTGCGGGCGGCCTCGCTCCGCGGCGCCTCGCGCGTGACCGTCCAGGTGCGGTTCCTGGGCAGCGCGGCGCTCAAGCCCGAGTCGGCGGGCGCGACGCGCGTGTCGGTGCGCTGAGCGGCGGCCGCGCCGGGCCTTCGGGTCCGGCGCGGCCTTCAGCTACGGTCGGTGCGTGCTCGACGGGCTGACCGATGACCACGCCGCGGCGGTCGCCCGGCGCTTCCCGGACGGGGAGACGTGGCTGGCCGGCCTCGAGGCGCGGCTCGCCGAGGTGGTGGCGCGCTGGCGGCTGACGCCGCTGCGCCCGCTGCCGGGCGGGATCGGCGGCTACCTGCTCGACGTGCGCACCGCCGACGGTCGCGACGCCGTGCTCAAGCTCTCCCCCACGGGCGGCGCGCAGGGCGCGGCGAACCGGCTCGAGGCCTACGCGCTGCGGCGCTGGGCCGGCGACGGCGCCGCGCGGATGCTCGGCGTCGACCTCGCCGCGGGCGCGCTGCTGCTCGAGCGCTGCCGCCCGGGCGCCACGCTGGACACATTGGGCGACGAGGAGATGCTCGAGCACGGCTGCGGGCTCGCCCGCCGCCTCCAGCGCCCGGCCGACGACGAGGATCTGCTGATCCTTCCCCGCGCGGCCGAGGAAGTGGCGATCCGCGCGCAGCGCTTCGGCGGGCTGATGGACGCGCTCGGGCACCCGTTCTCCCCTGCGCGCGAGCAGGAGATCGGGGCGCTGCACCGCGCGCTCGCGACCGGGGACGGAGCGCCGGTCGCGTGCCACGGCGACCTGAACCCCGGCAACGTCCTCGCCCACGACGGCGGCCACGTCGCCGTGGACCCGCTGCCCGTCCTGGCCGACGCCGCCTACGACGCCGTCTCGCTCGTCTGGGCCAAGCGCTCGTGGCTGCTCGCCCAGCCCGACCGCGCGGAGATCCTCCGCCGGCGCATCGCGATCGCTTCCGACGTGCTCGACGCGGACGCCGAGCACGTGCGGGCGTGGGCGCTCGTGCGGCTCACCGGGGTGCTCGACGAGCGCTCCGAGTGGGGCGGCTACGACACCGCGCCGTTCGTCGCGCTGGCCGAGCTGCTGTAGGCCGGCACGCCACGGCGCGCCCACGTGCGGGTCCGGGTCTCGCAAGCGCCACCGCCGCGGATCGCGTCGGCGCGCTGGAGCGGAAGCCCGTGCGGCGCGCCGTCCCGCGCGGAGAGCACCTGGTAGACGGTCACGTCGCCCTCCTCGAACCCGAGCGCGGAGCCGAGCATGTACAGCCGCCAGACGCGGGCGCGCTCCTCGCCGACCTCGGCCACGGCGGCGTCCCACGCACCGGTGAGGTTCGCGACCCAGCGGCGCAGCGTGAGCGCGTAGTGCTCGCGCAGCGACTCCACGTCGCGCACCTCGAACCCGTTGCGCTCCATCGCCACCATCACGTCGGTGACCGGCGACAGCTCGCCGTCCGGGAACACGTAGCGGTAGATGAACGTGTCCGCCGCCGGCGGGTCCGAGTGCAACCGCGCGATGCCGTGGTTGAGGAACAGGCCGCCGGGCACGAGCAGCTCGTGGACCGCGGCGGTGTAGTGGGCGAGCTCGCCGCGCCCGACGTGCTCGTACATGCCGACGCTGGCGATCTTGTCGAACGGGCCGTCGGTGATCTCGCGATAGTCCTGCACGCGGATCTCGATCCGGTCGCTCAAGCCGGCGTCGGCGATCCGGGTGCGCGCGAGCGCGGCCTGCGCCTCGCTGAGGGTCACACCCACGCCGCTGACGCCGTACTCGCGCGCCGCGTGGATCAGGAGCGAGCCCCAGCCGCAGCCGATGTCCAGCAACCGCTCGCCCGGCTGCAGGCGCAGCTTGCGGCAGATGCGGTCCAGCTTGCGCGCCTGCGCCGCTTCGAGCGTCTCCGCCGGCTCGGCGAAGTACGCGCACGAGTAGACCATGCTCGGCCCCAGCAGCTGCTCGTAGAACCGGTTGGACACGTCGTAGTGATGCTGGATGGCGGCCTTGTCGCGCCCGAGCGAGTGCAGCCGGCCGGTGCGCGGCGCCTCGGTCGCGGGCACGGGGGCCTTGAGCAGGGCGGGCCCGGCGATCCGCGCGGCGCTGAGCGCCAGGCGCGCGAGGTCGCGCTTGGACAGCGGGATGTGGAAGCTGCCGCGCAGCCGCAGGATCGCTTCCAGGTCCGCGTCGTCGGGCACGTCGACCGCGCCGGTCACCCAGGCGCGCGCGAGCCCGATCTGGTTCGGGGAGCGAAGGACGTACGCGATCGCGGCCGGATCGCGTACCTCGACGACGGGCGCGCCGCCCTCGAGCACGCTGCCGTCCCAGAAGCGCAGCGTGACGGGAAGGGCCGGGACGTCAACGCCCGCCAGCGCACGCCGGACCGCCGAGGCGATCTCCGGCTGCCGCACGAGAGGTAGTTGCATAGCTCAACAATATACAGAGTTGCGTTTTGCAACCCAGTCGATGGTCATGTAGATCTGCCCCTTCCGCCCGTCTCTTCATCGGTTAGGGTTGCACGTACGTGTAGGGAAGACTGAGGAGGCCTGCCGTGCCGATCGACGTCGAGCTGCAGGAGCGGGTCAACGCCCTGCTCGCGCCGGACACCGAAGCCGCGGATGTGCGCGAGACGTCGGTGCCACTGCCGTTCTCGCCGTTCATCCCCGCTCATGCGCGGCGCGCGGCGGAGGTCGCGTCGACCTTGTTCGCCGCGGAGCAGGCGCGTGGTGTCGCGGGAGCGATCGCGGCGGCGGAGGACGCGGTGGTGACGGAGTCGTCACGCGGCCTCGTCAAGCGGGCGCTCAAGTCGTTCGTCACCCACAGCGCGGCGGCCCGTGCGGTCGTCGCGCTCCCGGCGGAGACCGCGGTGGACAGCGACGTCCCGCTCCCACCGGGCGAGCACGACCGCGCCGACGCCCCGAGCCGGACGCTGCCGGCCACCGAGCAGGTGCTCGACTGGTACCGGGAGGACCCGTTCGCCAACGAGCACCACGCGCACTGGCACGACGTCTGGAACACGGGCGGCATCACGATGCCCGACGGCACGCAGCTCCCGACCCAGCCGCGCCAGGGCGAGCTGTTCCTCTACATGCACCGGCAGATGCTCGCCCGCTACGACACCGAGCGCCGGATCGCGGGCCTACCGGTCGCGAGCCCGTTCGAGCCGCCCTACGACCAGCCGATCGCTGAGGGCTACGGGGCCGAGCGCTACGTCACCCGCCCCGCCGGGACCTCGCTCCGGGAGATCCGGCCGGACGCCGGGCCCGCCCAGCTCGCCGAGCGCTTCTCGAGACTGGATCAGGCGATCACCGCCGGGCACCTGACCGTGCCCGCCCTGCCGCAGCTCGGTCCGCTGGACGGCAACCAGCTCGGCGCGGCGATCGAGCCCTCGGACCTCAACACCGGCCCGAGCAGCGACCTCAGCCTCGATCACAGCGACACCGCTCCGGGCCCCTATCCCAACATCCATGGGTTCGGACACGTGCTCACCGGGATGTCCGCCGACCCGCAAGGCGGGGAGACCTGGTGGGGCGTGATGAACTACGTCGAGACCGCGATCCGCGATCCGTTCTTCTACCGCTGGCACCGGCACATCGACGACCAGGGCCGGCGCGTCGAGGACCGGCTCGGCCCGGCCGACCTGTCGGAGGCGGCCGCTCCGGGCGTGCACTTCCGCGACGACGGCACGCTCGACGTGCGGCTCGCGCTGTCGGCGCAGGTCGATGACGGCGACTTCGACGCGTTCGCGCGTGCCCGGCTCGGCGGTGCGGCCTTCGACGACCCCGACGGCCTCACGACCGACACGCTCACCACGGACTTCACGCGCTCCCGCGTGGCGTCTCCCCTACCGGTGCCCGAGAACCGGAACCAGACGTTCGTGCCCCAGGAGTCCTACTTCCAGACCCACCTGGTCCACGACCCGTTCGGCCTCTTCCTCCGTGTGGAAGCCGACGCCGACGTGCGCGCCACCGTCCGCGTCTTCCTGGTCCTCACCGAACACGTCGAGGACCGGCGCATGTGGATCGAGCTGGACAAGTTCGACCGCCACCTCACCGCGGGCGTGAACCTGATCGGCCGCCCGGACGCGCTGTCGGCGGTCATCAAGCGCAAAGGCGTGAAGGCGCCGGGAGCCAATCCGCCCGGCGACGGCACGGACCCATGGTGCGACTGCGGCTGGCCCTACAGCCTGCTGCTGCCGTCCGGGGGCACGGCCGGCGCCGACTTCACCCTCGCGGTCATCCTGACCGACTGGGCCAAGGACACGCTGGGCAGCCCGAAGACCTGCGGGTCGATGAGCTACTGCGGCGCACGCGAGAGCTACCCCGACCAGCAGCCGATGGGCTACCCCTTCCACCGTCCCTTCGGCCAAGCCGGAGTGCTCGCCACGCTGACCGCGATGGACAACGTGGCGCTTCGCCGGGTCCAGATCCGCTGCCGGCGGGAGCCGCCGGCGTAGCGGTGTCCGGGACGCGCTCGGCGAGCGCACGGCGCAGGACGGAACGTCGTCTCGCCAACGCGTCGGTGAGGTGATCCAATCACCGTACATCTGCCGAGCGGCGTGCGTCTTCGTCCCACGTGCGCCATGGTCACGGAAAGGGGGGTGCAAATGCAGATCAACGCGACGGATCGTCCGGTCGTCAACGAGTCGGGCTTCTGGAAGGGCGCCTAGTCCACCGCGCCGCGCGCCGTCCACGCAAGCGGCCGGCGCGCGGTGGTCGGTCCCGAGGCGGGCTGTGCGAGCATCCGCCGGTGGCTGATCGCCTCCCCGTCGCGCTGAGCCATCCGCTGCGCCGGCGGCTGCTGTTCGAGTACACCCTCGCCGTCACCAGCCCGAGCCAGGTGGCGCACCGGCTCTCGGAACCCGTGAACCGCGTCGCCTACCACACCGGCATCCTGCTGCGGGACGGCTTCGTCGAGCTGGTGAGGACCGAGCGCCGCCGTGGCGCGCTGAGCCGCTTCTACCACGCCGCCGTGCCCGCGTTCCTCGAGGATGAGGATTGGCGGACGCTCCCCGGCACGACCCGCCGCGTGCTCGCCCTCGGCGCCCTCGAGCACGTCTACGAGGACGTCCGGCGCGCCGCTCTGGCCGGCGGCTTCGACGGGCCGCAGGTCCAGCTCACCCGCTCGCCGCTGCTGCTCGACGAGGACGGCGCCGACGCCCTGGCCGCGCTCCTGAGGACCGCCTTCGCCGAGCTCGAGGCGATCGTCGCCGACGCGACCGCCCGCGACGCGGCGGACCGCGCCGCCTACGAGGTCGTGATGCTGGCCTACGAGCGCACGCCGAAAGCGCTCTGACGCTCATCCATCTCGAACCCGGCCAGCACCACGTCGACACGCCGACGGCCATCGGCGGCGCGTCGGTCGGCGGCGGCCTGGATCGCCTCGAGCTCATCCACCAGGCGACGCAGCAGGATCGCCACGTCCCGCCGGGCGACGGCGTCGAGCTGCACCGGCAACCGGCTCAGGTGCGCGGTCCGCGCGTCGAACGCGCCCGCCAGCGCCGCCTCCCAACTCGTCTCGGTGATCGACGCGAGCGCACCGCGGACGAGCATCCGCCGGGCACCCGGTGCCAGCCGGGCCCACTCCTCGTCCTCGATGGTCGCGTCGGCGACGGCGCGATAGACGTGTGCGGTGCCGCCCCGCCGCCGCTCGGTCCGCACGAGCTCCAGGAACCCGTGCTCGCGCAGCACCCCCGTGTGGTAGCTGACGAGGTTGAGCGGCCTCCCGAGGCGACGGGCGACATCGCTCGGGCTCGCGGGACTGCCCGCGTACTCGTACAGCACGCGGTGACGCAACGCGTTCGCGTACAGCCAGCCGTCGGCGGCCCGGGCCATACGCACGATCCTCTCAGAACCGGTGCTCAGCTCGTCTCGCAGGCGAGGCCGTCACCGTCGCGGTCGAGATCGTACGGATCGTCGCCGACCGACTGCACCGGGCCGGTGTAGTCGGGGCCGTCGCCGCTGCCGCCCGCGCAGTCATAGTCCGGCGAGTCGGGCTTCAAGCAGGCGCCGGCGTAGTTCGGGTCGCAGTCTCCCCCGCCGTTGTCCGCGGGCTCGGCCTCGACCTCCGCCGCCTGCTCGGCCGCGTAGGCCACACATCCGGGTGGTGTGCCGGCCCCGTCGCGAACCGCGCGCCGCTCGGCCTTCGAGCACGTGCGCTGGTCGTGGGCGATGCGGGCGAGCCGGCGCCGCTCCCGCGCTGCGGCCGCGACGCGCGCGATCCCGGCGTCGGCGCCGGCGAGGACCGTCCGTGACGCCGCCGTCTTGTGCAGCGAGCGCGACTGGGTGACCAGGCGCTTGGCGCGTGCGTAGCGCTGCTTGCCCAGCGCGGCGCGGGCGGAGCGCAGGAGCGCACGAGCGCCGCGGCGCTCCATGCGCTCGGCTTCGTCGTCGAGCCCGGCGGCCGCCAGCCCTTCCGCGGCCTCGGCGTAGTGACCGCGCGTGGCCAGGCGCTTCGCGGCCACCCGCGCCGCTCGGGCAGGGTCCGGCGTCGGGGCCGGAGACACCGTGGCCTCGGCGGGCGGGTCGCCGAGCGACGCGGCGCGGTCAGCGTCACCGCTGCCGTCCGAGCTCCCCGCACACGCGCCGACCATCAGCAGGAAGAGCACGCCTGCGCCGAGCAACACCGCCCAGCGCATCGGGAACGACGAGGCGGGCCGCCTCATCGGCGCACCTTCGCAGTGGGACTGGCGGACGCTGGCAACGGCACGGTCTCCTCCGGGGTCGGATGCGACCGTACGCCGACGACGCGCGCTGCGACCTGGCCAACCGATCAGGGTTCTTCAACCGGCGAAGCCTATCCGGACGACAAGCTTCTTGGCTCGGCGCCTACCGGGGCGGGTTCCAGCCCGACATCGCCGTGAGCAGCCCGTCGCTGTCCAGCGGGCCGGTCGGCATCGGCGTGCGCGTCCCGGACGGGGCGCGCAGGCCGTCGAGGACCACGGTGAGCAGCCGGCGCCACACCTGCGGGTCGACGGTGCGCGTGTAGTCGACGACCGCGCCGATCATCATCTGGATGAGCGGCATGTCGGTGGTGTCGATGTCGTCCCGGAGGCGCCCGGCGGCCTGGGCGCGTTCGACGAGCTGGGTGACGAGCGGCTCGATGCGGACGCGACCCTCGGCGGTGCAGCCGGTGCCGGCGCTCATGCGGGCGCCGAGGATGAGCTCCTTCAAGCCACGGTTGGCGGCCTGTCGCTCGAGGGCGCTGCGGACGAAGAACTCCAGGCCTTCCCACGGGTCCTCGTGCTCCAGGCCGGCCTCGGCGAGGGCGACGATGGCACTGACCTGGTCGTCGAAGAGCGCGTCGATCAGCAGCTCTTTGTTGGGGAACCGCCGGTAGACGGTGCCGATCCCGACCTCGGCCTCGTGGGCGATGTCGTCGAGCGACGCGCCGAGCCCGTGCTGCGCGAAGACGACCGCTGCCGCGTCCAGGATCCGCCGGCGATTGCGCTCGGCGTCCTTGCGGAGCGGGCGCGACTGCGCCTCAGGCTCGGTGATCGAGGACTCCATGACCCCAAGATAGCCGCAGCAAGCGTGATGTGGAGCACATTCCTCCATATGGAGGCCATCCCTCCGTTTCGCCGCTACAGTGCCTTGCCGATGTCGCACGCCTCCCCAAGCACCCACACCGATCCCCACCACGAACGCCGCTGGTTGATCCTCGCGGTCCTGGGCATCGCCCAGCTGATGGTCGTCCTCGACGCCACGATCGTGAACATCGCACTGCCATCGGCGCAGGCCGACATCGGCTTCTCGAACGACAGCCGCCAGTGGATCATCACCGCCTACGCCCTGGCCTTCGGCTCGCTGCTGCTGCTCGGCGGCCGCATCGGTGATCTCATCGGCCGCAAGCAGATCTTCATCATCGGCCTGCTCGGCTTCGCCGGCGCTTCGGCCCTCGGCGGTGCTGCGGGCAGCTTCGGCGTGCTCGTCATCGCCCGCGCGCTGCAGGGCGTGTTCGGCGCGCTGCTCGCGCCGGCCGCGCTGTCGCTGCTGACCACCACCTTCACCGACCCGATCGAGCGCAACAAGGCGTTCGGCGTCTTCGGCGGCATCGCCGGCATCGGCGGTGGCGTCGGCCTGCTGCTGGGCGGCGTGCTGACCGAGTACCTGTCATGGCGTTGGTGCCTGTACGTGAACCTGCTGTTCGCGATCCCGGCCGCGTTCGGCGCGCTGTCGCTGCTGCACGCGGGCCGGCACGCCGAGGGTCAGCGTCCGCGCCTGGACATCCCCGGCGCCGTCACGGTCACCGGTGGCCTGTTCGCGCTCGTCTACGGCTTCTCGAACGCTGAGACCAACGGCTGGAGCGCGCCGCTGACGATCGCGATGCTGATCGCCTCCGCGCTGCTGCTCGCGGCCTTCGCGGTGATCCAGCGCCGTGTCGCCGACCCGCTGCTGCCGCTGCGCGTCGTGCTCGACCGCAACCGCGGCGGCTCCTACCTGGCGATCGGCACCGTCGGCGCGGGCATGTTCGGCGTCTTCCTGTTCCTCACCTACTACATGCAGCGCACGCTGGAGCTCACCCCGGTGCAGACCGGCCTCGCCTTCCTGCCGATGAACTTCGCGATCATGGCCTCGATCGGCCTCGTCAGCACGCGGCTGCTGCCCAAGTTCGGCCCGCGCCCGCTGATCGCCACCGGCCTCGCGCTCTCCACGGTGGCGATGCTCGTCTTCACCCGGCTCGAGAGCACCTCCAGCTACGTGACCGGCGTCCTGCCGGGCCTGGTCATCCTCGGCTTCGGGATGGGCTTCGTGTTCGCCTCGGCGATGGCCACGGCCACGCTCGGCATCGAGCCGCGCGACGCGGGCGTCGGCTCGGCGATGGTCAACACCACGCAGCAGGTCGGCGGCTCCATCGGCACCGCCCTGCTCTCCACGCTGTTCGCGAGCGCGGTGACCAGCTTCGCCACCGACAACGCGACCGCGCTGTCCCGCGGCGACCTCGCCGTGGAGTCGGCGATGCACGGCTACACCACCGCCTTCTGGTGGGCGGCGGGCATCCTCGCCGTCGGCGGCCTCGTCTCCACGTTCCTGCTGCGCCCGGGCGTCCCCGAGCCGGCCGCGGTCGGCGCCGCGCCGGCGATGGCGCACTAGCCACCCGCGCGGAAGCGCCCCCGGTTGGATTCGAACCAACGATTAGACGTTGCGTATTTGCAGGCACTTTGCCTGACCTAGAGCCAATCTTGCTCGGATACGCTCGGCTTCTACGAGGTTATATTTGCCGAGTCGGGGGCACGGTTCGCGGCACGTAACCAGGCGTTGCGCGACCGGCACGCAGAGACCGCGGCCACCGCACAAATAGTCGACGACTACTCAACAAGCCCCCTGGGGGGCTAGCGCTTAGCGCCCTACGAGTCTGGACTCTGGAGATGTTCTGGTCCGGTCCGACGTGACGATAGAGCGAGTCCCCAGCTTCGTGGGCCGTATCCGACGGGCTGCCGGTGGCCCTGACGGATCGTCCGCGCAACGCATCGAGGACCCCAGTCGTAAGGACTACTAGAACCCGACCTCTCGCCCAGAGGCTCAGAGTCCGCCCGCGTCGAGGATCAGTTGCTGCGCTTTCGCTTCCCCCGGGATCAGCAGTGCGACGTTGCCGCTGTCCACGTGGACCTGACGCTTCTTCTCCAGGCCCCTGATGACCGTACTCGTCCACCGCGACGAGTTGCCGTATTCAGCCCACTGGCGCAGCGTATGGATCGGCACAGGCTTGGCTTGTTGGTAGAGCAGGACGAGCGCCTTATCGCTAGCCCCCATACCTGGATCGAGTATGACGGGCCGCCCGTTTACCGTCTGAACGAGCGGGACGTGACGCTCGGCGAGCTGGTCGAGCAAACGCTGGACCTCGGCCGGCGGCTTCTGTGTCTCGAGCCGAACGATCTCACCCACAACCCACGTGACGTTCTGCACTACGCACGTCGCGTCCATCTTGTTCGCGTCGATGTTTCCCAGGTGCGCGGTGTTCCGATTGTTCCGGAAGTCCATCGTGAGTTCGATGCTCTGCGGTATTTGCGCACGAAGCGAAGGCGCCAGGCTGGTGTCTTGCTGCGCCTTGTTGACCGTGGTCTTGCGATTCGGCTTGCTTTTGCCGTCAATGGCGGTGAACGTGCCAGCCATCTTCCACTCGAGATACCGAAGGGCGGCCTCGCAGAAGCGGCCGGCGTCCACCTGCGCGTCATCCCACTCGCCCTTCAGGAAGTGGTCCATCACGTCCCGGTAGGTGTCGCTGATCGCACCCGAGAGCGCCCCCGGGAGTGAGTGCAGATGATCGGTTAGGGTCGCGCTCACGAGCCCGTGGAACCGTGGCGCCCGAACCGCTCGCCGCCGTGGGTCAGCTGAGCGCGCCCGTCGGTCCACGCGCCGAAGTACCCGTTGCGCTGCCGGGCGTTGCTGATTTGGGAACGAAAGTTCGACGGCGCGTCGGTGATGCCCATCACGCTGTAGACGGTGTAGAGGTCATCCGGGTCGATCCAGCCACCCCAGCTGACGTTGTCCATAAGGAAGGTGGCGATGATCGCCGCCTGGCCGGTCTTGCTCTTCCACCCGGACGCCCGCTCTTCGATGTACGCCTCAAGCGCGGTCTTGATCTCCGTCGTCAGCGCCTGCTCGAGCTCGGGCTTCCGGCTGGCCCGAGTCGTACTCGACTTGCCAGAACGACGGCTGCGGGTGCCCGTCGCTTCCGTGCCGGCCGCCTTCGTCGTCGACTTCACGCCTTCGCTTGCTGAAGTGCTCGCGGTTGAGGTCGCGGCCGAGCCGGGCGGCTCCGTGTAGACCACCGACAGCCTGTCCAGCTGCTCGGTGATCCAGTCCTTGTCCGGGCCGTCGATCTCCACGATCCCGTCACGGCGGTTAATCCGCACGCTGAACGCCTCGGGCATATCGCCCTCCTTATGTTGGGAGTATCACGATAGCGTCAGCGCCGGCGGAGCCACGTCTGAAGCAACGTTACCGATGCTCGTTGCGCTTCGCACATTGCTCGAATGGCGTCTTCACGGCCATCTAGACGGCCTGACCCCCGCGACTTCAATCGCACCTGAAGCGCAGCTCACTACGACTTCAAGAGCAGAGAGAAAGTTGCGCGCATTTTGGCTCTAGAGCGTCACACGAGTCGTCGTAGTGCTGAAGCGAAGCGGGTCTGAATCCTCTTGGTGCTCTTAGAGCTGACTCGACAGGCCGGCAGCTTAGGACGGGAACATCCGCTCGACCCGATATCGGATCGGTTCGGCAAGCAGTTCGAGCTAGACCTCGTTCGGAGCCTCCGGCACTGGCCACAGAGAACGATCGGATGTTCCTATGTACGTCCGAGGCACGATGCAAGGGACGGTCGTGACGAACTTCACCGCTTCCCGCCTAGACCCACGAACACCACGGCTGGCTCGACCTCCGTGGCTTGGTATCCGACTCCACGTCGGTAGGAGCGCCGAGTTCGCCTCAAGTCTCCCGTACTACTCGTCGCCGGGGTGATGGTCGTGCACGGGACCGTGGTCGCCCCGCTCCTCACGCCGTGTGGCGGACGAGAGCAAGTCACAGACGCAGGCGAGGCTCCCCCTTGCCGAATGGCCAGCGACGCCTCGCCCGCTCTGCCGTAGTCGTGCCCGCGAGAGCGGGCCGGGGCTGCTTTGCGCGACCGCCCCCCAAGCCGGCCAGCCGAGGCGCAGCGTTCGAAGCGCGCCTTCCGGAACTCAGCCATGACAGAACGCTTACTAGATCATGACTGTCGCTGATGCACCGTCGGCCGGTCGGAGACGCCACGGGTGCGGCGATTGCCACATCCGACGGGCGGCTCGTGGGTCGGAGGCGGGGAGATGAACCCGCGCGGCGGCGACCGAGACTTCGGCTACTCAGGACGTGGCTGGTTGCCGCGCTTCACGCCGTACGTCTCACGGAAGTAAGCCTCGCCCGCAGTCGTCACGTACCAACCATCCTGCGCCTTGCGAACGATCAAGTTGCCATCCTGCTTACGCCTAGCCACGGTCTTGTGGTACTGATTCGGCCAGATCATGGCGTGCCGATCAGCAAATGTCTTGAAGTCCTTCGGCTCGAACGGTCCTCGGCCGAAAACCGAGTAGAAAATCGCGGTCACCAGGACTCCGTTGTCGGTAGCGGCGGTACTCTCGTGCTTCTCGAGGAGTTGAATGATCGAGTCGTCGTCAAGTGTGCTTGCGGCGATCACTGACACTGTCTCGCCGCCGCCAGCATCACCAGCACGCTGGCTCGCCGTGTCGGCGCGCCCCTTAGTCGTGGGTGCACCGGTCACGTACGATTCGAGCACCCTAAATGCGTCCGCGCGGATCGCCGGGTCCAAGTCCTCGATGACGGCATTCACGGACTTCAATCGGGTTACGGCTGCTTCGTATTGGTTGGTGTCCATGGAGGGTTTCTATCAAGCAAACCAGACTCATTAGGACACTTGCACTGCTGCCCCCATCGCACGCGGTTCGCCTCGTCCACCCCGGAGCGCCGCGTGCTCCATCAACTGGCAGCGGGAACCGCTCAACGCGCTGTCGCCGAGGAGCAACCCTTGAGGTAGTCAGTTGCTGGTCTTGCGAGCGACGGCGCCAGTGTCCTTGGTGGTCACGGGACGCGGAGACAGCTTGGCTCTTCGCGGAGATGCGGTCCGCCGTCTCTGCACGTCTCCAGCCAGCGCCTGCCATCTAGCCATGCGGTGGTACGAGTCGGCAGCTAGACCGATCGTGCTGTCCCACCTCGATGACTGGGAGTCGAAAGGGGTTACGCCGCCGCGATGTCGCGGATCATCTGCCTGACCCGCTGCGCTGCCTCGTCGATACCTGCCGGCAGACTTGCATCCATCTCGCCTGCGGTCCGTGCGTAGGGCTCCCGCCACGAGGCGGGGATGACAAGCTCAGGCGGCCAGGCATGGGTGCCGCGAGTAGCGAAGATGGAAACTGCGGCGTCGCGCAGCGGCGCGAGATCTTCGCCGAGAAGCTCTTCCAGCAGAAGCAGGTCAACGATGTCCCAGAAACGCAGGTTCTGACGGTCGTTCGGCTGCTCCGTGACGGCGTGCAGCTTCTGCGCGACCTGGTACCGCAAGGACAGGCACGCAACCTGCTCTGGCGCTTCGAGACCGAAGTCGGAGATGCTGACCGCAACGGGCACCAACTCGATCTCGTCCGCCTCGGGTCGCGCGATCTCAACTTGCAGGGTTTGCCAGTCGCGCCCGCCGAAGCTCAACTGGATCAGGAGGCGCCGACTGCCGGTGTCTCGGATGTCCCCGACCTCGCCTTTGCGGCGAAACGTGAAGCCCGAGAACGGCTGCGCGAGCCCCTCCTCGAGCGCTTCGCGCATTTCGGGGGGATCGCCGCGGAACACCAGATCAACGTCCTTCGTCGCGCGCGCTCGGAGCCCGAGGCGCAGCTCGATCGAGACGCCGCCCTTCACCAGGAATCGCGGACCGTCGTCCGCGCGCACACGTTCCATCGCGCCGATGAAGGCCATCACCGAGACCCATCGCCGAGTGCGCTCGACGGCGAGACCATGTGCTCGCCCGTACCGGTCGACCAGCTGCTCGAGGTGGCTTCGCCGCGTCGGTGGCCGCTTCGGGCGCGTGAACTCCGAACCGGTCAGCGCCGAACCCCGCTTCCGCGCTCGACGCCTAGCTCGGTACGCAGCGCGATCGCCTCACGCCGGGACAGCCGTCCGTTGCTCTCCCCCTGGTCGATCGCTTGGCCGATCAGCGCAGGCCCGACCTTCGCGGCGTGAGCCTGCCGGATCGCGCGCGCTGGCGTGACGATCGGCAGGCCCTCTAACACGGTCACGTCGTCAGTCGCCAGGTCTTCGAAGTGCATCCGGTAGTTGCCCGGGCTCGCCCGTCGAACGCGATGTCTACGGGGCAGCGTGACGTCGATCTTCGCTGGGTTCACGTCGCTCAGCTCGTAGAGGTCGAGCGCCGTCTCGTGCGACAGGGTCGCTCGCACGCCGCGGCCAGGCCAGAGCACCGCCTCCATGTATGCGTCGAGACGAGATGGCGGCGTCAAGCGCAGTCGGTAGACGCCGGTGGCCCGCCGTTCGAGGTGGCCGCGCTGGAACATGCGCACGAGGTTGATCGGATCGATGTCGCGCTCACGGGCGTCCTCGGGTGTCAGGAAGCCGTACTGCTCGTTCGCGATCTCAGCCAGCTCGGTGTAGACGGCGCCCGGCATATGGACAAACTAGCACGAAATGTTCTGTTTCGTGCGGTACCGGCAGCGGTGCTGATCCCACGGTCGGTGGCGGTGCTAGTAGATGTCACGCTTGTAGTCGCGATCGTGCTCGCCTCGCGTTGGCGGTCGACCCCGACGAATCGGAGGTACTCCGCCGCCGCGCCAGCGGCCGTCGTTCCCGTTCGGTGCAAGCCCGCGAGGACGCCTCGTCTACGCCCCCGGTTGGATTCGAACCAACGACCTGCGGATTAGAAGTCCGCTGCTCTATCCAGCTGAGCTACAGGGGCTTGGCGGCGCAGCTTAGATGCTGCGCCGCCCGGAACCGGTCAGCACGGCGTGGGCTTGCCGCCGGGCGGCTGGCACCGGGTGGTGACCAGCGGGGCCTTCCCGGGGCGGATCTTCAGCGTCTTGATGGCCGTGGCCATGGCCGGGTGGGAGATCGTCACGGTGATGGTCGAGCCGGCCTTCAGGGGCTTCTTGATCAGGGGCTTGAGGGAGACGGTGCCGGAGGCGTTGGTCTTCTTGAAGCCCCTGGCGGAGACGGTGGAGCCGGCCGGGACGCCCTTGACGACGAGCGAGGTGAGCTTGGTCGCCTTCGGGGTCTTGTTGGAGAAGCCGAAGGCGAGGGTGACGATGATCTGGGGCGCGGCCGCCGCGGACTTGGCGCCGCCGAGCGGGGTCGAGCCGCCCGCGCCGCCGCCGACCGGAGCCGCGCCGCCGCCGCCGCCACCGCCGCCGCCCGAAGGCGGGCCCGGCTCGGGCACGACCACGGCCGCCGGCGCGGGCACGACCGTGAAGGTCCGCTTGACCGGCGCCGACTCGACGTTGCCGACCGCGTCGGTGGCCCGCACCTCGAAGGCGTAGGTGCCCGGCGCGAAGCCCGAGGCGGCGTGGCCGCTCGCCGCCGAGCAGGGGGCGAAGGCGCCGGGCGTGAGGGCCGCCGGGTAGACGCGGCACGCGTAGGTCACGCCGGGCTCGCTCGCGGTGAACGACCAGCCCACGGAAGTCGCGGTGGTGGTGGCGCCGTCCTCCACGTCGGAGACGAGGCTCGTGACCGGGGCGACGGCGTCGATCGAGAAGCTGCGGGAGACGTCCGTCACGTTGCCGGCGGCGTCGGTCACGCGCGTGGTGAAGACGTAGGTGCCGTGTGGCTTGCCGGAGACGGTGTGCGAGCCGGCGCCGCCCGAGCAGGCGCCGAAGGCCGCCGGGGAGCCGGTCGGCACGACGCTGCACGCGACGGTCGTGGCGGTGGTGTCGGTCGTGGTCAGGGCCCACGTCTGGGTGGAGCCGCCGGGGAACGCGGCGCCCGAAGGGCCGGTGACGCCGACGGCCGGCGCGGTGTTGTCGACCGTCACCGGGACGCTGCTCGCGCTCGACAGCCCCGCGGCGTCGAAGGCGGTCGCGCTCGCCTGGTAGCCGCCGTCCTTCATGCCGGCGGTCGGGATGGTCGCGGCGTACGGGGGCGTCTCGTCGACGATCGTGGTGCCGCCGACGGCGAAGACCACGCGGACCACGCCGGCGTTGTCGCTCGCGGTCGCGCCCAGCGCCACGCCGCCGCGCACCACTGCGCCGGAGCCGACGCCCGACAGGCCGACCGACGGCGCGGAGACGTCGCGGAAGGTCGCGGTGACCGACAGGTCGTCCTCGAGGACGACGCCGCACACGCCGGTGCCGGAGCAGTCGCCGCTCCAGCCGTTGAAGGCGAAGCCGGGCGCGGAGGTGGTCGCTCGCAGGGTCGTGCCGCGCGGCTCCATGTGGCAGACGGGCTTGCCGCGGTCGTCGAGCTCGCAGACCTTCTCGTCCGCGAAGAGCTCGGTGCAGTCACCGGTGGTGGCTCCGCCGAGGGCGCGGGTGCAGTTGATGCCGGTGCCGGTCACGGCCCCGGGGCCGGTCACGCTCACGCGCAAGGTGCCGGAGGCCAGCGCGGGTGAAGCGCCGACCGCCAAGGCGGCAACACACAGCAGGGCGACACGACTGAACATCGACACGGGAGACATCCTTGGCTCGGGCTCGTTGCCCCGCGAAGGAAACGCCGCCCGCCTTGTGAACCCCTTGGCGCGACCTTGGCGCGCGAGTCAGACGCGCCGATACAGCCGCCCGGGACGCCCGGGCCCTTCGGATCGCTGCGAGCCGGTGTCCTCGAGCAGGCCCGTGCCGCGCATGTCACGGCGGAAGTTCGCCGCGTCCACGACCTCGCCGCGCAGCGCCTCGTAGAGCTGCTGGGCCTGGCGGAGCGTGAACGGCTCGGGCAGGAGCGCGAGCGCCTTGCGCACGAACCAGACCTTGTCCCCCACCCGCGCGTGCAGGCGCCAGATGCCGTCGTCGACGATCGTCGCGTGGTCGAGCGCGAGCTCCGGCAGCCGGTCGACCGGATGCCAGGACGCCTCGCGCTCCGCCGGGGTCTCCTCCGGCAGCGTCTCGGGGCGCACGAGCGCCATGTAGGCGATCGTCGGGAGCCAGCCGCGTGGATCACGCGCCGGGTCGGCGTACGTGCGCAGCTGCTCGAGGTGGACCGACCCGACGCCGGTCTTCTCCCGCAGCTTGCGCTCGGCGGTCTCGCTGGGTGCCTCCGACGCGCCGACGAACCCGCCGGGCAACGAGAACATCCCGCGCTGCGGCTCCTCGAGACGGCGGGCCAGCAACACGCACAGCCGGCCGTCGAGCAGCGTGAACACCACGGGATCGGCCGTCAGGCCGATCGGCGCCTCGTACCCCGCGGTGTTGGTCGCCTTCACTGCACCGTGGCGGCGACGACGTCCCGCACGGCGGCGACGAACGCGTCGACGTCCGCTTCGGTCGTGTCCCACGAGCACATCCAGCGCACCTCGCCGGTGGCCTCGTTCCACTCGTAGAACTTGAACGAGCGCTGGAGCTCCCCGGCCGCGCCGGGCGGCAGGATCGCGAAGACGCCGTTGGCCTGGACGGGCTGGGTGACCTCGACGTGCTCGCGCACGCCGTCGGCGAGCCGCTGCGCCATCGCGTTCGCGTTCCCCGCCGACCGCCGCCACAGGTCGCCGTCGAGCAGCGCGAGCAGCTGGGCGCTGACGAAGCGCATCTTCGACGCGAGCTGCATCGACTGCTTGCGCAGGTACAGCAGCGACGGCGCGAGCTCCGGGTTGAGCACGAGCACCGCCTCGGCGGCGAGCAGGCCGATCTTGGTGCCGCCGACGCTGACGACGTCGGCGCCCACGTCGGTCGTGATCGCCCGCAGGTCCACGTCCAAGGACGCCGCGGCGTTCGCCAGCCGCGAGCCGTCGATGTGGAACAGCATCCCGTGCGCGTGCGCGTGGTCGGCGAGCGCGCGCAGCTCCTCGACCGTGTAGAGCGTGCCGAGCTCGGTCGACTGCGTGACGCTCACGACGCCCGGCTGGACGGCGTGCTCGTCGCCGATCCGCGTCACGCGGGTGTCGACCAGCGAGGGCGTGAGCTTGCCGTCCGGCGTCGGCACCGTCAGCAGCTTGATCGCGCCCATCACCTCGGGCGCGCCGCCCTCGTCGACGTTCAGGTGCGCGGTCTCGGCGCAGATCACGCCCTGCCACGGCCGCAGCATCGCCCGCAGGCCGACGACGTTCGCGCCGGTGCCGTTGAAGACCGGGAAGATGTCCCGCGTCCCGAACACCTCGGCGGAGCGGTCCCGCAGGCGGTCGGTCCACTCGTCGGCCCCGTAGGACACGGCGTGACCGACGTTGGCGGCGTTGATCGCCTCCAGCGCTTCGGGAAGGATCGGGGCGTAGTTGTCGGAGGCGAAGGCGCGCATCGGCTTCGACTCTAGGACACGGACGGTGACGGTTCCGGGAGGAACCTCGGTGAGCCCGGCGTCGCGCACCTCGGCGACGCAGCCGTCCAGCCGCTCCCAGTCGCGGGGCACGACCACCCGCGCGTGCGTGACGTCCAGACCGAGCTGGTCCGCCATCACCGCCGCGTGCGCGATCTGCGCGAGCGTCTTGCCGGTGCTCATGGTCACGTGCGGGTTGACCGCGTAGACCACCGGGGCCGAGGCGGAGGCGGGCGGCGCGTCGAGCTCCGTCGACATCGCCTGGATCTTCATCAGCGTCTCGCTGCGCTCCGAGCGCCGCCGCGGCGGGAGCGCGATCACGCCGTCCCCGCCGACCGCGTGCGGCTCCTCCAGCAACCGCGCGAACTGGGACGGCTGCCGCGCCCGCAGCACCACCTTCCCCGCGCGTGCGAGCCACTCGGCGGGCATGTCGAACTGCCGCACCGCCCGCACCGCGGCGAGCCCGACCATCCGCCCGCCCGCGTCCAGCGACGTGAACGCACCGCGCCGGACCACGATGTACATGCGGTAGGGGTCTTCGCTCACAGCGAGACGCCGAGCCACACGATGACGAGCGAGACCAGCAGGATCGCGCCCTGCAGCCAGTGCGCCGCGCCGTTGCGCAGGTGCCACAGGATCAGCGCGCCCGCGATCACGAACAGCGTCAGCTTCGCCTGCAGCGTCGAGTCGTCCCAGAGGTGCCGCTCGGACGCCATGTACGCGCCCGAGAGCAGGAGGACGCCCAGCGCGGCCAGCGACATCCAGCCGAACCGCCGCGCCACCGCGCGCAGCCCTTCGCGGTCACGACCACGCAGCCCCGGCACGACCGCGAGCCCGAGCACGAGCTGCCCGCCGACGAACGTGGCCATGGCCAGCAGGTGCAGGTAGAGCGCGAGGGTCATGCGGGGCTCAAGTGTCGGCGGCGGCGCGCCGAGAACCGGGGGGCGATCACCCATGAGCGAAAGGCCTTCACATCGATGATCAAAGTCGGGGCGCCCGGATTCGAACCGGGGACCTCGTGCTCCCAAAGCACGCGCGCTAACCAGGCTGCGCCACGCCCCGCTATCGACCAGTATCGCAGCGACTTAAGGAATTACGGCTACCTGCCGATCAAGAGGGCAACAAGAAGTTCTGCTTCCCGATAAAGGCAAACCGTCCGCGAGGACGGGGCGCAAAGCCACGGGGCTCTCCGAGCCAGCCGGGCTACCGAAGGATTCGTGCCAGCACGGCACGTCGGGTCGACGGAACACATTGGACCCGACTAGTGCGAAGAGGTCGTCGCCGTGCTCACCAAGAACATCGTCACCCGTCTCATCCCCGCCGTGGCCGTCACCGCCGGCCTCGTGTTCGCCGCGCCGGCCAGCGCCGACGCCGCCGCCACGAAGACGAGGGGCACGACCAAGTCCAAGACCGTGAAGGCGAAGATCGCCCTCGGCGACAAGCGGTCGGGCAAGGCCAAGGCGTCCAAGACGAAGACCAAGGTCCAGGCCAAGGCCTCCGTCGCGCCGTGCACCAACACGACGATCACCCCGGACGCCGGCAACCTCGAGCTCGTCCGCGCCGCGCTGCTGTGCCTGCACAACCAGATCCGCGTCCAGGCCGGCCTGCCGACCCTCAAGGACAACGCGAAGCTGCGCAAGGCCGCGACCGGCCACTCGAACGACATGGTCGACGACGGCTTCTTCGACCACACCAGCCCGAACGGCGACACGTTCGTCGACCGGATCATCGGCGCGGGCTACGCCAAGCGCAACGACGGTTGGACGATCGGCGAGAACCTCGCGTGGGGCACGGGCGAGCTGAGCACCCCGCAGGCGATCATGGACGCCTGGATGAACTCGGCCGGCCACAAGGCCAACATCGTCAAGAAGTCCTACAAGGAAGTCGGCATCGCGGTGCGCATCGGCGTCCCGACCGACGGCACCGTCGGCGCGACCGTCACGGCCGACTTCGGCGCCAAGGTCTGAGCGCGAGAGCGCCTAACATCGACGTCGATGGCCGACGTCGAGCCCCTGCACGCACTTCACTACGACCTCGCGAAGGTCGGCGGGCTCCAGCCCGTTGCCGCACCGCCCTATGACGTGATCGACGCGGCCCAGCGAGCGGAGCTCCTGGGCCGGTCGCCGTACAACGTCGTCGAGATCGACCTGCCGCAGTCGGACGGCGATCCCTACGCCCACGCGGCCACGGTCCTCGACGGATGGACGAAGGACGGCGTGGTCGTCCGCGACGACGCCCCCGCGCTGTGGGCGCTCGCGCAGGACTACACGGGCCCCGACGGTCAGCCGCGCACGCGCCACGGCGTGTTCGCGGCCGTGAAGGTCGAGGACTACGGCCCCGGCCGCATCCGCCCGCACGAGCGCACGCACCCGGGCCCGAAGGAGGACCGGCTGCGGCTCACGCGCGCGACGCGCGCGAACCTGTCGCCGATCTTCAGCCTCTACGACGATCCGCAGAACGCCGCGTGGAAGGCCGTCGAGCCGTTCACGGCCGGCGAGCCGTGGGGCGAGGTGACCGACGACGAGGGCACCACGCACAAGCTCTGGCGCGTCGACGACCCGCAGGCGATCGAGACCTTCAAGGCCACGCTCGGCCAGACCGAGCTGCTGATCGCCGACGGCCACCACCGCTACGAGACCGCGCGCGTGTACCAGCAGGAGAACGCGCAGGCCGACCACGTGCTCATGTGCCTCGTCGCGCTGCAGGACGAGGGCCTGACCGTCTTCCCCACCCACCGGCTGGCCACGAGCGCCGACATGGACGCGCTCACCGCGGCCTTCGAGCGCGACTGGACCACGGAGCCGACCGACACGCTCAGCATCGGCTACTACGCCGACGGCACCGAGCAGACGCTCTACCTGAAGGACTGGGCGATCGCCGACAAGGCGCTCGAGGGCAAGCCGGAGCCGTACCGCCGCCTCGACACGGCGGTGCTCGAGAAGCTGATCCTGATGGACGCGCTCGGCCTCACCGAGGACGACATCTCACACCTGCACGGCCTGGACTACGCGCGCACGCCCGAGCTGGCGCGCGCCAAGGTCGACGCGGGCGAGGCGAACGCGGCCTTCCTGATGAACGCGAGCCCGGTCGAGCGGGTGCGCGACGTGGCCGCCGCGGGCGAGAACATGCCGCCCAAGTCGACCTACTTCTACCCCAAGGTGTTGACGGGGATGGTGTTCAATCCCCTGGAGGACTAGATGGCGCTGATCAACCGATCAGAGAAGACGGCTTCCGGAGCGATGCGGGCGGTCGCGCGCAAGCGCGAGCGCTACACGCACGACGTGAAGGCGGGCCGGCACACGATCACGGCGGACGAGCCGGAGTCGCAGGGCGGCCAGGACCTCGGGCCCAGCCCGCAGGAGCTGCTCGCCGCCGCGCTGGCGTCGTGCACGGCCGTGACGATGGAGATGTACGCCGAGCGCAAGGGCTGGAACGTCGACGGCCTGGAGGTCGACTGCCGCTACTCGCCCGCCGAGCGTGGCTGCCCGACCCGCTTCGAGATGATCATGCGGATGCCCGCCCATCTCAGCGAGGAGCAGGTCGAGCGCCTGCAGGTGATCGCGGCCAAGTGCCCGGTGCATCGCACCCTCGAGGGCGAGGTCGCCTTCGACGAGCGGGTCGAGCTCACCTGAGCCTGCAGGAGGATCTGTCGCGCGCGCTCCTCTCCCCCGAGGAGGCGCTCGGCATGTCCGTGCAGGGCGGGCGCACGCACTCGGCGGTGCTGATCCCGCTGTTCTGCGACCCGGACCGGCGGCTGCACGCCGTGTTCACCAGGCGCCGTGAGGACCTGAGCCGCCACCCCGGCGAGATCTCGTTCCCGGGTGGGCGCCGCGACGACGGCGAGTCGTTGGAGGAGACGGCGCTGCGCGAGGCCTGGGAGGAGGTCGGGCTTCCGCCCGAGGACGTCACCGTGGTCGGGGCGCTCACGCCGGTCGGCACGTTCGCGACCGACTACGCGATCTATCCGTTCGTCGGCGTGATCGAGCACGGCTTCGAGTGGGTGATGCAGGAGACCGAGGTCGCCGAGGTGCTCGAGCTGGCGCTGGACGACCTCGTCGCCGGGCACTCGCTCAAGCGGATGGTGCGGCGCGGCGTCGCGTTCCGGACGGACGTCTACGAGGTCGGCGAGCACATGGTGTGGGGCGCGACCGCCCGCATCCTCAACGACCTGCTCAGACGCCTAGGAGTCGGTCCACGGCACCCTTGGCGTCTTGAGCGCGAGTGACGACCTCGAGCGGGATCTGCCAGGTCGCTGAGCTGCGGCGTGCCAGCTCGGCGTACGCGCCTTCGTAGACCACGCCGCGCACGCCGGTGTCGACCAGCTTCTCGAAGAACATCCGCAGCCGGCCCTCGGGGATGTCGAGGCCGTCCGCCAGCCAGCAGACGATCGTGACGCCCGGCAGCGCGTCCATCAGGGTCGCGATCCGGTCGGGATCGCCGACGTAGGGCTCGGCGCCCGCGGCGCGGATCTCCTCGACGTGCGCGCCGCGCGTCGTGCCGCGGACGGCGTGGCCGTCGGCGCGCAGCGCGGCCGCCAGCGCACGCCCGCGGCAGCCGCACGGGACGATCAGGACTCGCGCCACTCGGACTCGATGTCCTCGAGCGAGCGCTCCGGCTTGCCGCGGCGCCTGCGCAGCGCGTTCTGGGCCTCGACCATCTGCTCGATGTCGTCGACTTCGGCCTCCGCCTCGGCCTCGGCGGAGCGCGTCGGCTTCCAGTCCAGGATCTCCAGTGCGGAGCGCTTGCTGAACACGCCTAACAGGATCACCGTCACAAACACGCCGGCGACGATCACAGTAGAGACCAAAGTGAACGTGTCCACGCCGCGAGTGTAGGCTCGCCGCTCCGATCGCCCTCCCCAGGTGTTGAACCCTCCCGTGACCCGAGCTGTCCTTGCCGCAAGCCTCGTCCTCCTGCTGGGCGCGCCCACCGCGCGCGCTGCCGTGCCCGAGTTCCCCCAGGACCTGCCCGGTGACGTGACGGCGTCGTCGGTGCGTTCGGACCCTGACACCTGGTTGGTGGGCGCCAAGCCGGGCGCGGAGGCCGAGCGCGTCGCCGCCCGCTTCGGCGCGCATCACTCCGGCCTCGGCAACTACGTCGTCGAGCGTGCGCAGGCGCGCGGGTTCGCCCATGCGCTCGAGGCGCGCGGGCTGCTCGTCTACTCGCAGGCCAACACCGTGCTCAAGAGCAAGCAGGCCGTTCCGGACGACCCGCTCTCGGTCCCGCCGAACGCGTGGCGCTCGGCCGTGGTCTCGCCGGCCACCGCCCCGCCGCCGGTCACGCCCGAGAGCCCGCTGATCGCGCTCGTGGACGCGGCGGCCGACCCGGCGCACCCGGAGTGGGCCGGCTCGGCGTTCTCGACGCTGCCCGGCACGCCGGTCACCAACGCGCACGGCACGGCCACCGCGGCGGTGGCGGCCGCGCCGCAGAACGGCGTCGGCATCCTCGGCGTCTGGCCGGGCGCGCGGGCGCTCAACGTGCCGCTCGCGACCACGCCGGGCGTGCCCGAGGGCGGCATCACCTGCGCCGCGTCCGGTGAGGCGATCGGCAAGGCCGTCGCCGCCGGCGCCGCCGTGATCAACATGAGCTACGGCTCGCCGTCGCGCTGCGCCGCCGAGTGGGTGCAGCTGTACTTCGCGATCGCCAAGGGCATCATCCCCGTGGCGGCCGCGGGCAACGAGTTCCAGCAGGGCAACCCGCTCGAGTTCCCGGCTTCGCTGCCGCACGTCGTGACGGTCGCGGCGACCACGCCCGACGGCCGCAGCGCGTCCTTCTCGAACGCCAACGCCGCCGTCGACCTCAGCGCCCCGGGCGTGGGGATCATGACCGCGGTGCCGCCGGCGCTGGACACCGACGGCGTCCAGGACGGCTACCAGATCATGGACGGCACCAGCTTCTCCGCCCCGATGGTCTCGGCCGCGCTGGCCTGGGTCCGCGCCGCGCGCCCGGACCTCACGCCCGACCGCGTCGTGCAGGCGGTGCGCCTGACGGCCAAGGACGTCGTCTCCCCCGACGGGCAGAACCGCCCGGGCTGGGACCCACTGACCGGCTTCGGCGTGCTCAACATCGACAACGCGCTGGCCGTCCCGGCCGACAAGCTGCCGATCCAGGACCCGTACGAGCCCAACGACAACCTCGTCTGGGTCGACGGCACCGCCTTCGGCCGGGCCTCGACGCCGGTCTGGCAGGGCGGCAAGCAGGTCCAGGTCGATGCGCTGCTGGACAAGCAGGAGGACCCGGTGGACGTCTACCGGATCATCATCCCGGCGAAGAAGTCGGCGTCGATCAAGGTCATCCCGCGCTTCGGCGACCCGTCGCTGGAGGTCTTCACGACCGAGGCGGTCTCGGTCAACGACCTCGACGGGCGCGTCGCGAAGTCGCGCAAGGTGGGTTCCAAGAAGACCGAGCAGGTGACGGTCCGCAACAAGGGCTCCAAGAAGCGCTCGTACTTCATCGCGGTCAAACCTCAGGGCAGTTCGCGCTACCAGGAACGCCAGTATTCCTTGCGCGTTCGCTGACGAGCTGCGTAGAGTCGGCGGGATGCGCCGAGCCGTCGCCTTTGCTCTCGCCGCGCTCGCGCTCGTCTGCGCCGCGCCCGCGAACGCCAGCCGCACCGTCGCCGTGGACGCGGCGGGCGCGGTCCACGCCTACGTCGTGGGCGCCGACGGCGCGCTGTACCACGCCCCTCCGGGCGGCGTGCTGGCGCGCGTCGGCGGAGCGGGGCTCGCGCAGGAGCCCGTGGCCGTGGAGCGCGACGGGCAGGGACGCCTGCTGGTCGTCGCGCGTACCGACGACGGCGCGCTGCTCGCACTGCCCGACGGCGATTGGTCAGCGCGGGTACAGGTCGCCGCCGGCGCGGCCGGCTCGCCTGAGCTGCTCGTCCTGAGCGACGGGAAGCTCGCGCTGTTCTACCGCGGTGTGGACGGCAAGCTCTGGTCGGTCACCGAGGGCGTCGGCGGCTGGCAGAGCCCCGTGTCGCTCGCCGACGACGCCGCCGGCGACCCGACGGCGACCCTCGACCACAGCGCCGCGATCTTCGTCGTCTACCGCTCCACGACGGGCGCGATCGTCACTCCGGACGGCCTCCAGAACCTGGGTCCGGCCGCGAGCGACCCGGCCGTCGTGCGCTATCCGGACGGCCGGCTCGAGGTGTTCGCCCGCGCCGCCGACGGCACGCTGTGGCGCGCCGCGCAGGAGCTCCCCCTGTTCGGGTTCGGTCCCGTGACGCCGCTCGCTGCGGGCCCGGTCATCGGCACCCCCGCGGCCGTGCTCGACGGCGCGCGCAACCTGCACGTGTTCGCACGCGACGCGGGCGGAGCGCTGCAGGAGATCACGAGCGCGACCGCGCTCGGCGGCGCGCTCAGCGGTGACCCCGCGGCGATCCGCAACCGGTTCGGGCTGATCGAGGTCTTCGCGCCCTCGGGCGCCACGTGGCTCGCCCGCGCGCAGTCCGCGGCGCTGACGTGGGAGCTCGGCTTCCGCGCGCTCGGCGAGGCGGCTCCGGCGGCGGCTCCGGCGCCCGTCCCGCTCCTGGCCTCCCCCACGCCGGCGCCGGTCGTCGTCTCGCCGACCTACGCGCCCCGGCGCCTGCTCGTGGACCTGCGCGCGGACGCCAGGGCCGGCCGGACCAGCACGGTCTTCAAGGGCCTCACGCTGCGCGGCGTGCCCGCCGGCGCGACCGTCACCGCCACCTGCGGCAAGGGCTGCAAGCGCGCGTCGCTCAGCTTCAGGAACGTCGCCGGGACGGTGTCGCTGAAGCCGTTCTTCGCCAAGCGCGCCAAGCAGGGCACGCTCAAGGCGGGCACGAAGATCCGCGTCGTCGTGTCGGCGCCGAACATGATCGCCGCCGTCAAGACGCTCACGGTGCGGCCCCGCAAGGCCCCCACGGTCGCGACCCGGTGCCTGGCACCCGGCGCGGCCGCGGAGACGCTCTGCGCCTGACCCACCCCGAGTAAGGGTGGGGCGGTGGGGCTGCCCCCTTACTGCTTTCTCTCGTACGTGCCGGTGAAGGTGCCGCGGGCGACCGCGCCCTTCACCTTGTCCAGGACGTCCTGCGGTGACGCGCCGTCCTCGAGCGCGCTCGCGTCCTTGATCGCGTACAGGCTGAAGATGTAGCGGTGCGGCCCGTCGCCCTCGGGCGGGCACGGCGGCGTCCAGCCGGACTTGCCGGCCGAGTTCTCGCCGTACTTGGTGCCGGCCGGGAACTGCCCCTGCGGCGCGAGGCCGGCGCCCGTGGCGGCCGTCATCCCGTACGCGGTCCAGTGGAAGAACGGGCCGTCCTTCGCGTCCGGGTCCTCGACCACGAGCACGGTCTCGACCGCCTGGCCGGAGGGCACGGCGCGCCAGACGAGCGTCGGCGGCGTGCCGTCGCCGTCACAGGTCAGCTTCGCCGGGATGGCCGCGCCGTCCTTGAAGTCCGGCGAGGAGAAGTTGATCGTGTCCGGTGCCGTCGGGAGCGTGCTCGCCGCGGGCTCGTCGTCGCCGCCACACCCGGTGATGAGTGCGGCGGCGGCGAGCGCCGCTACGAACGGGCGACCGGTGCCCACTGCTCCTCGGCGAGGTTCCCGGTGCCCTCGAGGGCGGCCGGCGTCGGGACAGCGGGGTTGTCGCGCAGGTACCACTCGGCGTCGAGCGCGGCCTGGCAGCCGGAGCCCGAGGCGGTGATCGCCTGGCGGTACGTGTGGTCGACGAGGTCGCCGGCGGCGAAGACGCCGGGGATGTTCGTCCGGGTCGAGCGGCCGTCGACCTTGACGTAGCCCTCGTCGTCGACGTCGATCAGGCCGTCGACGATCGCGGACTGCGGCTCGTGGCCGATGGCGATGAAGGCGCCGGCCATCGGGACGACGAGCTCCTCGCCGGTCTCGGTGTTGATGAGGTCGGCGCGGTCCAGCTGGCCGTTGTCGCCCGGCAGGAAGGCCTTCACGGTGTACGGCGTCAGGAACTCGATGTTCTCGACCGCCTTGGCCCGCTCGAGCATGATCTTCGACGCGCGGAACTCGTCGCGGCGGTGCACGATCGTGACCTTCGAGGAGAACTTGGCCAGGAAGATCGCCTCTTCCATCGCCGAGTCGCCGCCGCCGACGATGATCGTCGTGCGGTCCTTGTAGAAGGCGGCGTCACAGGTGGCGCAGTAGGACACGCCGCGGCCGCCCAGCTCGTCCTCGCCGGGCACGCCCAGCTTCTTGTGCTCGGCGCCCATCGCCAGGATCACGGTGCGGGCCTTGTAGGCCTCGTCGTCGACCCAGACGGTGTGCGGCTCGCCGCCCGAGCCGGGCTCGAACTTCGTCACGTTGTCGGTGATGAACCGGGTGCCGAAGCGCTCGGCCTGGTCGCGGAACTTCTGCATCATCTCCGGGCCCATGATCCCCTCGGGGAAGCCCGGGTAGTTCTCGACATCCGTGGTCTGCTGGAGCAGGCCGCCCCACATGAACCCCTCGATGCACAGCGGGTTCAGGTTCGCTCGGGAGGTGTACAGCGACGCCGTGTAACCGGCGGGCCCGCTGCCGATGATGATCACGTTCTCGACGTCTGCCATTCGTACCTTTCCACGCTCACGCTTTACTTTGTATAGTAGCGCCGCGTTCCCGTCGCCAAAGCTCCACGCGTGCGCGGAGCTTGAAGAAGGCGAACACCCCTGGGAGAAGGGGTAGCCAGAACGTCAGAGCGCGGAACACCAGGACGGCGACGACGGCGAGACCCGCGTCGACGCCGAACGCGGCGAACGAGCCGATCATGCCACCTTCGACCCCGCCGACGCCACCCGGGATCGGCAGCAGGTTGCCGAGCATCCCGACGAAGAAGGCCTGGACGAGCACCGCGAGCGGCGGCGGGTCGCCGAACGCGTGGAACGCCGCCCACAGCACCGCGATCTGGAACGCCCAGAAGGCGATCGCGCCGAACAGCGCGGGGTCGCGGCTGCGCAGGTGGGCGATCGCGTCGTGCAGGCCGGCCGAGGAGGCGGCGGGGACCGAGGCGAGCCGCTGCGCGATGCGGCCGATGTGCCCGGTGCGCCGCGCGAACCCGTCGAGGCGGCGCTGCAGGTCGGTCGGGACGAGCAGGATCAGCGCCGCGACGCCCATCATGATCAGCGCGATGACGGCCGGCACGAGCGTCATGCCCACGGGCGCCTCGCCCGGGAACAGGCCCGTGCGCAGGCCGAGGCCGCAGATGAGCACGGCCGCCGCGTAGGGGAAGTAGGTCAGGACGAGGAAGCTGATCGTCTTGTCGGCCACCACGCGCCGCCCCAGGCCCGCCTGGCGCAACGCCCAGGCCTGCAGGACCAGGCCGCCGGCGCCGCCGGCCGCGAACAGGCGGCTCGCCGCGAGGCCGGCCATCGTGATCAGGTAGCTCTCGGTGCGGCCGATGATGCCCTTGCCGACCTTCGAGAAGACGCCGCGGAACATCTCGATGTAGCCCCAGAACATGCCCAGGGCGAACGCGAGCGCGACGAGGATCCAGAACGGCGATCCGTCCTGGATGCGCTCCCACGTGTCCTCCAGGCCCGCGAGCTGCGGCAGCAGGAGATAGAGCGCGAGGATCATCGCCGCGAGGAAGCCGCACAGCGTGAGGACGCCGCGGGTGGTGAACTCGAGCCCGCGATCGTCGTCGTCGTGGTCGTCGCCGGGCGGCCGGGGCTCCTCCACCTCCTGCTCCGGCGCGCGGGTCACGAGCGTGCCCTCGCCTCGAGCTGTTGGATCGCGCGGCTGATCCTCCGGGCGACCGGCGAGGCCGTCGGCGCACCGGCGCGGATGCCCTCGGCGAGCGCGAGCCCGGCCATCAGGTCCGTCACGTAGTGCTCGCCCAGGTAGACGAGCGCGAGGCCGAGCGTGGCCACGTAGCTCCAGCCGAGCACGCCCGCGACACGGCCGGTGTCGCTCAGCACGTGCGCGGCCGTCACGGAGGTGGCGAAGTGCAGCGACGGCATGGCGGCCAAGGGATTGCCTCCCAGGACACCGTACAGCGGGCCCCAGCTCTGCTTCCAGAACTGCTCGCCGTACTCGACCATCATCCGCCGCAGCTCCGGCGTGCGCCCGTCCTCCATCAGGCCCTGCTGCGCCGCGTACCACGGCGGCGCGGTCGGGATCGCCCAGTAGCCGATCACGCCGATGTCGAACGTCGCGTAGACCCGCGCCGCCGCGCTCGGGAACTGCTCGGGCCGCTTGAACAGCACGTACGCGACCGTCCCGTGCGGCACGGCGAACCACACCCAGTGCGAGAACACCAGGACCTTCTCGAACAGCCGGAAGTGCCCCTCGGTGCCGAACGCCCGCTGGAGTCGCATCGTCGGCGTCGTCCCGAGCCCGATGGCCCGGTCGATCACCACCGGGTACTTGACCTTGACCCGCGCCTCGAGCTTCTCCGGATCGTCGTTGGGCATCTGGTACGTCGCCAGGTACGCGTACATCTGCAGCACGCACATCCCGATGTCCCGCGCCTTGCTGCGCGGCATCAGGGTCCCGAGGGCGAACGGAGTGGCCGCCGCAGCGGCGATCACCACAGGCGGCTTCAGGCGGAGCCGACGGCGGAGCAACGGCGCCGCGAGGCCGACGGCGAGCACCGTGCAAGCGGCCGCGCGGATGGCGGTCGAGCGGGGCACGGAGACAGCAACTTATCGAGTGGCGCGGATGGGCTTGGTACGGGTGGCCCCAGTTTCGGTCTTCTGGCGGACAGGACCATCTCGCGCCACACCCCCCGCTGTGGTCAGGCCGCGACCAGCGCCGCCTCGTGCACGAAGGCGCGCACGACCCGCGACCGCGGGTCCACCTCCGGGTGCCATTGCACGCCGAGCGCCCACGCGGCCTCCGGCAGCTCGATCGCCTCGACGAGGTCGTCGAGCACGGACCAGCCGGTGGGGACGATGCCCTCGCCCAGCGCGTCGACCGCCTGGTGGTGGTGGGACTTGGTGGCGTGCAGGGTCTCCCCACACGCCCGGGCGGCCAGACTTCCCGGCTCGAGGCGGACGTCGTGGTCCGCGTTGTCGAAGGAGCCCAGCGCGCGGCGGTGGTCGGTGTGGCCGACGTCCTCGGGCAGGTGCTGGATCAAGGTGCCGCCGCGGGCGACGTTCATCAGCTGCATCCCGCGGCAGATGCCGAGGATCGGCAGGTCCCGCTCCAGCGCGCGGCCGAACAGCGCGATCTCGGCGCGGTCCCGGTCCACCCGCGTGTTGGTGACCTTCGGGTGGCGGGGGCCGCCGTAGGACGAGGGGTCGATGTCGGCGCCGCCGGCGAGCATCAGTCCGTCGAGGCCTTCGAGGACGTCGTCCGGGTGCTCGGCGACCCACTCGTCGGGCGGGAGCATCATCGCGATCGCACCGGCGCCCTGGAGGGCGTCGACGTACGCGCGGGAGAGCAGGAAGGCCTCGCGGTCCCAGACGGTCCAGCGCGCCCGCTCGAGCGCGGTGCAGAGGCCGATGCGGGGACGACGGGCGAACGGCATGCCCCTTCGACTACCCGGAGTTGCAGCACAATCACACCCATGACCGTCCAACTGGAGCGCAACGGCGCCGTGTGCACGATCACGCTGAACCGGCCCGAGGCGATGAACGCGGCGAACACCGAGCTGCGCGACGAGCTGCGGCAGGCCGTGGAGGAGAGCGCGGCGGATCCTCACATCCGCGCCGTGATCCTCACGGGCGCGGGCAAGGCGTTCTGCTCCGGCGCGGACCTGAAGTCCGGCTTCGAGCCGGCCGAGGACGGGCGGCCGGACGTCGGCGCGGCGCTGCGCGACCACTTCCATCCGATCATCGAGGGCCTGCGGACGATGCCCAAGCCGGTGATCGTCGCGGTCAACGGGCCGGCGGTCGGCATCGGGATCTCGTTCGCGCTCGCCGGAGACCTGATCCTGGCGGCCGAGTCGGCCTACTTCATGCTCGCGTTCGTGAACATCGGGCTCGTGCCCGACGGCGGGTCGAGCTTCCTGATCCCGGAGCGCATCGGGTTCGCCCGCGCGACGGAGATGGCGATGCTCGGCGAGAAGGTGCCGGCGCGCCAGGCACTGGAGTGGGGGCTCATCAACCGCGTGTACGAGAACGACGCGCTCAAGGCCGAGGCGGAGGCGCTCGCGCAGCGCATGGCCGCCGGCCCGACGCGGTCCTACGCGGGCTCCAAGCGGCAGCTGAACGCCTGGTCGTTCGGACGGTTCCAGGACCAGCTCGCGCTCGAGGCGGAGATCCAGCACGAGGCCGCGCGCACGTCCGACTTCCTCGAAGGAGTCACCGCCTTCGTGGAGAAACGAGCCCCGCGATTCACGGGTTCGTGAGCGTCAGTGACCCGACCGCGCCGCGAAGGCGTCCACTCGCTCCTTATACTCCCGGCCCTCGTGTCCGAAGGTCGTAATCGCCGACGCCTGCTGCTTGCGCTGCCCCTTGCGCTGGTAGCTGCGCTCCTCGCCGCACCGGCAGCTCGCGCCGGTCTCCTGTTCCCCGAATCCGGCGGCTCGCCGAACGCGGACAGCATCCACACCCTCTACGTGATGGTGTTCATCCTCGCGTTGTTCATCTTCGTGGGGGTCGAGGGCACGCTCCTCTGGGCCCTGTTCAAGTTCAAGGCCAAGAAGGGCGCCACCGCCGCTCAGATCCACGGAAATACGAAGCTCGAGATCGGTTGGACCCTCGGCGCCTTCGTGATCCTGCTGTTCATCACGGTCTTCACGTTCATCCAGCTGCCGTCGATCAAGAACCCGAAGCCGTCGCTGATCGACGAGAACGGTCGCGAGCTCACCGCGCAGGTGGACGGCATGCAGGTCGCCGCCACCAACCAGTCGACGCCCAAGGGCCCGACGATGACCATCGAGGTCAACGGCCAGCAGTACGTGTGGCGCTACCTCTACCCGGGGCAGGACCAGCTGCTGACGTACACGGACATGGTCGTGCCGGTCGGCATGACCGTCCTCCTCGACATCACGGCCGACGACGTCGTCCACTCGTGGTGGATCCCCAAGCTCGGCGGCAAGATGGATGCCGTCCCGGGCTACACGAACAAGCTTTGGTTCCGGATCCCGCCGGACGCCATCCCGGAGGGGCAGAAGCAAGTTGTTTACACCGGTCAGTGCGCCGAGCTGTGCGGGCGCAACCACGCGAACATGTACGGCCGCGTGATCGGCATGCGAATGGCGGACTACAAGAAGTGGTACGCGGACAAGGTCCAGCAGCTCAAGACGGCTGAGACCGACGTCGCCGAGCAGCAGAAGAAGCTCACCGAGCAGGAGAGCCAGGGTGGTGACGAGTGAGCGATCACAGCTTGGGTCGCCCCCAGATCATCGCGTCCGCGGTCGACAACCCCGACCGCACGCGTGGCTGGACCTCGTGGATCACCACGACCGATCACAAGAAGATCGGGATCATGTACCTGGCCACCGTCCTGGTGTTCTTCATCCTGGGCGGGGTCGAGGCGCTGCTGATCCGCACGCAGCTCGCGGTGCCGGACAACACGCTGCTCACCCCTGAGCGGTACAACCAGATCCTCACCATGCACGGGACGACCATGGTCTTCCTGGTCGTCGTGCCGGTGTGGGCGGGCTTCGCGAACTACCTGCTGCCGCTGATGCTCGGCGCGCGCGACGTCGCCTTCCCGCGCCTGAACGCCTGGTCGTACTGGATGTACCTGTTCGGCGGCATCGCGCTCTACGCGTCGATGCTCTACTCCCCGCCGGAGGCCGGCTGGTTCTCGTACGTCCCGCTGTCGCTGAAGCAGTACTCGGGCACCAACGGCCAGGAAGCGTGGATCTACATGGTCCACCTCACCGGCCTGAGCTCGATCATCGGCGCGATCAACTTCATCGCCACGATCCACAACATGCGCGCGCCCGGCATGGGCTGGGGCCGCATGCCGCTGTTCGTGTGGACGATCCTGATCTACGCGTACCTCGTGATCGTCGCGCTGACGTCGCTCGCCGCGACCGTGACGATGCTGCTGCTGGACCGCAACTTCGGCACCGGCTTCTTCGACCCCGCGCAGGGAGGCTCGGCGCTGCTCTGGCAGCACCTGTTCTGGTTCTTCGGGCATCCCGAGGTGTACATCCTCGTGCTGCCGGCGTTCGGCGTCTTCTCGGAGATCCTGCCGGTGTTCGCCCGCAAGCCGATCTTCGGCTACAAGGCGATCGCGGCCGCCACGGTCGGCATCGCCTTCCTCGGCATGCTCGTGTGGGCGCACCACATGTTCGCGACGCCGATGTCGACGACCGTGCTCGCGTTCTTCATGCTCATGTCGTTCGTCATCGCGGTGCCGACCGGCGTGAAGATCTTCAACTGGATCGCCACGCTCTGGCGCGGCACGGTCGAGTGGACGACGGCGCTCCTGTACTGCGTCGGCGGCATCGCCACGTTCACGATGGGCGGTATCACGGGCATCTTCCTGGCCGTCTTCCCCATCGACTGGCAGCTGACGGACACCTACTTCGTCGTCGCCCACTTCCACTACACGGCGTTCGGCGCGTCCGCCTTCGCGATGATCGCGGCGCTGTACTTCTGGTGGCCGAAGATGACCGGCCGGATGCTCAGCGAGAAGCTCGGCAAGGTCGGCTTCGCGCTGATGTTCATCGGCTTCCACACGACGTTCCTGATCCAGCACTCGGCCGGCCTGTCGGGCATGCCGCGACGGATCTACGAGTACTCCGAGACCAGCTGGACTTGGTACAACTTCGTCTCGACCATCGGCGCGTTCATGATCGCCCTGAGCGTCGCGGTCACCGTCGTCGGCGTGGTCTGGTCGCTCAAGCGCGGCGCGATCGCCGGCCCGGACCCGTGGAAGGCGAACACGCTCGAGTGGTTCACGCCCTCGCCGCCGCCGGAGAACAACTTCGACGTCGTCCCGCGCGTGCGCTCGGTCGAGCCGATGAAGGACATCCGCCGCGAGATCGAGCAGCGGACCAACGCCGAGCAGCGGTACCGCTCCGGCCAACCCATGCTCCATTAGAAGTCAGGGACATCCCCTCCACCCCACCCCGATCATCCGTACCTGATTTGGAAGCTTCCCGCGCAGCCCTCCCGGTCCCCGGCGTCAAGCAGCTCGTCAGCGACTACTTCACGCTGACGAAGCCGAAGGTGCAGCTCCTGCTGCTCCTGACGACGATCACGACGATGTACGTCGCCGGGGACCCCTCGATCGGCCTCGTGGCGGTCGCCGTCATCGGCGGCTTCCTGAGCGCGGGCGGCGCGGGCGCCTTCAACCACTGGTACGACCGCGACATCGACGAGGCGATGGCCCGCACGGCCTCCCGCCCGATCCCCGCCGGTCGGATCTCCCCGCGCGCGGCGCTGATCTACGCGTTCGGCCTGCAGGTCGCGAGCTTCGTGATCCTGACGGTCGGCGCGAACGTGCTGTCGGCGTTCCTGGCCCTGGCCGGGTTCTTCTGGTACACGGTCGTCTACACGCTGTGGCTCAAGCGCCGCTCGCCGCAGAACATCGTCATCGGCGGCGCCGCGGGCGCCGTCCCGCCGCTCGTCGGCTGGGCGGCCGTCACCGGCAGCGTCGCCCCCACCGCGCTGTACCTGTTCGCGATCATCTTCTACTGGACGCCGCCGCACTTCTGGGCGCTCAGCCTGCTGATGAAGAACGAGTACGAGCGCGTGGGCGTGCCGATGATGCCCGTCGTGCACGGCGAGAAGGAGACGCGCCGGCAGATCGTGCTCTACACGCTGCTGCTGACGCTCCTGACGCTGCTGCCCTTCGTCTTCGGCTTCTTCGGCGCGATCTACGCCGTCGTCGCCGTCGGGCTGAACGCCGCGTTCATCACGCTGGCGATCCGCCTCCAGCGCAACGCGGACCGCGCCAGCGCGCTCCGTGCGTACCTGTTCTCGCTCAGCTACCTCGCGATCCTGTTCGTCGCGATGGTGGTCGACGCCCAACTCCTTTCGTAGACTGGCCCCTCGATGGATCGCAAGCTTGCTCGCAGAAACCTCCGGACGGCGTTCTACGTCTCCATCGTGGGGCTGCTCTTCTTCTGCCTGACCTTCGTCGCCGCCTGGATCTACATCCAGTAATGACCGAGCACACCGAGAACACCGAAGTCGTCGCCGAGACGAACGGCACGGTCCCTCCCGTCGGGGAGGAGATCCACATGCCGGCGCACAGCATCCTGCCGCTGCTCAACGCCGCGGCGCTGGCCGGGATGATCGTCAGCATCACGCTGTCGTGGCTCCTCGTCGCCTTCTTCGGCGTGGCCTTCCTGGCGACCACCATCCGCTGGATCGCGGACGTCCGGCGCGACATCGCCGAGCTCCCGCTCGATCACGGCCATCACTAGCGCCGCCAGCCCTTCTGGCGGCGTGGTGTCGTAGGGTTCCCCTCTGACGTGGGGACCATGGACGGCACCAACGGCGGACCAGCGCTGGCCGCTCGCTATTCCGCGGCCTTCGCGGCCTATCTCGCGGATCGCGGCGAGTCGGCGCTCGGCGCCGCCTACGACATCGGTCGCGAGGCCGTGGCGGCGCAGCTGAGCGTGCTGGACCTCGCCGAGGCGCACCACGCCGCGCTCCGGCACGCGAACGTCAACGACGACGAAGGCCTGCTGGCGGCAGCCGACTTCCTGCGCGAGAGCCTCTCGACGTTCGAGACGGTCCACCGCGGCTACCTCGAGGTGCAGGAGGTCGCACGGCTCGAGCACGAGTACGTGGAGCAGCTGCGCGCGCTCGCCGACGCCTCCGTGGCCATCAACCTCTCACTGACGGTCGAGGCGATCCTGCAGCTCACCGCCGACGCGGCGCGCGAGATCCTGCACGTCGCGCGGGCCACCGTCGCGGTGCTCGCCCCTGATCCGCGCCTGCGCCCGCTCACGGCCACCTCTCCCCCGCGCCTGGGCGGCGGCGACCCGCAGCCGGCCCGGCTGCAGGCCCAGCTCACCGGTCGTGGCAAGGAGCTCGGGATGGTCGAGGTGATCGACGCGGCCGACCGCACGTTCACCCCGCGCGACGAGGCCGTGCTCACGCAGCTCGCCCAGCTCGCCTCGGTGGCGATCTCCAACGCCCAGCTCTACGACCGCGAGCGGACGATCGCGCGCACGCTGCAGCGCTCGCTGCGCCCCGGCGGGCTACCACCCGTGCACGGGCTCAGCGCCGCCGTGCGCTTCCGGCCGGCCGGCGAGGGGATCGAGCTCGGCGGTGACTTCTACGACCTCTTCCCCGCCGGTGACGGCGCCTGGACGGCGCTGATCGGCGACGTTCAGGGCAAGGGGCCGGACGCCGCCGCGGTCACGGCGCTGGCACGCCACACGATGCGCGCGGCGGCCGCCTACGAGTCCCGGCCCAGCGGCGTGCTCGCGCTGTTGCACCGGGCGCTGCGCGAGCAGACCGGCGACGAGGGCCGCTTCTGCACCGTCTGCTACGCCCACCTGCGCGCCGAGACCGGCAAGGTGACGCTCGAGCTCGCCTGCGGCGGGCACCCGCTGCCGCTCGTGGTCGCCCCGGACGGGAGCGTCACGCCGGTCGGCCGGCTCGGCACGCTGCTGGGCTCGGACATCGACCCGCTGCTCAACGACGTCACCGTCGAGCTCAGCCAGGGCGAGGTGCTCGTGTTCTACACCGACGGCGTCACCGAGGTCCGGCGCCGGCGCCAAGAGGTGTTCGGCCACGGCGAGCTCGTGGAGCTGCTCAAGACGTGCGCGGGGCTGCCGCCGGATGCGGTGGCCGATCGCGTGGAGGCGGCCGTGCTGGCCGCCTCAGAAGGCCGGTTGCGCGACGACATGGCGATCCTGGCCTTCGGCCCCACCCCCCAACCCAAGGAGACCGATGGCTGACCCGGACCCCGCGCCCGGCCAACAGGACGCCCGTGACGACCTCTTGCGCGAGCTGGTGTCCCACCTCAGCAACAACCGCACCGAGCTCCGGCAGGAGTGGGCGCGGCGCATCGGCGAGGCCCGGCTGCTGACGGCGCTGACGGAGGAGGAGATCTTCTCCGAGGCGACCTCGGTGTACGACAACTACGTCGAGGTGCTCGAGACCGGCTCCGTCGAGGCGCTGCAGGACTACGCCCGCAACCTGTCCGAGCGCATCATCCCCCGCGGCGTCGAGACCGACGAGGTGCTCGGCATCGTGCTCCTGCTGCGCGACGTGCTCGCGCGCTCGCTGTTCGAGAAGTACCAGGCGGACTTCCAGGTCCTCAACGAGGTGCTCGACGCGTACGAGCCGGCCGCGAACCGCATCGCCAACACGGTGGGCGTGAACTTCGTGCAGGAGCGCGAGCGCATCATCCGCCAGCAGCAGGAGGCGATCCGCGAGCTCTCCACCCCGGTCCTCCAGGTCCGCGAACGGCTCCTGATCCTCCCGATCATCGGCGTGCTCGACGGGCAGCGCGCCCGCCAGCTGACCGAGCAGCTGCTGCGCGGCATCCGCACGAACCGCGCCCGCGTGGTCGTGATCGACATCACCGGCGTGCCGGCGATCGACTCGACCGTGGCCAACCACCTCGTGCAGACGGTCGACGCCTCGCGCCTGATGGGCGCCTCGGTGATCATCACCGGCCTCTCGTCGGAGATCGCCCAGACGCTGGTCACGCTCGGCGTGGACCTCTCGAAGGTCAACGCGGTCGGCGACCTCCAGGGCGGCATCGAAGAGGCGGAGCGCCTGCTGGGCTACACCGTCATCTCCGGCGCCGTCGACAAGGCCGACGACCGGGTCTAGTGCGATGGCCGTCCCGATCCTCAAGCAGGGGCCGTTCCTGATCGCCTCGATCCAGTCCGCGCTGACCGACACCGACGTCCTGCAGCTCCGTGACGACGTCATGGCCCAGGTCACGCGCCACCGGTCCAAGGGGATCATCGTCGACGTCACCTCGCTGGACGTGATGGACTCGTTCGTGTCGCGCTCGCTGCGCGGCATCGCGATGATGACCCGCCTGCGCGGCGCCGAGACCGTGATCGTCGGCATCCAGCCGGAGGTCGCCTTCGCGATGGTGCAGCTCGGCATGAGCTTCGAGGACGTGCAGACGGCGCTGGACCTCGAAGAAGGGCTCGCACTCCTCGAGGCGGGGTTCCTTGGCCCCTGACGCGGCCGAGCGGATCGCGATCGACTCCGACGCGGACGTGGTCACCGCGCGCCAACGCGCGCGGGCGCTCGCGGTCACGCTCGACATGCCGAGCACCGACCAGACGCTGCTGGCCACGGCGATCTCCGAGATCGCGCGCAACATCACGACCTACGCGGTCCGCGGCGAGGTGTTCATCGAGCTCGTGCGCCACACCGACGGACGGCGCGGCGTGAAGGTCGTCGCGCGTGACCAGGGACCCGGCATCGCCGACCTCGAGCGCGCGCTCACCGACGGCTACACGACCGGCGGCGGACTCGGCCTGGGCCTGCCCGGCGCGCGCCGGCTCGTCGACGAGTTCGACATCCAGACCGCTCCCGGCGAGGGCACGACGGTCACGCTCGTGAAGTGGACGCGCAGTGTCTGACGTGGTGGCGGACTGGCCGGGCTCGCTGGACCTCGGCATCGCCGGAGCGCCGCACGAGGGCGAGGAGCGCTCGGGTGACCTGGCCGTGTTCGTGCCGACCGCGACCGGCGCGCTGGCGTGCGTGATCGACGGGCTGGGCCACGGCCCGGAGGCGGCGGACGCCGCCGCCCTGTGCGCCGACGTGGTGCGCGCGCACGCCGAAGCCGACGCGCAAGATCTCATGCAGGCGTGCCACGAGGCGCTCGTGCGGACGCGGGGCGTCGTGATGACCGCGGCGTGGTTCGACCTGGAGGCCGCGCGGCTGCGGTGGGCGGGCGTCGGCAACGTCGACGCGCGGCTCGTGCGCCAGGGTCCCGAGCTGCGCGAGGAGGTCGCGCTCGTGTTCGGCGGCGTGCTCGGCTATCGCATGCCGAACGTGCGTCCCGCCACGATGACGCTGGACCGAGGCGATCTGCTGGTGATGATCACCGACGGCATCGACGCGGCGATCTCCCCCGCGCTCGCGGGCGGCGGCGCCGCGCAGACGCTGGCGGACCGGATCTTCGCCATGCACGGCAAGGGCACCGACGACGCGTTGGTCGTCGTGGTCAGATATCGATAGCTGGGGAAAAGCTGAGAGCGCCGACGTGCCAGAAGTGGCACGTTGACGGCACTTCGTCATCCGTTACAGGGTTAACTGCGTATCCGGTACGTGCCCATGCAACGAGCTTCAACCATTCGCTTGCGCACCTCGCTGTTCCAGGAGGCCGCCGAGATCGTCGATCGGGAGTACGCCTCCGACCTGTCTCTCGACGACATCGCCCGCCGCGTCGCTTCGTCCCGTCGCCAGCTTCAGCGGGCGTACGCGGAGATCGGAGAGACAACGTTTCGCGACCACCTGACGCGCGTGCGCATGCAGAAAGCGGCCGAGATGCTCTCGACCCGCGCCCTGACCGTGCGGGAGGTCGCGCACCGCGTGGGCTACCGCCAGCCGGCCCAGTTCGCCAAGGCGTTCCGCCGCTACCAGGGCGTCGCTCCCTCGGACTTCCGCGCCGGCGGACGCGCCGACAGCCCCGTGCGGGCGGCCCAGACGCGCCGCTTCGAGCCGCGCCCCGCGTACCGCGCGGCGTAGTCCTAAGCGCCAAATTGTTCGCCGGGATACCTCCCGGCTCCGCGTCCGACGTCGTGCTCCCATAGGATGCCGCGACGATGGGGCTTGAGGAGAGAAGTCTCGCGCAGACCGGTCCACGACCGGAGCGCCCGCACGCACACGCTGACTGGAAGCAGATGCTCGGCATCGGGATCGTCGCGTCGATCCTGGGGATAGCCGCCGGCCTGCTCATCGACTGGTTCCCGGTCGCCGCCTCGGAAGAGGCGAAGCCGATCGACACGTTGTGGGACGTCCTGATCATCGCGTCCGTACCCGTGTTCGTCGGAGTGTCGGTCGTCGTGGTGTTCAGCGTCATCAAGTTCCGGATGCGTCCGGGCGAGGAGGAGCTGGACGGCCCGCCGATCCACGGCAACACACGGCTCGAGGTCGTTTGGACCGCGATCCCCGCGATCCTGCTCGTCGGCCTCTGCACCTACGCCTTCATCGTCCTCACGGACGTCGAGAAGGCGCAGGCGAACACGATGGAGGTCCGCGTCGTCGGCGAGCAGTTCGCCTGGACCTTCTACTACCCCGGTGAGGACGGCAAGGAGATCGCCACGCGCGAGCTGCACCTGCCGATCAACCGGCCGATCAAGTTCACGCTGCAGGCCAAGGACGTGCTCCACGACTTCTGGATCCCGGCCTTCCGGATGAAGAAGGACGCGGTGCCCGGGCTCGACGTGACCTACCGCGTCACGCCCAACCGGCTCGGCGAGTACCCGATCGTCTGCGCGGAGCTGTGCGGCCTCGGCCACGCGACCATGCGCGCGAAGGCGGTCGTGACGTCCGAGGCGGAGTTCACGAGCTGGCTCCAGGAGGCGGCCAAGCCGCCCGCGCCGCCCGCCGGTGGCGGTGGCAACAGCGGCAAGGCGCTGTTCACGTCCAACGGCTGCAGCGGCTGCCACACGCTCGCGGACGCAGGCTCGAACGCCACCGTCGGCCCGAACCTCGACAAGGTCCTGGCCGACAAGGACGAAGCCTTCATCAAGACGTCGATCGAAGACCCGAGTGCGGAGATCGCTGACGGGTATTCGGACACCATGCCCAAGGACTACGGCCAGCGGCTGGGCGAAGACGGTGTGGACGCGCTGGCGAAGTACCTGTCCGAAGTGACCAAGGGGGGATGACCGGATGACCGCTCGACTGCGCGCACCAGGTCTCCCGCGGGCGGGGCTCTTCCTCGTCCTCGGCACGCTGTTCTGCGCCGCGATCATCATCGCCGCGCGTGAGGCCTACGGGTTCGAGACGTTCGCCGACGGCGGGATCACCGCGAAGGGCCAGAACGCGATCCTGCTGCTCTCGCTGCTGATCGCGCCGCTGTGGTTCCTGATCGGCCTCGGCGCGTTCGACTACTGGTTCTACTGGGCCGCCGGCAAGAAGGAGCGCGCGGAGGACCACTCCGGGCACGGCGCGACCAGCTGGAAGGACTACTTCCGGGTCAACACCGATCACAAGGTGATCGGCATCCAGTACGTCGTCACGTCGTTCTTCTTCATGCTGATCGGCGGCCTGCTGGCCATGCTCGTGCGCGCGGAGCTCGCTGCGCCCGGCTCGCAGTTCGTGGACCCGAACGTCTTCAACGGCCTCTTCAGCGTCCACGCGTCGCTGATGATCTTCCTGTTCATCATCCCGGTCTTCGCCGGGCTGGCGAACTACGTGCTCCCGCTGATGATCGGCGCGCCGGACATGGCGTTCCCGCGCCTGAACGCGCTGTCGTTCTGGATGCTGCCGATCGCGGGCATCATGATGACCGCGTCGTTCCTGGCGCCGGGTGGGTCCTTCTCCACCGGCTGGACCGCGTACGCGCCGCTGAGCACCTCCGCCCCGCTCGGGCAGATGTTCTTCACGATCGGCGTCCAGTTCGCGGGCGCGTCATCGATCGCGACGGCGCTGAACTTCCTGGTGACCATCATCACCATGCGCGCGCCGGGCATGTCCTTCTGGCGCATGCCGCTGCTGGTGTGGGCGAACTTCTCGACGTCGCTGCTCGTCGTGATCGCCACGCCGTTCGTCGCCGCGTCGCAGTTCTTCGTGCTCTTCGACTACGCGCTCGGCTTCAACTTCTTCCGGCCCGAGAAGGACGGCGACGTGCTGATGTACCAGCACGTCTTCTGGTTCTACTCGCACCCGGCGGTCTACATCATGATGCTGCCGGGCTTCGGGATCATCTCGGAGATCCTGTCGGTCAAATCCAGGAAGCCGATCTTCGGCTACCGGATGATGGCCTTCTCGCTGCTGGCGATCGTGCTGCTCGGGTTCACCGTGTGGGCCCACCACATGTTCGTCTCGGGCATGCAGGACTGGATCCGGATCCCGATGATGGTCACGACCGCGATCATCGCGGTGCCGACCGGCATCAAGATCTTCAGCTGGCTCGCCACGCTGTGGAAAGGCGTCCTGCACCTGGACACGCCGATGCTATGGGCGCTGGGCTTCCTGACGATGTTCACGCTCGGCGGCATCTCCGGCGTGATCCTCGCGATGGTGCCGATGGACATCTACGTCTCGGACACCTACTTCATCGTCGCCCACATCCACTACGTGCTCTACGGCGGCTCGCTGTTCACGATCTACGCCGGCGTCTACTACTGGTTCCCGAAGATGACGGGCCGGATGTTCGACGAGCGGCTCGGCAAGGCGCACTTCTGGCTCACGTTCGTCTCCTTCAACGCGACGTTCGGGCCGATGCACCTCGTGGGCGTGAAGGGCATGCCGCGACGGGTCGCGGACTACGCCGAGGAGTTCGCCGGCTGGAACCTGTTCATCTCGCTGAGCTCGTTCGTGCTCGGGCTCTCGACGCTGATCTTCATCTACAACATGGTCTCGTCGTGGCGGGGCGGGCCGCGCGCGTCCGCCAACCCGTGGCGCGCGCTGACGCTCGAGTGGCAGGTCACCTCGCCGCCGCCGACCTTCAACTTCGACCGCATCCCGACCGTGGTCGGTGGCCCGTACGAGTACGGGGTGCCCGGCCATGTCCACGGGATCCTGGAGCCCGCCGAAGAGGCGCGGCCAAAGCAAGCGGCCGGCGCTTCGTCGGCTGAGGAAGGGGTCTAAGCCGTGCCGACCGTGCTCATCCTCGCCAACGAGACCATCGCCGGTGGGGCGCTCCTGAACCGGATCAAGGAGCGGGCCGAGGACGGCTCGCGCTTCTTCGTGGTCGTGCCGCAGACCCGCCCCCGCCACGGCAACGTCATCTATGACGACGTCGTACGCGACAGCGCGCAGGTGCGCATGGAGCTCGCGGTGGAGTACATCCGCGACCTCGGGGCCGTCGGCGACGGCGAGGTCGGCGACGCCGACCCGTTCAACGCGGCCATGGACGCGTTCCGCGCGCACCCGATCGACGAGATCATCGTCGGCACCAAGCCGGCCTCCAACTCGGCGTGGATGAAGCGCGACATCATCGAGCGCCTCGAGGACGAGACGGGCGTGCCGGTCGAGCACGTCGTCGTCGACGTCGACAAGGACGGCCTGCCGTTCGACGTGACGCTCGTGGTGGCGAACCTGACGTCCGCCGCGCCCGAGCTGGTCGAGCGCCTGAAGGCGATGGCCGAGGAGAGCGAGAAGCCCAAGCGCTACGTGCTGATCGTCCCGCAGGACGGCACGGACGGCGAGCACGTCCGCGGCGCCCGGCAGCGTGGCCGGCGCCTGCTCGCGTCACTCGACGACGTCGGCATCATCGCCGCGGGCATGATCGGCGACCCCGACCCGTACACGGCGATCATGAACGCCGTCCAGTACTTCTACGTGCACGACATCCTCATCTCGACGCTGCCCGAGGGCTCGTCGCAGTGGGTGGCCGACAAGCTCGTCGAGCGCGTCCGCGACTCGACGCACCTGCCGGTCGAGCACATCGAGGCGCACGTGAACGAGACGGCGGGGGCGTAGGTGGCGGCAGCCGCGCACCTCGGCGCCGCCGAGCACGACGAGCACCATCACGGGCCGCCACCGGCCAACCGCTCCTCGCGGGTGGACCCGGCGACGCTCGGGATGCTGCTTTTCATCATCTCGGAGATCATGGTCTTCGGGGCCTTCTTCACGGCCTACTTCTTCATCCGGGTCGTGGGTGGCGCCGAGTGGCCGGCCGAAGGCGACCACCTGCCGAAGCTGATCGCGGGCTTCAACACGGCGATCCTGATCTCGTCGTCGTTCACGATCCACTACGCGCAGGAGTCGATCCGCAAGGACAACCGCCTCGGCCTGCAGCTCGGCATGGTGGCCACGTTCCTGCTCGGCGCGACGTTCCTGTTCATCCAGATCAACGAGTACGTCCACATCGGCTTCTCGCCGCAGGACCACGCGCAGGGCACGATCTTCTACGGGCTCACCGGCCTGCACGGCGCCCACGTGACGATCGGCCTGATGCTGCTCGCGTTCGTGACGATCCGCTCCTTCCGCGGCCACTACTCGTCCGGCCATCACCTCGGCATGGAAGTGCCGGGCATCTACTGGCACTTCGTGGACGTCATGTGGATCATCGTCTACCTGACGGTCTACATCATTTGAGCCAGTTCAACCCTCTGCGCAACGAGCGGGACGCCTTCCGCGTCCTGCTCTACGTGCTGGCCGTCGCGGCCGTGGTCCTGGTCGCGACGCTCGTCATCCAGGCGCTCTGACATCCTTCCGCGTCGATGACGCGGTCTTCCACGCGCGAGCTCGTCGGGCAGTTCGCGGTCCCTCTTCGCGCCTACCTGCGCACCGAGACCGGCAGCGCCGGGCTGCTGCTTGGCGCCACGATTCTCGCGCTGCTGTGGGCGAACTCGCCGTTCTCAGACTCCTACGAGGATCTCTGGGGCCTGCACATCTCGGTCAGCATCGGCGACTTCTTCGACTACGACCACGACCTGCGCCACTGGGTCAACGACGGGCTGATGGTGCTGTTCTTCTTCGTCATCGGCCTGGAGCTGCGGCGCCAGCTGTCGATGGGCGAGCTGACCGACCGCAGCCGCTTCACGATCCCGGCGCTCGGCGCGCTCGCGGGCCTCGCCGTGCCCGCGCTCATCTACCTGGCCCTGAACCCGAGCGGCGAGGCCGCGCGCGGCTGGGGCATCGCGATGGCCACCGATACCGCGTTCGTGCTCGGCGCGCTCGCGGTGGTCGGCCCGGCGTTCCCCGCGCATCTGCGCGTGTTCATGCTCTCGCTCTCGGTCGTCGACGACATCGGCGCGCTGGTGGCCATCGCGGTCTTCTACTCCGAGGACGTCCGGCTGCTGCCGATCGTGATCGCGGCCGGCTGCGTGCTCGCGCTGGTGCTCGTCAGCCGCGTGCGCGTGTTCCGCGGGCCGGTCTACCTCGTCGTCGGCCTCGTGCTGTGGGTGGCGATGGTCGAGTCGGGCATCCACCCCACGCTCGCCGGCGTCGTGCTCGGCCTGTGCGTGTCCGCGTTCGCGCCGCGCGCGGAGGACGTGCGCGAGGCGGGCGCCCTCGCACGCGCGTTCGGGCAGTCGCCGCTGCCGGAGCTCGCGCGGTCCGCGAAGCTGTCGGTCGAGCGCGCGGTCTCCCCCAACGAGCGGCTCACGGAGCTGCTGCACCCGTGGTCGAGCTTCTTCATCGTGCCGGTGTTCGCGCTCGCCAACGCGGGCGTGGCGATCAACGGGGCGCTCCTGGAGCGGGCGTTCGCCTCGCCGGTCACGTGGGGCGTGATCGCCGGCCTCGTGGGCGGCAAGCTCGTGGGCATCGGCGCGACGAGCCTCATCTCCGTCCGGCTCGGCCTCGGCCGGCTGCCCGGGCGGATCCGCTCCGGCGAGCTGCTCGGCGGCGCCGCGCTCGGCGGGATCGGCTTCACGATCTCGCTGTTCGTCACCGACCTGGCGTTCGACTCGCAGGAGCTGGCCGACGAGGCCCGCGTGGGCATCCTGGCGGCGTCGCTGCTGGCGCTCGCCGTGGGCTGGGCGATCTTCGCGCTCGACAAGCGCCTGGCCGCCGACTCCGACGACGCGCCGATCACCGCGCTCGACCGCGCGGTCGACCCGGCCGTCGACCACATCCGCGGCGCCGTCGACGCGCCGCTGGAGCTCGTCGAGTACGGCGACTTCGAGTGCCCGTTCTGCGGCCGCGCGACCGGCGCGGTCGAGGAGGTGCGCGAGCGCCTGGGCGACCGCCTGCGCTACGTCTTCCGCCATCTGCCGCTCCCTGACGTGCACCCGAACGCCGTGCTGGCGGCCGAGGCGGCGGAGGCCGCGGGTGAGCAGGGCGCGTTCTGGGAGATGCACGACCGCCTGTTCGCACACCAGGACGAGCTCACCCCCAGCGATCTCGTCGACCACGCGAGCGCGCTCGGGCTCGACGTCGAGCGCTTCACGCGCGCACTGGGCTCAGGCGAGCACGCCGCGCGCGTGCGCACCGATGTCGCCAGCGCCGAGGCCAGCGGCGCCGACGGCACGCCGACCTTCTTCGTCAACGGCGTCCGCCTGCTCGGCCGCTACGACGCCGACGCGCTCGCCGCGGCGCTCGTCGGCGACGACCCCGCCGAGCTCCCGCCGCCACCGCCCGGCCGCGACGACGGCCTGCCGGCGATCGGCCGCCTGCGCGGCCCCGGTGACGACACGCTGGTGATCGACGAGCGCCGCGAGGAGGAACCGCCCAGCGACGCCTTCCCGCGCCTCACCGACGCGCAGATCGCGACGCTCTCCGCCTTCGGCGAGCGCCGCCCGATCACCCACAGCCGGCCGCTGTTCGGCATGGGCGACCCCGCGGCCGACTTCGTCGTCGTGATCAGCGGCGCGGTCGCGATGGTCGACGGCTACGGCACGCTCAACCGCGTCGGCCGCTTCCACGGCCCGGGCAGCTTCATCGGCGAGCTGGCGCTGCTGCGCGGCGAGCTGACGTTGACGACCGCGGTCGGCGCCCGCGACGGCGAGGTGCTGGTCGTCCCCGCCGAGCGGCTGGCGGACGCGCTGTCCGCCGACCTGGAGCTGCGGGACGTCGTGTCCCGCGCCTACCTGCTGCGCCGCGCGATGCTCCTGGCCTACGCGGCCGGGGAGCAGCGCGGCACTACTTGACGGTGAGCTTGCCTTCCATGCCGCCCTCGCGGTGGCCGGGCACCGAGCAGAAGAACGTGTACTCGCCCGGCTTGAGGTCGGTCGTGAACTCGGACACGCCGCCGTTGGTGACGACCTCGCCCTTGGCGTTGACGCCGTTGCCCTCGACCGCGATGTCGTGGTCCACGGGCTGCGGGTTCTCCGACGTGAACTTGACGCTGCCGGCCTCGGCCTCGGCGTCCGCGAACTTGTAGGCCAGGCCGGAATCGGCCACCGGGATGTCCAGCACGCCGTTCTTGGCCGTGGCCGTGCCTTCGGCCTGCGAGGCGCCCACGCCCGCCAGACGGCCCTTGTCCTCACCGGGGACGGCCGCCGCGGCGGCGACGTAGGCGGCGACGTCACGCGCGTCCTGGCCCGTCACCAGGTTCGCGGGCATCTGCGGCGTCGTCTCCGTGAACTTCTGAGGGTTGAGTTGAGGGTTACGGTTGGGGTGCAGGATCTGCCCGTAGACCACGCCCTGGAACGTGCTCTCGCCCAGGCCGTCGGCGCGCGCCTGCGCGAAGGCCGCGTCCAGGTTCGGCCCCGAGACGCCCGTGGCGCCCGCGCGCTCCAGCGTGTGACAGGCGGCGCATTCCTGGACGAACAGCTGCTTGCCGTTGACCAAGTTGGCGTTGCCGTCCTTCAACTGGCAGCCCGCAAGGACGCTCGACGCCGACACGACCCCGACGATCCACGCCAGCTCTCTCCTCATCTGCGGCATCCTAACCAGAGACGAGGACGAGGGAGTCGCTCGCGGCTACACGGGGTCCGGAAGGTCAGCCAGCGCACCTTGCCCGGCGGCGATGACCGTCCGCGCGACGCCGTCCCACGAGTAGCGGGCGCGGGTCGTCTCGACGATCGCCTCCCGCGTACGCGCGCGCACGTCCTCAGGTGCGCCCAGCCAGCCGCTCAGCGCGTCGGCGAGCTCGGTCACCGACGAGTCGCCCAGCTCGAACGACAGCCAGTCGCGCGCCTCGACCGGCACGGCCGCCCGCAGCGTCCGGGCGACCTCGCCCAACCCCGAGTGGTTCGCCACCACCGGCAGCGCCCCGCAGGCGGCGGCCTCCGCCGCGACCATGCCGAACGCCTCCGGGAACGTCGACGTCACGGCCATCGCCTCGCAGGCGGGCAGCAGCCCCGTCAGCTCGTCGTGGTCGAGGCGGCCCGCGAACTGCACCCGCCCCGCCGTCGCCTTCGCCGCCTCCGCGTACGTCTCGTCAGCGGACGCCAGGAAGGCGGAGACCTGGGGCAGCTCGCGTCCATCCTCGCCCTGCACCTCGGGCACGACGCCGGCCGCGAGCGACGCGGCCATCGCCTCCAGACCCGGCCGGAACGCACCGAAGCCGACGACCAGCAACCGCGCGCGGGGCTCGCGCGCGAGCACGAGCGGGAACGCCGCCAGCAGCAGCTCGACGCCCTTGGACGCGATCAGCTTGCCGACGAAGACGATCAGCCGGTCGCCCGGCTCGACGGCGTCCAGCGCGGCCACGGCCTCCTGCGTGTCGCGGTCGAACGAGGAGCCCGTCACCGCGGCGGGCGCCATCGCCGCCAGGCGGTTCCGCAGGTCCTGCAGGTCGACCGCACGCGGCGCGAATCGCTCCACGTCCACGCCGGGCGGGCCGAGCTTCGTCCGCGGCGGCACGGTCGGGTCGTCGAGCTCGTCCCACAGCGTCTGGCCGGTGTGGTACGAGCCGACGAGGAACGCCTTCGCCGGCGCCGCGCCCTCGACCGCGTGCGGCCGGAAGCGCGGGTACGGCTTGACGACGTACTCGAGGTCGGAGCCGTGGACCTTGACGGCGTACGGCACGTCCTCGCCCAACGCGCGCGCGAAGATCAGCGGCGCCATCACGAGGTGGTTGGCGAGCGCCACCTCGGGTCGGGCGCGCTCGACGACCTCGCGGACGGCGGCGACGTTGCTCTCGATGTAGAAGTCGAGTTCCTCGTCGCTGAGCTGCGGGAACGGACGCGCGTCGAAGCCCTCGTAGCGATCGGCGACGTACAGCGGCAGGACACCGCCGATGTTGGGCCGGTAGACCGTCGCCCGCACCGGGCCGGCGCCGCGCTCACGCACCTGCAGCGCGCCGGCGTCCCAGTCCCCGACCGCGTCCACCCAGTCCAGCGAGAACGGATCCCGCTCCTGGCAGAGGAGGTGCAGCTCGTGCCCGCCGCGGACCAGCGCGGCCCCCAGCTCGGCGTTGTAGACGTTGGATCCCGTCCCGTGCAGCAGATAGCCGTGGAAGATGAGGACTCGCACGCGGAGAAGGCTACGCGTCGCGGCCGCCGAAGCCGCTGCTAGGCTCACCGCCGATGTCAGAGGGCCAGCTCTACCGCCTCCGCGCCCCGTCCACGGGTCGCGAGCTGCTGCTCGCGGCGGAGCCCGGGAAGGTCTACACGGACCACGACACGGGCGAGGAGCTCGTGGTGGTGGGGAAGGTGCTCCCCCTGGAGCCGTCGAAGTCCAGCCTGCCATGGGCCGTGGAGACACTTCGCTTCTGCAACTGGTGCGATCAGCCCGCCCAGAAGGATCTGAACGACTGCCCCACGTGCGGCCGCCGCATGGCCGCGCTGCCCAGCTGAGAGGAGGTCGCCGTATGCGCCTCGCGCCGCGGCTTGCCGCGTCCATCACTGTGCTTGCGTTGATCGCCGCCGGGTGCGGCGGAAGCAGCGTCGCCTACCGCGAGGTCCCTGGCGGCCCGCCCGAGCTCACCGTGCCCGGCGACGGCGCCGGCTTCTCGTCGGCCGCCACCCCGACGCCGACGGAAGACCCTGACGCCACCGAGACCCCCGACCCCGACGCCGAGGCGACCACCACGCCTGACGCCGGCACGGGCGAGGAGGCGACCGGCGCGACCGGCACCACCGAAGGCGGGACCGAGGCTCCCGCGCAGGAGGAGCCGGCCCCCGAGGACACGGCGCCGCAGGCCGAGACGCCTGCGCCCGGGCTCGAGGACTACTGCGCCGAGAACCCCGGCGCCTGCTGAGTCGGGTCCGTGTTCCCGCGCGTCGGCGCGGGTACGTGAAGGTCAAGTCCGAGTCGTACCGGCCGATTACTTCGACCGGGAAGAGGCAAACGTACTGCGGATCGCCATGGACACCAGCGCCGGCGCCGGCTGCCCGCTCAGTCTGGTCGCCCACCACGCCGCCTCGGCCACGTCGAGGGGCGCGCTGTTCGCTGCGCTCGAGCAGGCGCTCGCGACGCAGCTCGGCGCCGACCGCGCGCGCCTGCTGGAGATCAGCCAGGACCGCCGGGGCGCGTCCGGTGAGCCCACCGACGCCGTTGACTACGTGCGCTTCGACGAGGGCCCTTCGGCCACGGCGACCGTGCTGCGCACCGGCGCGCCGCTCGCGATCCCGGACGCGCTGACGAGCGACGCGCTCGTCTCCGGCCTCGCCGAGCAGCACGGCGTGGCTTCCGCCCTCTTCGTCCCGGTCGCCTACGGCGGCGCGATCCGCGACGTGCTCCTGATCGCCTGGAACGACCCGCGCGCGATCTCCGCCGAGGACGTCCGCGACGCCCAGCTGCTCGCCGATCAGGCCGCCGCCGGCTACGGCCGTCTCGAGGCTGAGGAGCGCCGTGCCGCCGGCTCGCTGCAGGACCGCGCGGTCGTGCGCGCCGCGCGGGCACTCGGCCAGTCGCTGGAGCTCCAGGAGGTCCTGCAGACGCTGGTCGAGGAGGCCTCGCTGGCGCTCGACGGCGACGAGTCGGGCGTCTACCTCGCGGACCTCGAGGCCGGCGACGCGGTGGCCACCGCCGGCTACAAGGTCCCGGAGCCCTGGGTGGGCGCGCGGATCAAGCCGGGCGAGGGCGCGGCCGGCCGCGTGTTCGCGTCAGGCAAGGCGTTCATCACCCAGGACTACCAGCAGCTCGGCGGCTTCACCCAGCACCCGCAGCGCCCCGAGCTGATGACCGCGGTCTCGGTCCCCATGTACTGGGACGACGAGCTGCGCGGCGCGCTTTCGGTCGCGTGGAAGCGCCGGCGGTTCGTGCACGACGAGGACGTCCGCACGCTGGAGGCGATCGCCGGCCTGGCGACCGTCGCCTGCCGCAACGCGGAGGCGTTCGAGCACGTCCAGCACGTCGCCCGCACGGACGCGCTGACCGGCGTCCTCAACCACGGCGCCATGCAGCTGCGGATCCGCGAGGAGATCGCCCGCGCGCGCCGCGACGGGCATCCGCTCGGCGCCGTCATCCTCGACCTCGACGACTTCAAGGGCGTCAACGACACCCAGGGCCACGCCGCCGGCGACGAGCTGCTGCGCACGGTCGCCCGCGCGCTCCAGGGCGAGCTGCGCCCGTACGACCAGGTCGCCCGCTACGGCGGCGACGAGTTCGTGCTGCTGCTCCCCGGCTCGGACGAGGAGATGACCGCTCAGGTGGCCGAGCGCTGCCGCGACGCGATCGGCGGCAAGTGCTCGATCGGCGTCGCCGCCTGGCACGACGGGCTGGACGCCGACGGGCTGCTCGAGCAGGCCGACCGCGCGCTGATGCTCGCCAAGCGCACCGGCAAGGGCCGCGTGGCCGTCGCCAACCCCGAGGTCGAGCGTGAGCTGGCGCTGCTGCAGTCGCGCTCGGGCTCCCCCGCCGCCGTCCAGGCGCTGGCGGCCGCGATCGAGGAGCGCGACAACTACACGCACGAGCACACGCAGGAGCTCGTCCGGCTCGCGCGCGGCGTCGCGATGATGCTCGGGCTGGACTCCGGGCACGTGGAGCGGATCGCGCACGCGGCGCTCCTGCACGACGTCGGGAAGCTGGCGATGCCCGAGGAGCTGCTCACCAAGGACGGCCCGCTCACCCAGGAGGAGTGGGAGGTCATGTCCGAGCACCCGATCGTGGGCGAGCGGATCCTCGCTCGCACCAAGGAGCTGTCGACGCTCGCGCCGATCGTCCGCCACGAGCACGAGCACTGGAACGGCACCGGCTATCCCGACGGGCTCGAGCGCACGCGGATCCCCGTCGGCTCGCGCGTGATCCTCGCCTGCCACGCGTACGTGGCGATGACCACCGAGCGCCCGTACCGGCCGGCGCTCACGCCCGCACGGAGCATCACCGAGCTACGCGCCGGCTCAGGGTCCAAGTACGACCCCGAGGTGATCGACGCGCTGCTCGACCTGCTCGGGCACGACCGCCCGCAGGTGCCGGACCGCGCCGCGGGCGTGAAGCTGGCCGCGGCGCCGCCGCGGGAGGCTACGTCCCGTCGCTCGGCGGGTCCGCCGGGGTGGGCGCCGGGCGGGTGACGAGGGTCGCGCTGTAGGTGAGGCGCGCCTTGTAGAGGCAGCGGTACTGCTTGACCGTGTCCAGCGACTGCTGGGCGGTCTGCGTGCCGGTGTCGTTGCACTTGCCCTTCTCGCGCGAGGCGCGCCACGAGCTGTGGTCGGTCAGCAGCGGCGTGAGCGCCGGCGCCCACGTCGGAACTGTCAGTGCAATGACATAACCCTTCTTGACGTTGAGCGAGCGGCCCAGCGGGAACTGCACCGTCTGCCCGAAGTAGGGCTTGAGCTGCTGCACCGGGCTCTGGGTCACCGTGCGGGAGTAGAGCGTCTTGCCCTGGCGCAGGACGGTCAACCGCGCCGACGCGGGACCACCGAGGTTCTTGTCGAAGAACGCGATCTGCTCGGCCGACGGACGGCCGAGGTTGATCGACCAGGCGACGATCTTCCCGTCCTCGGGAACGGTGAACGCGCTGCGCTCATCCCCGACCTTGATCTGGTAGCCGGTGGTGCGCGAGACGGCGAGGCAGGGTGCGGCCGGGCACGCCGGCGCGGCGTCCGTGCGACCGACCTCGATGACTTTTGCCGAGGCGGGTGTGGACGCTGAAGCCAGCGCCACGGCCGATGTCGCCGCGGCGAGCGTGAGCGTGCGAGAGACCATCACACACGCATTGAACACGACGGGAGGCCGGGGGATGCGTCTCCCCCCGGTTCCACGGCGTCTCTCCTTACAGCTTCTGGACGTTGATCGCCTTGGGGCCCTTGTCCCCGTTCTCCTCTTCGAAGGTGACCTTCGCACCCTCGGCTAGCGATCGATATCCGTCGCCCGTAATGCCGGAGAAATGGACGAACAGGTCACGTCCTCCCCCGTCGGGCGTGATGAAGCCGAAGCCCTTCTCGTCCGAGAACCACTTGACCGTACCGGTGCCCACAGATGACCCCACTTGACTACTGCTCGACGTCTAACCACGCCGCACTTATTTCGACCGGTCGGTGCGTCCGGCCCCAACGGGGCAGACGCTATACAGGTGCGCAGTACGGACGCAACCGCCTTCTACACCTGCTGGGTGTGGAGATGTCTACGCGCTCAGGAGCTCTGCTGCTTGTGCGATCTCGTCACGATCGCCGGGCGCCGGCTGCCACGGAAGCCGCAGCGGGTCGCCGTCGTAGCGCGGGATCACGTGGATGTGGAAGTGGAAGACCGTCTGCCAGGCCTTGGGCCCGCAGCTGTTGATCAGGTTGATCCCGTCCGCATTCAGCTTGTCCTTCGCGCGCTGGGCGAGCAGCTGCGCGGTGCGCGCGCACGCCGCGAGGTCCTCCGGGTCGATCTCCAGCAGGTCCTTCGCGTGCTCGCGCGGGATCACCAGCAGGTGCCCGCGCGTACCCGGGTTGATGTCCATGAAGGCGATCGTCCGCTCGTCCTCGTAGACGCGCGTCGACGGGATCTGCCCCGCGACGATCTTGCAGAACAGGCAGTCGGGATCAGCGGCCATGGGTCCGTAGGCTAACGCCGGGGGCTCGCGAAGCGCTCGCGCCGGATGGTCGCCTTCTTGCCCTTGATCGTGGTGCCGCGCAGCGCCGTGATCACGCCGTCCACCGACCCCTCGGGGACCTCCACGAGCGAGAAGCGGTCGGCGATCTCGATGCCGCCGATGTCGCGTCCGGTCAACCCGGCCTCGTTGGTGATCGCGCCGACGAGGTCCTTCGGGCGGATCCCCGCGACGCGGCCGGCGCCGATGAAGATGCGCGTCATGCCGCTGCTGTCGCGCTTGCCGCCGCGGTCGGGCCGCTTGGCGCCACGCTCCGGGCGGTCGCCGCGCGGAGCCGGGATGTCCGGGATCTCCTCCTCGTCGTCGCCCGGGCCGCCGCTCGCCTCGTGGGCGAGCTTGATCGCGGCCGCCGCGACGTCCATCAGGTCGTAGGACTCGGCGAGCGTCTCGACGACCACGCGGAAGCGGTCCAGGTCGCCGTCGTCGAGCAGGGACTCCTCCAGGCCGGCGCGCGTGAGCTCAAGCCGGCGCGCACGCAGGTCGGCGACCGTCGGGATCTTCTCGACCGCGATCTTCTGCTTGGTGACGCGCTCGACCGTCTTCAACATCCGGTGCTCGCGCGGCTGGGCGAGCGTAATCGCGGTGCCCTCCCGCCCGGCACGGCCGACGCGGCCGATCCGGTGCACGTACGTCTCGGGCGAGGACGGCACGTCGTAGTTGACGACGTGCGTCAGCAGGTCGATGTCCAGGCCGCGGGCGGCGACGTCGGTGGCGAGCAGCAGGTCGGCGTTGCCGGAGCGCAGCCGGCTCATCACGCGGTCGCGCTGCTGCTGGGACATGCCGCCGTGCAGCGCCTCGGCGCGGTAGCCGCGGCCGTTGAGCGTCTCCGTGAGCGTGTCGACCTCGTCGCGCGTGCGGCAGAAGACGAGCGCCGCCGTCGGCTGCTCGACGTCGAGCAGCCGGCCGAGCGCCGCCGGCTTGTTCGCGCGCGGCACGATGTACGCGACCTGGCGGACGCGCTTGGCCTCGGCCTCCACGTCGGCGCGGCCGATCTCGATCCGCTCGGGCTCGCGCAGGTGGCGCGAGACCATCCCGTTCAGCCGCGGCGGCATCGTGGCCGAGAAGAGCACGGTCTGGCGGCTCTCGGGCGCGGCGTCGAGCAGGGCCTCGAGGTCCTCGGCGAAGCCCATGTCGAGCATCTCGTCGGCTTCGTCGAGCACGACGGTCTCGACCGACTTCAGGTCCAGCGTGCCGCGGTTGAGGTGGTCGATCGCGCGGCCGGGGGTCGCGACGACCACGTCCACCCCACGCTCGAGCGCGCGCAGCTGCATGCGGATCGGCTGGCCGCCGTAGACGGGCAGGACGCGCGTGCGCAACCCGCGGCCGTATTTGTGCATCGCCTCGGAGACCTGCATCGCGAGCTCACGCGTCGGCACGAGCACGAGCGCCGCCGGGTTCGTGTCCGACCGGTTCGTCTCCAGGCGCTGGAGCACCGGCAGCGCGAACGCTGCGGTCTTGCCCGTGCCGGTGGCGGCCTGCCCGAGCAGGTCGCGACCCTCGATCAGCGGCGGGATCGCCTCGCGCTGGATCGGCGTCGGCTCTTCATAACCAAGGTGGTTGAGGGCGGTGAGCAGCTCCTCCCGGAGCGCTAGGTCCGCAAAGGTGATAGCTGCGTCGTCGTCGGCCACGTCGTGCCCTTACGCTAGCGGGCGCGACGTGGCGATCGAGGCTAAGAGTGGTGTTGCCCGGCCCAGGCCATCATCGCGAAGAACGCGACGGCACCGGACAGGATGAGAACGGCGGCGATCTGGGTCATGGACCCATGATCGGCACGGGTCCCGAAGCCTTGATAACCGCTGTCTCAAAGGTTCCATAATTCGGCCGTCCGGGTGGCCCGGACGGCCGTGCGACCCGTGCTAGGCAGCGGTGCCGGCGAGCTCGCGCTCCGCCGTGAGCCAGTGGTCGACGGGGTCGCCGCCCTGGTTCTCGAGCGCGATGTAGTAGGCGCGCTCGGCGATGGCCTCGAACGGCACCTCGACGACTTCGACGACCTCGACGACCTCGACGGCGGTCGGGGCCTCAGGGGCGGCGGGAGCGGCCGGAGCGGCGTCCGCGAAGCGCTTGCGCCACTCGGCTACACCGCCGAGCTTGCCCATGGCGGTGCTCAGACCAGAGAGGCCACGAGCGGAGAGCTCCTCGCGCTTCGGGAAGCGACCGAGCTCCGCGACGATCGGCTCGAGGGTGGCGTGGATGGTTTCAGCGTCCCAACGACGGCGGGTAGTCATGGCGGCGAGTATCGCGCGCGTTATGCCGAGTGTCGTGCCAAACGGTGACGAAACCCCCTGAACCGGGGGCGGTGGTCAGCGCTGAGACCCCGGGCTGGCCTCGTCGTCGAGGTCCAGGAGCGCGTCGATGGCCGCGACGAGCGACGACGACTCGCGCGTGCCGATGCGCAACAGCACCTCCCGGCATGCCATCAGCAGCTCGTCCCGCTGCTCGAGCGCCTCAGCTAGATCATCCGCGGCCACAGCCGCGCACGGTAGAGCGCTCAGCGGATGGCGGCCGCGTACGGCGACGGGACGCGACCGCAGCTCCCCTGCGCGTACTGGCGCAGCGGCGCTGGATCACCGGCCGCCGCGGCCCTGGCGTTGAGCGACCAGCCGACCGTGCGCTCGTACGGGTCCCGCAGCGAGCCGCGCAGCGCCGGCCAGTGCGGGATGTCCTGCAGGACCGCGGTCGCGGCCGTTCGTGCCGGCGCGTCGCCGGCCTGCTGCGTGAACACCCAGAACTGCGCCCAGGTGCACGCGGCGCGGTACTCGACGAGGAACTGCACGTCCACGCGGGCGCTGATCGAGCCCATGTTCGCCGCGCTGGAGGGCGTGCCCGCCCAGTCCATCGACTCGCCCGCGCCGGGCGGATACGGCACGCGCGCCGCGATCTCCGCCGCCACGATCGGCAGCTGGTCGTGCGCGATGCGGGTGCCGAGGGAGCGCCACTCGGGCGTCGGCGCGGCGACCAGCGCCCGCGACTGCGCGAGCGTGGCCCGCGGGACGGTCAACGGCGGAGGCGCGGCCGCCGGTGCGGACGCCTCGTCGTGCTGCGTCAGCGCGACGACCAGGGCCGCGGCGCACACGGCCGCCACCGGCGCGCCCACCCAGCGCGCCCACGACCGCTGCCGGCGCCGCGGATAGCGACGCTCGGCCGCCGCGTCCAGCGCCGACTCGAGCTGGGGGAACAGGCTCACAGGAGGCCTTTCAGCGTCAGGAGCCCGCGGCTCACGCGCTTGCGCACGACCGCCTCGGACACCTGGACCGCGGCGGCGATGTCCTTGTAGGAGCGCTCGTCGATCACGTGCGCGCGCACGGCCTCCGCCTGCGCGTCCGGGAGCTGCTCGAGCAGCTCGAACGCCCGCTCCTCCCCCGCGAGCCGCTCGATCCGCCCGACGAGCTCGTCGTCGACCTCCAGCGGTGGCATCGCGAGCTTGCGGCGCGCGCGGTCCTCGACCCGGCCGCGCTCGAACGAGCGCATCAACCGGTGGCGGGCGATCCCGTACAGCCAGGCCACCGCCGCGCCACGCTCCGGCCGGTAGTCGGCGGCGCCGAGCAGCGCGGACGCGAACGTCTCCGCGGCGAGGTCGGCGGCGACCTCCGCGTTGCGGACGCGCCGCATGAAATAGCCGAGCACCGACGCCTCGTGGCGGCGGTAGAACACGCCGAACGCCGCCGGACGCACCGGCGTCTCGATCAGCAGGCGTTCATCGGTCCACGCGTCCACACCCCTCAATACCGCGAGGGGTGCGGATTTGTGACGAGGGGGACTTAGACGTCGGCTTCGACGAGGCGGCGGATCGCGTCGAGCGTGCCCATGACCTCGGGGTCGGGCGCGTCGCCGTGGACCGTCGCGACGTAGAGCGTCAACCGCGAGCCTTCCTCGTCCGGGTCGACCTGGAGCCAGCCGTGGTAGTCGCTGCCTTCAGCGCCCCACTCGATCCGACGCTTGGACTCGTCGGTCTTGAACCACCCCTCGCCGTGCTGGGTGTGGCCCTGATAGCGCGCCTCGACGGTCACCTTGTCCCCGTCGTGGGGTTCCGCCTTGGTCATCTGCGGCACGTAGTGCGGCAGGTTGCGGATGTCGGCGAGCGCGGCGTACACCTTGTCGGCGTCCGCGGCCACGTGGTGGGTGTGCTCGTGCTTCACGCGCCGGAGGCTACAGCCACGAGGCCCGCGCGGGCGGCGAACCCGTCGAAGAGCACGTCGGCGGCGCGCGCGGCGGGCTCGGCATACGGCGCCGGGTCGAGGTCGTCGGCCGTCACCCCGGCGCGTGCCATGTCCTCGTGGTCGCTGCTCGCCCAGCCCGCGACGATGTCCGCGGTCACCTCCGGGTGGAACTGCACGCCGAGGTGGCGCTGGTGGCAGAACGCCTGGCAGCCGAACGCGTTCGCGGCCAGCTCGTAGCCGAGCGGCGGCAGCGTGAAGCCGTCCTCGTGCCAGGCCAGCCACGGGCCGGACGGGATCCGCTCGGCGTCGTGGCTGCGCACGGTGACCCAGCCGACCTCGGGCGCCGGCAGCGTGTGGACCGACCCGCCGAGCGCGACGGCCAGCGCCTGGGCGCCGAAGCAGATGCCGAGCACGGGGACGTCGGCGGCGTCGGCCGCGCGCAGCAGGTCGATCGTGCTCGCGACCCACGCGGGTCCGCCGCCCGCGACGCTCGCGCTCGAGCCGAGCGCGGCCACGAAGTCGTAGGTGCGGGGCTCGGGCCACGGCGCGTCCCCGTCGACGCGGAACGTGTCCAGGGCGAACCCGCGGCGTGCGGCCCAGCCTTCGAGCAGACCGGCGGGTGCGTCGCCCTGCGTCTGGAGGACGAGCCCGGTCACGGGCGCTCCACGACGATGGTCGGCTCGTCCGGCGAGCGCTGGCTCGGCAGGTTGATCTCGACGCCCTCCTCGGGCTCGACCGGGCCCTGCAGGAGCGGGTCCCCGGTCTCGGCCATCCACTCGAGCAGCCGACCGCGCAGCTCGTTCAGCGTGCCCTCGTGCGCGGGATCGCCGGCGAGGTTGCTCGCCTCCCCCGGGTCGAACACGAGGTCGTAGAGCTCCTCGGCGGCCGGCGTGCGGTCCGCCAAGCCGTGGGCGAGCAGGTAGTCCTTGCTCGGGCTGTCGTCGATGTTCACGAGCACGGGGCCCTCGTGGCCGTTGTCGAACCGGCGGATGTACTTGTACCGCCTGGTGCGGATCGCGCGCTGCGGCTCGTAGGCGGCGTGGAACGTCATCTCCGCGAACACGGCCTCGTTGCGCTCGGGGTCCAGCAGGCTGCGGCCGCGCAGCCATCCGGGCCGCTCGATCTCCGCCAGCTCGCAGATCGTCGGGAACAGGTCGACCTGGGAGACGAGCTCGTCGGAGACCGTGCCGGTGCCGAACCCCGGGCCGCGGATGATCAGCATCACGCCGATGCCACGGTCGGTCAGCGTGGCCTTCGCGCCGGGGAACGCGAGCCCGTGGTCGGTGGTGAGGATCACGAGCGTGTCGTCGCCGACCGCGTCGAGGACCGTGCCGACGTGCGCGTCGAGGGCGGCCGCGCTCGCGTGGAAGCCGGCCATGTCGCGCCGGATCACGGGCACGTCGGGCAGGTGCGGCGGTGGCGGCGCTTCCCCGTCGACGTCCGGGAACGGCCGGTGCGTCTCCTGGAATCCGGCGGACAGGAAGAACGGCCGCGGCGGCGCCGAGCGCAACCACTCAGCCGCGCGGTCGGCGACCGGTCCGTCGAGGATCGCGTCGTAGCCGATCTCCCGCGGGTCGGGCATCACGTGCTGCTCGCCGACCATCACCGTCGCGTACCCGGCCGCACGCAGCGCGCGCACCAGGTGATGCTCCGGATGGGGCAGCCGCCACCCTCGATGCGCGAGACCCCGCATCCCGAACTCGCCCGTCAGCAGCGCCGCACGGCTCGGCGAGCACACGGGCGCCGCGCTGAACGCCTGCCGGTACAGCACGCCCTGGTCGGCGAGCCGCTGGATGTTCGGCGTCGCCACCGCAGAGCCGTACGGCCCGACGTGCCGGCCGGTGTCGTGCGAGTGCAGGTACACGAAGTTCGGCTTGGACACCGCCCGTGACCCTACCGGCGGTCAGGGGCGCGACGGGTAGACGCCCTGGTAGCAGAGGATGTAGGCCGTGCCGCCGGGCGCCTGCTTGCGCAGGTCGGGGACCCGGAAGGTCGACGTGCCGTTGCCGCCGTAGTTGACGCCGAGCAGCGAGTACAGCACCGAGTACTGGCTGATCGCCAGCGTCTGGCCCGCGGCGAACATGTACCCCGGCGGCGGGTACGTGTTGGCGGTCAGCTCGACCTGGCCCATGTAGCAGTCCGCGGCCCCGCCGCTCGCGCCGATCGTCGTGTCCTGGCTGCCGGTGCCGAACAGCGCGCCGACGTTGAAGCCGTCGACGGTGTCGGCGTCCAGGCCGGAGCCTGAGCCGTCGACCGCCAGCAGCTTGGCGAGGACCGACGCGCTCGTCTCCGCGGTGGCGTTGCAGACGTAGTGCGAGCCGCTCGCGGACGTGTACTTCACGCCGCCGGCAGGGCAGTTCGCGCCGACGGGCTCCGCGGCGGCGGTCACGGACTGGCCCGCGGGACCGGACGCGCCCGTGGGTCCGGCGGGCCCGGTCGTCCCCGCCGGGCCGGCCGGGCCCGCGGCGCCGGTCGCTCCGACCGGTCCCGGCGCGCCGTCGCTGCCGCGCGCGCCCGCGGCGCCGTCGAGCCCGTCCCGCCCGGGCCGGCCCTCGCGGTTGAAGGAGATCGCCGTCTCCTTGCCCGTGCAGCGCGACGCGCTCGCCACGACGCGGAGCTTCCCGTCCTTGGCGACGCACCCGACGATCACGTCGCCCTGTCCGATCTTGCCCGCGCTGACGGCGGCGTACGAGCTGCCGCCGAGGGCGACGAACAACGCGAGGAAGGCGATCGGCTGCCCGCGCAGCACGCCGAGAACACGACTGGCCATACCCCGTGTCATCGGCAGGTGCGGCCGTGCTTTGATCCGCGGCATGATCGAGCAACGGGAGCTGGGCGACAGCGGGCTGGAGGTCTCCAGCGTCGCGCTCGGGTCGTGGCTGACGTACTCGGGCGGGATCGGGCGCGAGCAGACCGAGGCGTGCACGAGGGCGGCGTTCGACGCCGGCATCACGCTGTTCGACACCGCCAACGTGTACGGGACGGGCGCCGCGGAGACCGCGTGGGGCGAGATCCTGCGCGACTACCCGCGCGACGCGTACGTGCTCGCGACGAAGGTCTACTTCCCGATGGGCCCGCGCGACCGCGGGCTCTCGCGCACCCAGATCCTCAAGCAGATCGACGGGTCGCTTGCGCGGCTGCAGACCGACTTCGTCGACCTCTACCAGTGCCACCGCTACGACGACACGGTGCCGCTCGAGGAGACGATGGGCGCGCTGACGGAGGTCGTCGAGGCGGGCAAGGCGCGGTTCATCGGCTTCAGCGAGTGGCCGGCGGACAGGATCGAGGCGGCGCTGGCGCTACCGGGGGTGGCGAAGTTCGTCTCCAGCCAGCCGCAGTACAGCGCGCTGTGGCGGCGCCCGGAGGCCGAGGTGATCCCGGTCTGCGAGGCGAACGGCATCAGCCAGATCGTGTGGTCGCCGCTCGCCCAGGGCGTGCTCACCGGCAAGTACCTGCCGGGGCACAAGGTCCCCGCCGACTCGCGCGCCGCCAACAAGACCATGAACCGCTTCATCCAGCAGTGGCTCGACGACGCGACGCTGACCGCCGTCCAGGCACTGCGGCCGATCGCCGACCAGGCCGGGGTGAAGCTCTCCCAGCTCGCGCTCGCCTGGGTGCTGCACCAGCGCAACGTGACGTCGGTGATCGTCGGCGCCACGCGGCCCGAGCAGGTGCACGAGAACGCCGCGGCCGCGGACGTGCGGCTGACGCCGGACACGCTCGCCGCGATCGACGAGGTGCTCAGAACAGCGGCGGTGTCGTGAGCAGCGGCTCGATCCGCCAGCCGTCGGGGCCGGCGGTCGCGTGCCAGAGCTCGTCGAAGCCCTCCTCGGGCGTCGGCCGGACGAGCCGCCGGGCGACGTCACGCAGGCCCGCGGCGGGCACCTTGCGCTCCCGGGCGAGGTTGCGCCCCGCCGCGACCGCGTGGTCGACCTCCACGAGGTAGCCGATCACCTTGTAGCCCGCCTCCCGAGCGGGCTGCACGTACCGCGCACGCTCGGCGACGGTCGGGTTCGTGTTGTCGACCACGAACGGCGTGCGGGTCTCGAAGCAGACCCGCAGGAAGGCCGCCTCGCGGGCGCGGGTGCGGAGCAGATCCATCGAGATCCGGGCGTGCGTCTCGAGGAAGCGGTCGCGATAGAGCGTCGTCTTGCCCGCGGCCTGCAGACCGCTGAAGATGACGGCTTCCATGACCTCAGGCATGATGTCGTAGGCAGTGAGCACGGGAATGCCCCGAGAGGACGCGAAGATCGCCTTCGACCGCGAGCGTCGGCGGCGGGTGCTGGCGCGCCTCGCGTCCCGCCTGCGCTTCGAAGCCAACGACGTCAGCGCGATGCTGCCGTTCGACGAGGTGGTGGCCGCTCTCGGCGCGACCAGCCGGGTCGACCTCGGTGAGCAGGTGATCCCGCTGGACTCGATCGTCGGCACCGTCGACCGCCGGCGCGGCGAGTTCGACCGCGACTTCCGCCCCTCCCCCGGCACGCGCGGCCGCTGGGAGCGGATCGCCGAGGCCCGCAAGCGCGGCGAGGCGATGCCCCCGATCGACGTCTTCCGGATCGGCGACCTGCACTTCGTGCGCGACGGCCACCACCGCGTGTCGGTCGCCCGCGCCCTGAAGGAGAAGGACATCAACGCGCGCGTCACCGAGGTGCGCACCAAGCTCGGCGCCGGCCGCGAGCTGCAGATGGCCGACCTGCCGCTCAAGCGCCACGAGCGCGTCTTCCACGAGCGCGTCCCGCTGCCCCCGGAGCAGCGCCGCCGGATCGAGCTGTCCGACGAGTGGCGGTACGCGCAGCTCGCCACGCTCGTCGAGGGCTGGGGCTACCGCGTCAGCCTCGAGCGCGAGCGGGTGATCCCACGCCAGGAGCTCGCCCAGCTGTGGTTCACCGAGGAGTACGAGCCGGTCGTCGACGCGCTGCGCGAGGCCGGCCTCGGCGGTGGCGGCACCGAGACCGAGCGCTACCTGCGGATCGCGATGCTGCGCTTCCTGCTGCTCCAGACGCACGACTGGACGCAGGAGATCGCCGACCGGCTGGCCGGCGAGGTGGCCTCCCCGAGCAGCGCATCCGAGGCGGACACGATGACGCACCAGATCATCAAAGAGCTGCGCGACTAAGCCGCCGTGCAGAACGTCCACGCGATGCGCGCCCACGTACGCGCGGAGTTCGAGGCGGCGGACGTCGCGGGCGACGACGCGTTCGCGGTCCGCTTCGAGCGGTTCTTCACCGAGCTGCGTGACCCGCTCGTGGCGTTGTACGGGGACGACCCGCGGTTCGCCGACGCGTGGCGGCGGCTGCTGCGCGCGATCGCCGAGACCGCCGCGGGGCGCTCGCGCGAGCTTCGGATGCTGGATCACGAGCGCGAGATCACGCCCGACTGGCTGCAGCGCGAGCACGCGGTCGGGTACGTCACCTACGTCGACCGGTTCGCCGGGACGCTCGCCGGCGTGCGCGAGCGCCTCCCGTACCTGCGCGAGCTCGGCGTCACGTACCTGCACCTGATGCCGCTGCTCGCGGCCCGGCCCGCGCCCAACGACGGCGGGTACGCGGTGGTCGACTACGGGGCGGTGGACCCCGCCCTCGGCAGCCTCGACGACCTGCGTGCGCTCGCGGACGACCTGCGCGCGTCCGGGATGGCGCTGTGCGTGGACCTCGTGCTCAACCACGTCGCCGCGGAGCACCCGTGGGCCCGCGACCCGGCCTTCCTGCGCACGTTCCCGGACCGGGACGGGCCCGACGCGTACGAGCGCACGCTGCCCGACGTGTTCCCGGACACGGCGCCCGGCTCGTTCACGTGGTCGGACGAGCACGAGCGCTGGGTCTGGACGACGTTCAACGCCTACCAGTGGGACCTCGACTACACGAACCCGGACGTGTTCGTGGCGATGGCGGAGGCGATGCTGGGGCTCGCGCGCGTGGGCGTCGACGTGCTGCGGCTCGACGCGGCGCCGTTCCTGTGGAAGCGCCTCGGGACGAACTGCCAGAACCAGCCGGAGGTCCACGAGCTGCTGCAGGCCTTCCGCGCGGCCATGCGGATCGCGGCCCCCGCGGTGGCCTTCAAGGCCGAGGCGATCGTCGCCCCGCAGGACCTCGTCCCCTACCTCGGGACCGGCAAGCACGAGGGCAAGGAGTGCGACCTCGCGTACCACAACGTGCTGATGGTGCTGCTGTGGAGCGCGCTCGCGAGCGGACGCGTGGGGCTGATGACGTCCACGCTGCTGGCGATGCCGCCCGTGCCGCCGGGCGCCGGGTGGCTCACCTACGTGCGCTGCCACGACGACATCGGCTGGGCGATCACCCCCGAGGACGCGGCGCGCGTCGGCGAGGACGCGTATCTGCACCGGCGCTTCCTCGCCGACTGGTACGCCGGCGACTTCCCGGGCTCGTTCGCGCGTGGCGCGCGCTTCCAACCCGACCCGCGCACGGGCGAGGCGCGCACGTCCGGCACGTGCGCCTCGCTCGCCGGGCTCGAGTCCGCGCCCGACGACGGCGCGCGCAAGCTCGCGATCCGCCGCGTCCTGCTGCTGTACGCGATCGCCTTCGCGCACGGCGGGCTGCCGTTGATCTACATGGGCGACGAGCTGGGCCTGCGCAACGACACCGCCTACCTCGAGGACCCGCACAAGGCCGACGACAACCGCTGGATGCACCGGCCGGCGATGGACTGGACGGCCGCGGAGCGCCGCCACGACGCGGCGACCGTCGAGGGGCAGCTGTGGGCGGGGCTGCGGCGGCTGATCGAGGCGCGGCGCGCGACGCGCGCGATCCATGTGCAGGGCACGGTCCAGCCGCTGTGGACCGGCAACGACCACGTCTTCGGCCTGGGCCGCGCGCAGGCGGGCGAGCGGCTGCTCGTGCTGGGCAACTTCACCGCCGACCCCCAGCCGGTCGGGCTCGGGGTGCTGCATGACCACGGGTTCCAGCTCGACGAGGCCGCGGGCGCGGTGGACGGGCGCCCGGTCGAGGCCCACCAGGACTTCGTCGTCCTGGCGCCGTACCAGCACCTCTGGCTGGTTGGCTAGGACCCGTCGATCGACTGGACGTTCGTACGGCCCGTTCTCCGGCCCGACCGCCCATCATCTCTGGCATGACGTCCGGGGGATGGAACGACGTAGACGGTGACATCGTGGCGATCGACGAGCACTCGGCGCTGTGCCTGGCCGCGCGCGAGGCGGGGAGCCCGCTGTGGGGTGCGCTCGTCGCCGGGACGAGCTACGAGAAGCTCGTCGACGCGCTCAGCGAGCAGTACGCCTCGAGCCCCGAGGCCCTCGGGGCCGACGTCGACCAGCTGTTCGACGTGTTCGAGGAACGCGGGCTACTGAACTGGTAGGGCCGCGGCTTCGGCCGCGAGCCGCTCCACGTCGCCCTTGGTCATCCACGAGCCGCCCACGCACACGACGTTCGGCAGCGCGAGGTAGTCCGGCGCCTTCGCCAGGTCGATCCCGCCCGTCGGGCAGAAGCGCATCTGCGGGAACGGGCCCGCGAACGCCTTCAGCGCCTTGGTGCCGCCGTTGACCTCGGCGGGGAAGAACTTCGCGTGCGTGATGCCGCGCTCGAGCAGCGCGATCACGTCGGAGGGCGTCGCCGTGCCGGCGAGGAACGGCACGCCGCTCGCCTGCATCGCGTCCAGCAGCGTCGGGGTCGCGCCCGGGGAGACCAGGAAGCGCGCGCCGGCCGACAGCGCGTCGTCGACCTGCTGGGCCGTCGTGACCGTGCCGGCGCCGACGTAGGCGCCCGGGACCTCGTTCGCGATCCGCTCGATCGCCGCGAGCGCCGGCTGCGTGCGCAGCGTCACCTCGATGGCGGGCAGGCCGCCGCGCACCAGCGCGGCGGCCAGCGGAACGGCGTCTTCGAGGTCGTCGACCACGACCACCGGGACGACCGGGGCCAGGGCGACGAGCTCTTCCACGCTGAGAGCCATCTGGGTTGTCATGCGATCACCGCCTGGGGAGGAGCCGAAGAGAAGACCGAGGCGCCCTCGTCGGGGCGGCCGACGCGCTCGCGGAACGCGGCGAACAGCTCGCGGCCGGTGCCGTGCGTGGCGAGGTCGGGCTGCGCCGGCTCGCGCTGGCCGAGGTCGACGTCGACCTCCAACCGGCCCGACTCGGCGTCGACCGTGACGAGGTCGCCGTCACGCAGGCGTGACAGCGGCCCGCCCGCGGCGGCCTCGGGGGTGCAATGGATGGCGGCCGGGACCTTGCCCGACGCGCCGGACATGCGGCCGTCGGTCACGAGGGCGACGCGGTGCCCGCGGTCCATCAGCACGCCGAGCGCCGGGGTGAGCTTGTGCAGCTCGGGCATCCCGTTGGCGCGCGGGCCTTGGAAGCGGACCACGGCGACGAGGTCCCGGAACAGCTCGCCACGGTCGAAGGCGGCGAGGAAGTCGGCCTGGTCGTCGAAGATCCGGGCGGGGGCCGTGACGACGCGGTGCTCGGGCGCGACCGCGCTGACCTTCATGACCGCGCGGCCGAGCGCGCCGTCGAGGACGCGGATGCCCCCGTCGGCGCTGAAGGCGTCGGCGGTGCCGCGCAGGACGGAGGCGTCGCGCGTCTGCCGCTCGGCGGGGCGCCAGTCCAGCGTGCCGTCCTCCCGCAGGAACGGCTCGTCGCGGTAGTGGCCGAGGCCGTACCCGGCGACCGTGTGCACGTCGGGGTGCATCAGGCCGGCGTCGATCAGCTCGCCGATCAACAGCGGCATGCCGCCCGCGGCCTGGAAGTGGTTGATGTCGGCGCTGCCGTTGGGGTACACGCGGGCGAGCAGCGGCGTGACCGCCGACAGGTCGTTGAAGTCGTCCCACGTGAGCGTGATGCCGGCGGCAGCGGCCATGGCCACCAGGTGCATCGTGTGGTTGGTCGAGCCGCCCGTCGCGAGCAGCGCGACGACGCCGTTGACCACGGCGCGCTCGTCGACGATCTCGCCGATCGGCGCGCACTCGAGCGCCGCGGCGGCCGCGGCCTCGGTCAGCGCACGGCGCAGCGGCGTGCCGGGGTTGACGAAGCTCGCGCCCGGCAGGTGCAGGCCCATGGCCTCGAGCACGAGCTGGTTGGAGTTCGCGGTGCCGTAGAAGGTGCACGTGCCGGCGCTGTGGTACGAGGCCGCCTCGGCCTCGAGCAGCTGGACGCGGTCGACCTTGCCCTCGGCGGCGAGCTGGCGGACCTTCGCCTTCTCGGTGTTCGGCAGGCCGGACGGCATCGGGCCCGCGGGCACGAACACCGTCGGCAGGTGGCCGAAGGACAGCGCGCCGATCAGCAGCCCGGGCACGATCTTGTCGCACACGCCGAGCATCAGCGCGGCGTCGAACATGTCGTGGCTGAGCGCGATCGCCGTGCTCATGGCGACGACGTCACGCGAGAAGAGGCTGAGCTCCATCCCGGCGCGCCCCTGCGTGATGCCGTCGCACATCGCCGGCACGCCGCCGGCCATCTGCGCGACGCCACCGGCCTGCAGCACGGCCTTCTTCAAGATCGACGGGTAGCGCTCGAACGGCTGGTGCGCCGAGAGCATGTCGTTGTAGGACGACACGATCGCCACGTTGCGGCGCTCGGCGCCCATCAGGTGGGCCTTGTCGTCCGGTCCGCAGGCGGCGAAGCCGTGCGCGAGGTTCGCGCAGCCCAACGCTCCACGGGCGGGACCTTCGGCCGCCGCCGCACGCATCCGCTGGACGTACGAGGAACGGCTCTCTACCGATCGCTCGACGATGCGCGTAGTGACCTCGGCAATGACGGGGTGCACGCTCATGCCCAAGGACGGTACTGGCGCAAGCGCTTGCGCGCAAGCGCTTGCGCAACTCGTTTACACTTTTGGGGTGGTCACCATGGCCCAGGTCGCGAAGCTCGCGGGCGTCTCCGTGACGACGGTCTCGCACGTGATCAACGGCACCCGTCCGGCCAGCGAGGCCACCCGCGCCGCGGTGCAGGCCGCGATCGATCGCACCGGATACCGGCCCAATACGCTGGCGCGCGCCCTTGCCCGCGGTGGGACGCAGTCGCTGGGGCTCGCGATCTCGGGCCTCTCGAACCCGTACTTCATGGACGTGGTGGCCGCGGTGGAGGCCGCCGCGGGCGTCGCCGGCCACACCCTGCTGCTCGGCGACACGCGTGAGGACCCCGAGCACGAGCTGCGGATCGTGCGCACGCTCGCCGAGCGCCAGGTCGACGGCCTGCTGCTCGCGCCCTCGGTCGGCGCGCTGGAGACGACGCTCCCCTGGCTCGAGTCGGCCGAGGTGCCGGTCGTCCTGCTCGACCGCTTCCTCGACGTCCCGCTCGACCAGGTCGGCTGCGACAACGAGCAGCCCACCGCGAAGCTCGTCGACCACCTGATCGAGGTCGGCCACACGCGGATCGCCATGGCCATCGGCATCCCGGGCCTGTCCACCACCGACGAGCGCGTCCGCGGATACCGGATGGCGCTCGACCGCGCCGGCGTGCCCTTCGACCCCGATCTCGTCGCCGACGGCGGCTCCCAGCGCGACCAGGCCCGCGAGGCCATGCACGCCCTCCTGGACCTCGACGAGCCGCCCACCGCCGTGGTCAGCGGCAACAACTTCATGACCATCGGCCTCCTGCGCGCGATCAACGAACGCGGCCTGCGCGTTCCCGACGACATCGCCCTCGTGGCCTTCGACGACTTCGAGTGGGCCGACCTCTTCGCCCCGCGCCTGACGGTCATCCGCCAGCCGACGAGCGAGCTGGGCTCACGCGCGGTCGAGTTGCTGCTCTCACGCCTCGAGGACCCGTCGGCGCCGATCCGCCACGAGCGCCTGGACGCGACCTTCGTGCACCGCGACTCGTGCGGGTGCCACGCCGCGGCCGGCGCGACCGCTACGGCGTGACCGCGCACAGGGTCTTCCGGTAGACGAAGAGGTCGGCCGGGCGGGTGAGGTCCGGCTCCTCGAAGTCGCGGCGGCCGGTCTGGTGGTAGCCGAGCCGCGAGTACCAGTCGTGCAGCCGGACCTTGCTCGGGTGCGGCGCGCCGCGGGGGATGAGCAGCTCGAGCTCCATCTCGGCGACGTCGTAGGCGCCTTCGGCGAAGGCGATCAGCGCGCGGCCCAGGCCGGAGCCGTGCGCCGCCGGGTCGACCGAGAGCATGCCGAACATCGCGGTCCGCTCGTCCAGGCGCTGGACGCGGACGCAGCCGACGGGGGTGTCGCCGTCCCACGCGACCGCGATCTCGCCCGCCGCGACGAGCTCGTGCATGCGGTCGGCGGTCACGCGTTGCCAGCCGGGCCGCCAGATGCCGACCTCCCCGGTCTCGTAGGCGGCGTTGACGATGCGGGCGAGCTCGGCTTCGACGCCCGCGCCGCCGAAGGCGATCACCCGGCGAGCTCCCGCGCGCGCTCGAGCGCGTCCTCGCGCGTGGTGATGGCGCCCGCGTAGCGGTCCTCCTCGAGCTGGGCGAGGATCGTGCCGAGCTGCTTGCCGGCGGGCACCCCGGCCTCCTTGATCAGCTCGTCGCCGCGGACGAGCGGCCGGATCGGGCCGGCGGCGTCCTCCTCGCGGGCGGCGGCCAGCAGATCGCGCACGACCTCCAGGTGCGCCTCGATCGCGGGGCCGGCGTTGTCGCCGCGGGTGGCGAGGCGGTCGGCGACGGTGAAGATCGTCGTGTCGGCGCTCCACGGCTGGGTGGCGCGCAGGTAGCGCCAGACCGCGCGCCGGTCCAGCGGCCGCTCGTGCACGAGGAACCCGGCGTCGAGGTGGTGGAGCGTGACCGCGGCGACGTAGTCGCGCAGCCGCGTCGAGGCTTTCAGCCGGCCGAGGACGTCGCGCACGAGCTCGGCGCCCGCGGCGTCGTGGCCCATGAACGTGACCCGGCCGCCGTGGAAGCCGCGCGTGGCGGGCTTGGCGGCGTCGTGCAACAGCGCCGCCCAGCGCAGCGCCTCGCCGCGCGTGAGGTCGTCCGAGAGCGGCTCGGCCAGCAGGTCCCGCACGCCCTCGTCCAGCCCCGCGGCGACGGGATCGCGCTGCAGCAGCGCGACGCTGTCGAGCACCTCGAGCGTGTGGTCGTAGACGTCGGCGTGGTGGAAGCGGCTCTGCTCGACCCCGCGCAGCTCGACGAGCTCGGGCAGCACGACCTGCGTGAGCCCGTAGGCCTCCATGACGTCGAGTCCGCGCCGGACCGCGTCGGCCGAGACGACGCGCTTGAGCTCGGCGAACACGCGCTCGGAAGCCACGCGGGCGATCCCGCTCGCATGCTCGGCGGCCGCCGCGCCCGTGGCCGGGTCGATCTCCAACTCGAGCTCGACCGCGATCCGCACGGCCCGCAGGCTCCGCAGCGGGTCCTCCTCGAGCGCCTGTGCGGACACCATCCGCACGACGCGACGCTGCAGGTCCTCCCGCCCGCCGTGCGGGTCGACGAGCTCGCCGCCGCCGAGCGGCTGCGCCATCGCGTTGATCGTGAAGTCGCGGATGGCGAGGTCGGCGAGGATGTCGTCGTCGCGCAGCGTCACCAGGTCCACGTGCCAGGCGTGCTCGGGCGCGACCACGCGCCACGCGCCGAACGCGCCGCTGAGCTGGAACGACGTGCCGCCGGACGCCTTCGCGATCGCCCGCGCCGCCCGCTTCGGGTCGCCCGGGATCGCGAGGTCGACGTCGTCCGTCTCGCGCCCCAGCAGCGCGTCGCGCACGGCGCCGCCGACCAGCCACGCGGTCTCCCCCGCAAGCGCCGTCCGCGCGATCTCGAGCGCCTCGCTCATCTCTAAAGGCCCTGGGCCTTTACGTACTCGCGCGGCACGCGGGCCGTCAAGCCGCACGTGATCTCGTAGTTGATCGTGCCCAGCTTGGCCGCCATGTCCTCGGCCGGGAGGCCCGGGCCGATCAGGACCGCCTCGGTACCGCGCTCGACCGGCTCGTCACCGAGGTCGACGGTGATGTTGTCCATTGACACCGTGCCCGCCAGCGGGACCCGGCGACCGTCGACGAGCACCTCGCCGCGCCCGGTCAGCCCGCGCCGGTACCCGTCGCCGTAGCCGATCGGGATCGTGCCGATCCAGGTGTCGCGCTCGGCGATGAAGCGCCGTCCGTAGCCGACGCTGTCGCCGACCCGCGCGCGCTTGACCTCCGCGACGTAGCTGACCAGCGACAGCGCCGGCTCGAGCCCGTGGTCGGCGGGGTCGCGGTGGAACGGGTCCAGGCCGTAGATGGCGATCCCGCAGCGCATCAGGTCCAGCCGCGCGGCGGGCTCGGCCAGCGCGCCCGCGGAGTTCGCCGCGTGCCGCATCACCCCGAACCGGTCAGCCCAGGGCACGAACCGGTCCAGCTGCTCGCGCATGAAGGCGGGATCGTCGTCGGCGGTCGCGAAGTGCGTCATCACGCCCACGAGCCGGTCGCCCGCGGCGGCCGCCACCCGCTCGGCCTCGGCGGGGTCGCGCGTGCCGAGCCGCCCCATGCCGGTGTCCAGCTTCACGTGCACGCGCGCCGACCGCGGCAGCCCCGCGACGAAGTCCTCGCGCCACGCGACCACGTCCGCTTCCGCGGCGAGCGCGGTCCGCAGCTCCTCCGGCGCCAGCGCACCCAGCACCAGCAGCGGCCCGTCGACACCTGCCGCCCGCAGCTCGGCCGCTTCGTTCGCGGTCGCCACGGCCAACCAGGCCGCGCCCCCGCGCTGGGCGGCCCGCGCCGCGGCAACGGCCCCGTGCCCGTACCCGTTCGACTTGACGACCGCGCACAGCGGCCCCAGCGCGGCCAGCCGGGCGCAGTTGCGCTCGATCGCGCCGGTGTCGATGCGCGCGAGCGCCCGCACGGCTCGTCGCTACTCCGCCGTGAGCGCGTCGAGCACGTCCACGCGCGTGACGATCCCGATCAGCCGACCGTGCTCGACCACCGGCAGGCGGTTGTGCTTGGCCCGGGCGATCGTGCGCGCGGCCTCGGCGACGGACGCCTCGGGGTCGATCGTCAGCGGATCCTCGGTCATCACGTCGGCGGCGGTCGCCCCGATCGCCTTGCGCAGCCGCTCCTCGAACTTCTTCGTCGACTCGAGGAAGACGATGCCGCCGAAGAGCTCGATGTAGTGCGGGAGGTGCAGGTCCTCCGTCTCGCCGGCCAGGATCAGGTCGGCTTCGGTGATGATCCCGACGCAGCGCCCGCCCTCGTTGATCACGGGCACCCCGGGAAGCTCGTGGTCGCGCAGGACACGCACCACGTGCTCGATCGGGTCGTCCGGATAGACCGGCGGGACCTGCGTCTCCATGATGTCGCGAACCGTCAGCGCCATGTGAGGCGGAGATCCTAGGCGCTCAAGGCGGCCGGAAGCGCCGAGATCACGTCCGACGCGATCACGCCGTCCGGTCCGTGCGGCGCCGCGGCGATCTGCCCCGCCCGCACGTGCGCGTACACCCCCGCGCAGGCCGCCTGGGCGACGGGCATGCCCTTGGCGAGCATCGCGCCGATCACGCCGGCCAGCACGTCGCCCGTGCCGGCCGTCGCCAGGCCCGGCGCGCGCCCGCGCGAGATCGCTACGCGCCCGTCCGGCGCCGCCACCAGCGTGTCGTCGCCCTTGTGGACGACGAACGCCTTGGTGATCGCCGCCGCCTCGCGCGCGTGACGGAGCCGCGAGCGCTCGACCTCCTCCGACGTGGTGTCGAGCAGCCGCGCCAGCTCGCCCGAGTGCGGGGTCAGCACGGTCGGCCAGCGGCGCTGCGGCAGGATCGCCTCGACATGCCCGACCAGCGCGTTGAGCCCGTCGGCGTCGATCACCAGCGGCACGTCGATCCGCGGGACGATCGCGCGCACGAGCGACTGCGCGCCCGGGTCCTTCGACAGCCCCGGGCCGAGCACGACGGCGTCCGCGCGCCCGATCGCCTTGAGCAGCTGCTCCTCTGAGGACGGATCGAGGTGGCCTGACCCGTCTTCGGGCAGCCCGACCATCATCGCCTCCAACAGCCTCACCGTGAAGCTCAGCTCCAGGCTTGCCGGTGCGCCGACCGTGACGTAGCCCGCCCCGGCGCGCATCGCGGCCAACGCGCTCATCGACGGCGCGCCCGTCAGCCCGCGTGATCCGCCGACGATGAAGACGTTGCCGCTGGAGAACTTCGTCGACTCCGACGCGCGGCGCGGCATGTCCCGCAGGACGCCCGCGCCGATCAGGCCGGCGTCGGGGCGCGCCGGCCCACCGCGCGGAATGCCGATCTCGACGACCTCGACGTCACCCGCGTACGCCTTCCCGGGACGGATCCACACGCCGAGCTTGGGCCGGTGGAAGGCGACCGTCGCCACGCAGTGCACGGCGGGCCCGGCCACCTCGCCGGTCGTCGCGTCCACGCCGGAAGGGATGTCCGCCGCGATCACCGGGGCCCGTGCGGCCTCCATCTCCTTGATCACGCCGGCCGCGGGCTCGCGCGGCACGCCGGAGGAGCCGGTGCCGAGCAGCGCGTCGACGATCACGTGGGCCTTGTTCAGCCGCCCCGCCTCGAACGGGATCGGCTGCGGGCCGGGCAGCTTCTTGAGCTGCCGCTGCGCGTCCTCGCCCATCCACTCGGGCGGCCACACCGCGTGCACCTCGACCTCGCGGCCGGCCTGGCGCAGCAGCCGCGCGGCGACGATCCCGTCACCGCCGTTGTTGCCCTTGCCGCAGACGATCGCGATCCGGCCCGCGGGCGCCCGCCGCGCGACCACGCCGGCGAGCCCTTCGCCCGCCCGCTCCATCAGCTCGTCGACGCCGACCTGCTTCTCGTTGATCGCCCAGCGATCCAGCTCACGCATCTCCCCCGCTTCGAGCAGGGGCTCCATCCATCGGGGGAGCGCAGTCATCGCGGCGGAAAGCTACCCGCCGCGACGGAGCAAAGCGTGCAGCTAAGCGGGCAGGCCGCTCAGAGAGCGCAGCTTGGAGGCCGCGAGCACCGCTTCTTCGCGCGAGTTGACCTCGAGCTTGCGGTACAGGTTCTTCAGGTGCGAGCGCACGGTCTCGCTCGACAACACGAGGTTCTTGGCGATCTGGTCGGTCGTCGCGCCGGTGGAGAGCAGGTCCAGGACCTCCCACTCGCGATCGGTCAGCCGCGAGCGGACCGGGCGCAGGCCGGCACCGCCGGTCGGCGCGGCGCGGTAGCGCTCGATGAGCTTCATGGCGAGCTGGCGCGAGATCGCGGCCTCGCCCTCGAGCGCGCCACGCAGCGCGCGCGGGAGCGCGTCCAGCTCGACCTCCTTGGACAGGTAGCCCGAGGCGCCGGCGCGCAGGCCGCGCAGGCCCAGCTCCTCGTCGCCCGCGCCCGTCAGGAGCACGACCTTGACCGACGGGTCGGCCTCGTAGATCCGGCGCGTGGCCTCGATGCCGTCCATCTCGGGCATCATGTAGTCCATCACGACGACGTCGGGGCGGTAGAAGAGCGCGAGCTCCACCGCCTCCCGGCCCGTCGAGGCCTCGGCGATCACGGTCACGTCCGCGCGTTGGAGCGTGTCCCGGATCAGGCGGCGCACCAGTGGATCGTCGTCCGCGACGATCGTCCGCAGCACTGCCTCGTCTGTGTTGTCGTCCTTGTCAATCACTTGGGGAGTCCTCCGGGTGCCTCGTGCCTGCCGAATGGTACGTATGTAATCGGCGGCCGTGGGGGAATTTTCTACCTCGGGGTAGTCGAATATCCGTTTAGCGGGGCATTCCTGCCCCCATCAGGGGCGGAAAGAAGTGCCCGCTGCGCCAGGGGAAGACCACCTTTCACGTCGCTTCCCGGTGCGCCACGCTGTGTCGATGAGCGTCAGCCGGAGCACCAGCCACAGTCTGCGCGAGCTGCGCGACGACGGCGGGCTCGACCAGACGCTGCAGAACCTGCTGCGCGCGCTGACGCTCAACCTGGAGCTGCGCTCGCGCTATCGCGTGTTCGAGTTCGAGGCGACCCAGGACGGGCACGACGACACCGCGCGCATGTTCCGCGACGTCCGCGCCGTGCAGGACGAGCAGATCGACCGCCTGCGTGCGGCCCTGCAGCTGCACCTCGGCGCGGCCGGCGAGAGCCACGCCCTCTGAACGTAGGATGGGGCGCATGCCCGACGCCCCGAGCAACGACGCGCCGTACCGGATCCTCAACGACGTCGACTTCGGCGCCGACGTCGTCGTGTACTCGTTCACCAACCTGTACGGCTGCTCGATCGGCGACCGGACCCGCATCGGCACCTTCGTGGAGATCCAGCGCGGCGCCCGCATCGGCGCCGACTGCAAGATCCAGAGCCACACCTTCATCTGCGACGGCATCTCGATCGGCGACCGCGTGTTCGTCGGCCACGGCGTGATGTTCGTCAACGACAAGGTCCCGCGCGCGACCGCCGAGGGCGGCGCGCTCCAGACCGAGGACGACTGGGAGCTGCTGGAGACCCGCATCGAGGACGGCGCGAGCCTCGGCTCCGGCGCCGTGATCCTCGGCGGCGTGACGATCGGCGCGGGCGCGCTCGTGGGTGCCGGCGCGGTGGTCACGAAGGACGTCCCGGCCGGGGCCACGGTCGCGGGTGTGCCCGCCGCGGCGTCGAGGCGCGCGAGCGCCCGCGACGTCTGAGCATCTCACTCGAATTTCCTCTCTTCACCGTTCGAGGAAGCCGGTAGTGTCGGCCGGTGAGCGTTCGAACCCTTCGCACAACGGTAATTCCGCGCATATTCGCGGGAGGCAGCGATGAGACCAGCGTCCGCGCCTCGCTGCAGGACCTCGGGCTGGAGCATCCCGAGCGTCAGGCCTACATCCCGTCGGCCTGGTGGATCCTCCGCTGGCTGCTCCCCCAGTCGGCCGTCGGGCCGGAGGACACGTTCGTCGAGTTCGGCTGCGGGAAGGGACGCATCGTCCTGGACGCCGCGCAGCGCTACCGCTTCAAGACGGTGATCGGCGTCGAGCTCTCCGAGGAGCTCGTCGACGTGGCCCGCGCCCTCGTCGTGCAACGCGGCGGCCGGCTCCGGTGCGACGACGTCCGGATCGAGGCGGCCGACGCCACCCAGTTCCCGGTTCCCGACGACATGACCTACGCGTACCTGTTCAACCCGTTCACGGGCGAGACGTTCATGCGCGTGCTCGACAACATCATCGAGTCGCTGGACCGGGTGCCGCGCAAAGTCACGATCATCTACGTGAATCCGGTGGAGCACGAGGCGTTGATGGCTACGGGACGGTTCCGGCTCCTGCGGCACGTCCGCACGACGCGTCTGGTGACGCCGACCGGCGCGGCGATCTACGAATCGCTCTAGCCCCCCTTCACCCCCTCAGGCTCATCCGTTCTTCCGCCTTTGGGGGTGCAAGTACGGCTAGCTCCCGGTCGTTAGTGAGCTACCAGCCCTCTTTAGTGCCAAAGAGGTCAAGGGCCTACCCCACGTGTGGGGGATACCTCCTCCACACCCCCCGGGTCCTCACCTGCGCCGGGGTGAAAGTTTCCCGCGAGAAGCAGACAAGGTTCCCCTTCTCGCGGCCTCCTCCGAAAACCAGACTTCGTGTCGCCAACCAAGTGAGCGCGGACCCGGCCCCCTCCCGGGACAGAGCGCTCCGCCGGCCCGACCAGCCGGCTCCTGTACGGCCGCCAGATCCCCGCTGCGCGGCCGTCGCATGGACGACAGGCAGGAGACACGATGTCATCGATCACTTACATCCACCCCGCAGAGCGCGCGCAGTCCGGCGTGCTCACGGGCAAGTTCCGCAGGACGGCACGGCTCGTCGACGACGAGGCCAGCAACCGCGCGGTGCTCGCGGCGGTGGCCCGCGCCAAGCAGGGCGACCGGGAAGCGCTCCGGTACCTGTACGTGCACTACGCGGACCACGTCTACGGCTACGTCACGAGCATCGTCCGTGACGAGTTCGAGGCCGAGGACGTCACGCAGCACCTCTTCTCGAAGCTGCTGACCAAGCTGCAGAAGTACGAGCCCCGCGAGGTCCCGTTCTCGGCGTGGATCCTGCGCGTCGCCCGCAACGTCGCGGTCGACCACATGCGTCAGCGCCGCGCCATCCCCTGCGAGGAGGTGCGCGAGCTCGAGCCCCATCACGGGGACGACGAGTCGTCGCGTCACCTGTCGCTCGACCTGCGGCAGGCGCTCCAGACGCTGCCGGAGGATCAGCGCCAGGTCGTCGTCATGCGGCACCTCGTCGGCCTGAGCCCGGGCGAGATCGCCGGCCGCCTCGGCCGCTCCGAGCCCTCCATCCACGGCCTGCATCACCGCGGCCGTGGCGCACTGAAGTCGGTTCTGGCCGACATGGAATGTGGACCCACGATCAACCAGAAGGTGGCAGCGTGACCTCCGGCAGCGCCGTTTCCAATCCGATTCCAGTCACGCGCCTCGACCAGGCTGATCCTGCGCTACTGGACGAACTGCTCGAAGTCGTCGAAGGCGTCGCCCGCAAGGGCGCGTTCACGATGGGTGCCGAGCTCGAGGGCTTCGAGGACGAGTTCGCGACCTACTGCGGGTCCGCGCACTCCGTCGGCGTCTCCTCGGGCACCGAGGCGATCTCGCTGGCGCTGCGCGCGCTCGAGATCGGCGCCGGTGACGAGGTCATCGTGCCGACGAACTCCTTCATCGCGACGGCCGAGGCCGTGAGCTGGGTCGGCGCCACGGCGAAGCTGGTCGACGTCGACCCGTCGACGCACCTGCTCACCGCCGAGCAGGTCGCCGCCGCCATCACCCCGCGGACGCGCGCGGTCATCCCCGTCCACCTGATGGGCTCGACCGTCGACCTGGACCCGATCATGGACCTGGCCCGCGAGGCCGGGCTGCGCGTGATCGAGGACACCGCGCAGGCGCACGGCGCCGACCACCGCGGCCGCCGCGTCGGCTCGATCGGCGACATCGGCTGCTTCTCCTTCTACCCCACCAAGAACCTCGGTGGATGGGGCGACGGCGGCGCGATCGCCACGGACGACGAGGAGCTCGCGGCCCGCGTCCGCCTCCTGCGCTCGCACGGCGAGAGCCCGCGCTACCACCACCGGATGGTCGGCACGACCGCGCGCCTGGACGCGCTGCAGGCCGCGATCCTGCGCGTGAAGCTGCGCCGCCTCGACGACCGCAACGCCGACCGCCGCCGCCTCGGTGCCGCGCTCCGCGCGGGCCTGGAGGGCACGAGCGTCGAGCTCCCGTCGCCCGCCTTCGAGGGCGCCGACCACGTCTACCACCTGTTCATCGTGCGCTCCCAGCAGCGCGACGCGCTGCGCGCGCACCTCGAGCAGCACGGCGTCTCGAGCGCGGTCCACTACCCGTTCCCGATCCACCTCACCGAGGCGTACGGCCCGGAGCCCAAGGGCTCGCTGCCGAACGCCGAGGCGCTGGCGGAGCAGATCCTGACGTTGCCGCTGTTCCCGACCATGTCCGATGACGAGGTCGCCCGCGTGATCGCGGCGGTCGAGTCCTTCGATTCCCAGGAGTAGGCACGGATGGCCCACCACATGTTCACGACGGACAAGACCCCGCTGCGCACCGCGGTCGTCGGCTACGGCTACTGGGGTCCGAACCTGGTCCGCAACGTCATCGAGCGCCCGGACATGGAGTTCGCCGGGCTCTGCGAGATGGATGCCGAGCGCGCCGCCGCCTTCTCCGCCAAGGTCCCGGGTGCCCCGGTCTACTCCGACCTCGCGGAGGTCGTCGCGAACCCGGAGATCGACGCCGTGCTCGTCGCGACGCCGCCGCGGACCCACCACGCGGTCGTCTCGCAGGCCCTGCGGGGCGGCAAGCACGTGCTCGTCGAGAAGCCGCTGGCCAAGACGGCCGCCGAGGCGCGTGACCTGATCGAGATCGCCGAGGCCAACGGCCGGGTGCTCATGCCTGGCCACACGTTCCTCTACAGCCCGCCGGTGAACAAGGTCAAGCAGCTGGTCGACGCCGGCGCCCTGGGCGAGATCTACTTCGTCACCTCCTCGCGCCTGAACCTGGGCAAGTACCAGCCCGACGGCGTCGTCTGCGACCTGGCGCCGCACGACCTCTCGATCCTCCTGTACCTGCTCGAGGAGCCGATCGTCTCGGTCAGCGCCTCGGCCCGCAGCGTGTTCCAGGACGGCGTCCCGGAGGCCGCGTTCCTGACGGCCACGTTCGCCTCGGGCGCGATGGCGAACATCCAGCTCTCCTGGCTCTCGCCGCGCAAGGTCCGCGAGATGGTCGTCGTCGGCAGCCAGCAGATGGTGCAGTACGACGACACGGCCAACGACGAGGCCGTGCGCGTCTACGACCGCGGCATGGACTTCAAGACGCCGACGAACTTCGGCGAGCACCAGCTCAGCTACCGCAGCGGCGACATCATCATCCCGCGCATCGGGGCCGCCGAGCCGCTGAGCCTGGAGCTCGAGGACTTCGTCAACGCGGTGCGGACCGGCTCGCGCCCGCGCTCGCACGCCGAGCTCGGCTACGAGATCGTCGCCGCGGTCGAGGCGGCCGAGGAGTCGCTGCGCAACGGCGGCATCCCGGTGTCGATCGAGCCCGTTCGCGCCACCGCCTGATCCCCCGCAGCATCCGCTACGGGCACGAAGCCGCCCCGGTTCGCCGGAGGCGGCTTCTGCCGTTAAGGGACCGGGTCCTCAGTCGCCGAGCGTGCGCAACGGCCGCGCCGGGACGCCGCCGTAGAGGCGGTCGGGCTCGCAGTCGCCGGTGACGACCGCCCCGGCCGCGATGACCGCACCCGCGCCGACGGTCACGCCCGGGAGGATGATCGCGCCGGCGCCGATCCAGCAGCCGTCGCCGATCACGATCGGCGCGGCCTCGATGTCGAGCGCGCGCTGCTCGTGCGGTCCGAGCCGGTGGGTCGAGGTGATGAACATCACGCCCGGGCCGACCGCGCAGTTGGCGCCGATCGTGACCGGCGCCCAGGAGTCGAACAGGCAGCCCGTGTTGACGAAGCTGCCGCGCCCGATCCGCACCCCACGGCCGAAGAAGCGCGACCCGGGCGCGATCGCCCGCGTCTCGAGCTCGAGCCCGCACGCGGTCATCAGCAGCCAGCGGACCGTCCGCGGCACGGGCAGGCCGGCGACGCGCAGCACCGCCGGCACGGCGGCGCGCGGAACCCGCAGAGCACGAGCGGTCGCCGAGACGTCCACGCCGGGCAAGCGCTTCAGGACGCGTCGCGGGGGCCGCCGCCCCACCACGCGCTCGACGACTTGCGGGCGGGCGCCGGCTTGGGCGCCTCGTCGTCCGCCTCGTCGGGCTCGTCGTTCACGGAGGCGGAGCCGTTCTGGGCCCGCGTCGGGACGAGCATGGCGTCGGGAGCCCACGTCTCCACGGGCACCGGCCGGTGCGTGACCGGAGCCGGAGCCGTGGGCGGAGCAGGCGTAGGCGCAGGTGCCGGAACCCCCGCCGCGTCGTCGCCCGAGCCCGGCTCGGGAGCGTGGTCGGCGGCGCGCAGGCCACGGACCACCGACGAGCCGGCGACGATCACGCCGCAGCCCAGCAGGAACAGGAAGAGGCTGGCGGCGATGCTGAACAGCAGGCGCGGACCGCGCGTGACCATCCGCCCCTCGGCGACGCCGAGGCCGCTGACCTTCAGGCGCTGCGCGTCGGCGACGCGCTCCGTGGCCGCCTTCGAGTCCAGGTACTCGCGCAGCCCCGTGAGGGCCGCGTTGACGAGCTTCTCCGCACCGGCCGCCGTCGGCGCCTGCGCGGTGACCTCGATGATCGGCAGCGAGTCGCCGCTGGTCGTGGCGAGGACCTTGGTGGCGAGCTCGTACCCGCGCGGGTCCGTCGGCGCCTCGGTCCCGACCACCTGGCCGCCGTCGCTGACGCCGCGGAGCTGCTCGGTCTTGAGGCCGGCCTTGCGGGCGATCGCCGCCTTGATCTCGCCGTCGACCATCAGGTTGGCCAGCAGCGAGGCGCGCGCGCCGAGGACGTCGGAGCCCTTCGGCGCGACGTCGACGACCTGCGAGGCGGGCGTGTCGACGAGCAGACGCGCGCCGGCCACGCCGACCACGTACTTGCGGCTCTCCATCGACGGGATCTTGTAGGAGATCGCCAGGCCGGCGAACACCGAGATCAGGAGGACGACCGCCACGAGGAGGCGCGAGCGCCAGAGCTGGCGAAGAATGGTGACGGTGTCCATCAGGGAGTTCCGGGCCGTTCGATCATTGGTCTAGGAATGAACGCCGCGCCGACGCGGGTTCTTCTGAAGCGGGCTCGTGAGAACTCCAAGACGCGTGCAAGAGCGACGCCGTTGGCCGCGTTGATGGAGAAGCGTGTCATCTCGGTCAATCAACTTCACGTTTCACGGCATCGGCCCGCAGGAGCGTTTCCTAGAGCCCGGCGAGGGTACCGTCTGGGTCAGCACCGAGCGCTTCCGGTCGGTGCTCGACGCCGTCAAGGGCCGGTCCGACGTCCGCATCACCTTCGACGACGGCAACCGCTCAGACGTCGAGATCGCGCTCCCGGCCCTGCTGGAGCGCGGGATGACGGCCACGTTCTTCGTCGTCGCCGGCCGCCTGGGCAGCGACGCGTTCCTGACCGCGGAGGACCTGCGTGCCCTCGCCGCGGCGGGCATGCGGATCGGCAGCCACGGCATGCATCACCGGCCGTGGCGCGAGGCGGACCTCCAGGAGGAGGTCGTCACGGCCAAGGCGGTCCTCGAGGACGCGCTCGGGCAGCCGATCACCGAGGCAGCGTGCCCGTTCGGCTCCTACGACCGCCGCGTCCTCAAAGCGCTCAAGCGCGCCGGCTACGCACGCGTCTACACCAGCGACCGTGGCAGCGCCGCTCCGGGCGAGTGGCTTCAGGCCCGGACCAGCATCACCGAGGCCGGCGACGTCCGGTCGCTGATGGACCCCTCCGCGCCGTCCCTGCGCCGGCGCGCCGAGCTGGCGGCGAAGCGATGGCGGTGAAGCTCCAGCCGATCCTGCCCGCTGACGCGCTCCGCGTCGGCGCGTTCCTGCACGAGCACCTCAACGCCCGGGTGAGCGCCGAGCAGTGGGCGGGCTTCATCCGCGTGCCGTGGCCGTCCGAGCAGCCGAACGCCGGCTTCATGCTCGTCGCCGACGACGACCAGATCGTCGGCGCGCACCTGGCGTTCTACTCCGAGCGGACGATCGCCGGGCAGACCGAGCGCTTCTGCAACCTGGCCGCGTGGTGCGTGCTCGAGGAGCACCGGTTCCACAGCCTGCGGCTGTTGAAGGCGCTGCTCGCGCAGGAGGGCTACCACTTCACGGACCTCTCGCCCAGCGGCAACGTCATCAAGCTCAACGAGCGGCTCGGGTTCGAGGCGCTGGACACGCGCGCCTCGGCGATCCCGAACCTGCCGTGGCCGTCCGTCCCGGGCCGTCGCCGGGTGAGCGCCGATCCCGCCGTGATCGAGCGCACGCTCGACGGCGAGCAGCTCGCGCTCTACCGCGATCACGCCCGCGCCGCGGCCGCCCGGCACCTGGTCCTGATCGACGGCGACGAGTGGTGCTACGTCGTGTTCCGCCGCGATCGCCGCAAGAACCTGCCGCTGTTCGCGTCGCTGCTGCATGTGAGCCACCCCGAGGTGCTGCGGCGCATGGCCGGGCGGCTGTCCCGCCACCTGCTCCTGCGCCACGGCGTCGCGGTGACGTTGGCCGAGCACCGGATCGCGCAGCCGCCGCGGCTGTCGTTCGAGCTGGGCGCCCCGCGGCCGAAGATGTTCAAGAGCGACCGCGTGGCCGCCCACCAGATCGACTACTTCTACAGCGAGTTGGTCTGCGTCGCCTGGTGAGGCGCGGCGGACCAGAGGAAACGATGCGCACACAACTGCACGAGATCGTCGAGCACATGGCGGCCCGCCGCCCCGAGGCGCCCGCGCTGACGTTCAAGGACCAGACGGCGAGCTACGCCCAGCTCTGGGCCGGCGCCAAGGCCGTCGGCGCCGGGCTCAACGCGCTCGGCCTCGCACGGGGTGAGCGGATCGGGCTGCTGCTGGACAAGCGCATCGAGACGGTCGAGTCGATCTTCGGCGCCTCGGCCGGCGGCGCGGTGTTCGTGCCGATCAACCCGCTGCTGAAGGGCCCGCAGGTCGCGTACATCCTCGACGACTGCGACGTCCGGGTGCTGATCACCACCGCGCCGCGCTACGAGCTGCTGCGCGATGACCTCGCCGGGTGCGAAGCGCTCGAGCACGTCGTCGTGCTCGACGGCGAGGCGTCCGGCGCGGTGACGTGGGACGCGTTCCTCAGCGACGCGGAGCCCGTCGACCACGGCGTCGTGGACGTCGACATGGCGGCGATCTTCTACACCTCCGGCAGCACCGGCAAGCCCAAGGGCGTCGTGCTCTCGCACCGCAACCTGGTGGTCGGCGGCGCGAGCGTCAGCCAGTACCTGGCGAACGACGAGCAGGACGTGATCCTCGCCGCGTTGCCGCTGAGCTTCGACGCCGGCTTCAGCCAGCTCACCACCGCCTTCACCGTCGGCGCGCACGTCGTGCTGCTCAACTACCTGCTGCCCAAGGACGTCGTGCGCCTGTGCGCGCGTCACCAGGTCACCGGCCTCACGTGCGTCCCGCCGCTGTTCATCCAGCTCACCGAGCAGCAGTGGCCTGACGAGGCCACCGCGAGCCTGCGCTATTTCGCCAACACCGGCGGCCGGATGCCCCGCGCGACGCTGGACAAGCTCCGCGCCATCTTCCCGCAGGCCAAGCCGTTCCTGATGTACGGCCTCACGGAGGCCTTCCGCTCCACGTACCTCGACCCGGCCGAGGTCGACCGTCGTCCCGACTCGATCGGCAAGGCGATCCCGAACGCCGAGGTCCTCGTCGTCCGCGAGGACGGCTCCATCTGCGACGCCGGCGAGGAGGGCGAGCTCGTCCATCGCGGCGCGCTCGTGTCGCTCGGCTACTGGAACGACCCGGAGAAGACGGCCGAGCGCTTCAAGCCCGCGCCCAACCGCGCCCCGGGGATCGTCAACCCCGAGCTCGCGGTCTTCTCGGGCGACCTGGTCCGGCGCGACGAGGAGGGCTTCCTCTACTTCGTCAGCCGCAAGGACGAGATGATCAAGACCTCCGGCTACCGCGTGAGCCCGACGGAGATCGAGGAGGTCGCCTACGCCACCGGGCTCGTCGGCGACGCCGTCGCCCTCGGGTTCGACGACGACCGGCTCGGCCAGCGGATCGTGCTCGCGGTCAGCCCGGCCGACGGCTCGGAGCTGCTTCCCGAGACGCTGCTCGCCGCGCTGAAGGCCAAGCTCCCGACCTACATGGTTCCGAAGAGCGTGCTCGTGCGACCGAGCCTTCCGCGCTCGCCCAACAACAAGTTCGACCGCAATCTGCTGCGTCAGGAGCTCGCAAGCGCATGACCGAGACGACCACCACTCGCGCCGTCGCCGAGATCGGCGGCGTCCCGCTCGACGTCCTGGCCGAGCGCGTCGGCTCGACGCCGTTCTTCGCCTACGACCGGGCGGCGCTCACCGAGCGCGTCGCGCTGCTGCGGCGCACGCTGCCGCGTGACCTGCAGCTCAGCTACGCGGTGAAGGCCAACCCGATGCCGGCCGTCGTCCAGCACCTGGCGGGCCTCGTCGACTCGCTCGACGTCGCGTCCGCGGACGAGATGCGGGTCGCGCTCGACACGCCGCTCGACGGCAGCCGCATCAGCTTCGCCGGGCCGGGCAAGACGCCGGCCGAGATCCGGCGTGCGGTGGCCGCCAACGTGACGATCGAGATGGAGTCCGAGACCGAGGCCCGTCGTGTGGCCCAGGCGGGCGAGGAGCTCGGCATCCGCCCACGCGCCGCGGTGCGGGTGAACCCCGACTTCCGGGTCAAGGGCTCCGGGATGCGGATGGGCGGCGGCCCGCAGCAGTTCGGCGTCGACGCCGAGGTCGTCCCCGACCTGCTCCGGGAGATCGCGGCCACCGACATCGAGTTCCGCGGGTTCCACATCTTCGCGGGGTCGCAGAACCTCAGCGCCGAGATCCTCTGCGAGGCGCAGCGCAAGACGGTGGAGCTCGCCCTCGCGCTGGCCGCCGAGGCGCCGGACCCGGTGCGCTACCTGAACATCGGCGGCGGCTTCGGCATCCCCTACTTCGACAAGGACGAGCCGCTCGACCTCGACGCCATCGGCGCGAACCTGCACGAGCTGCTGTCGACGCTGGTCCGCCCGGCGCTGGGTGACGAGACCCGCGTGGTGACCGAGCTCGGCCGCTACATCGTCGGCGAGGCCGGCCACTACGTGACGCGCGTGGTCGACCGCAAGCAGTCCCGCGGGCAGACGTTCCTCGTCGTCGACGGCGGCATGCACCACCAGCTCGCCGCCTCGGGCAACTTCGGCCAGGTCATCCGGCGCAACTACCCGGTGTCGATCGGGACGCGCGCCGGCGCCGAGCCGTCCGAGACGGTCAGCGTCGTCGGCTGCCTGTGCACGCCGCTGGACCTGCTCGCGGACAAGGCGCTGCTGCCCGAGGCCGACATCGGCGACCTCGTCGTCGTGCACCAGGCCGGGGCCTACGGCCTGACCGCGAGCCCGACCGCCTTTCTCAGCCACCCCGCACCCGCCGAGGTGCTCGTATGACTACGGAGATCCGCTCGTGAACACCGCCGCCATCATCGACGACGTCAAGGCCGTCGTGGTCGAGACCCTCAACGTGGAGGATCGCGCCGACGCCATCGGCCCGTCGACTCCGTTGCTCGGCTCGCTGCCGGAGCTGGACTCGATGGCGGTGCTCGAGCTCGTGTACGCGCTCGAGACGCGCTTCGGGATCGCGGTCGACGGCGAGGACGTCAGCGCCGAGGTGTTCGAGACGCTCACGAGCCTCACGGAGTTCGTGGAGTCCAAGCTGTCCTAGCACGCCGGTTTTCGGCTTGTCTGCTCGCGCCCCGGCCTCCGGGGCGCGCTGCGTTAACGGGTCGATGCCGGTGGTTTGGCGCGTCGGCAGCAGGGGCACTTCATGTCGCGCGTCCCGCGGTTGCAGGGAACAGCCGGTCCGGGACGTGACGTGGTCGCGACGAGCAGTCGAGGTCCGTGCGCTGACATGAGTTAGGGCGAAGACCCCACTAAGGCTTGTTCGGGCGGCCGCCGATGAACTGACAAACGCCCCCCGATGGCCCAGGTTGCGGCCAACGTCGCCGCACGGTCGGACTCCTTCGACCCGCGTCGGCGTGGGGTGCTCCCCCACTAAGGAGTTGGTCGATGTTGATTGGTCGCAGTGCCCTCCAAGGGCGCTTCAATGGTCGCTGCCTGCCGTTCGCCTGGCTCAAGGAGGCTTCCACCGTCGCGTTCCTCGGAGCGGCGATTGCGGTCGTGGCCGCAGGCCCGGCGGATGCCGCCTCCGGCAAGAAGAAGTCGACCCGGGCGACGAAGTCCGCCACGGTGGCCGGCACGATCTTCGGCACGACCGTGCCGAGCGTCCCGCAGGCGACTGATCCAGACTCCATCGAAGTCGGCGTCCGCTTCAAGTCGTCGCAGGCCGGCTACATCACCGGGCTCCGGTTCTACAAGGGCGCCAAGAACACCGGCACCCACACCGGCGCGCTCTGGAGCTCCACCGGCACGAAGCTCGCGACCCTGACGTTCACGGGCGAGACGGCCTCGGGCTGGCAGCAGGCGAGCTTCTCGTCGCCGGTCGCGATCGGCGCCGACAAGACGTACGTCGCGAGCTACCACGCCAGCAACGGGCGCTACGCGGCCGATTCGCGCTACTTCGACGCCCCGAAGGTCAGCTCGCCGCTGACGGCCACGGGCAGCCGGTACACGTACAGCTCCAAGGCGGCGTTCCCGAGCAAGACCTACGAGAACCTCAACTACTGGGTCGACGTGACCTTCAGCGCCACCCGACCGCCGACGTCCACGCCGACGCCGACGCCGACGGCCGCGCCCCCGGTGCCGACCGCGACGCCCACGCCCGCGCCCCCGGTGCCGACCGCGACGCCCACGCCGGCACCGCCGACGCCGACGCCGACCCCCACTCCGCCGGCCCCGACGCCCACGCCCGCGCCGGACGCTCCGACCGCCGCGTTCACCGTCGCCCCGACCGCCCCGGTCGCCGGCTCGGCCACGCGCTTCTCGGCGAGCGGCACGTGCGCCGCGGCCCCCTGCTCGTACGAGTGGCAGGACGTCGGCGCGGACGGCCTCGGCGCCTGGCCGCTCGGCTCCGGCGCGAGCGTGAGCTTCACGTTCGCCAACCCGGGCTCCAAGTACGTCCGGCTGACGGTGACGGACGCGCTCAACCGCGCGGTCGGCACGACGAAGGCGATCAGCGTGCAGGCGGCGCCGACCTCCACGCCCACGCCGACGCCGACCACGACGCCGTCGCCCACCCCGACCTCGACGCCGTCGCCGACCCCGACCTCGACGCCGTCCCCGACACCCACGGCCACGCCCATCCCGACGACGACCCCGACGCCCACGCCCACGCCGTCGACGTGTGATCGCAGCGCGACCACGTCCACGTTCGCGAGCGTGTTCTCGGCCGCCACCGCCGGTCAGACGATCTGCCTGGCCTCCGGCAGCTACGGCACGTTCAAGGGCTCCGCGAAGAGCGGCCCGGTCACGATCACCGAGGCCGCCGGCGCGTCGGCGAGCATCGCGCTGAGCTTCAACGGCGCCAACAACATCGTGATCGACGGCTTGACGATCACCGGCGCCGAGGTGCTCAACAGCACCAAGAACATCACGATCCGCAACAGCGAGTTCACCGGCGTGATCCGCCTGGACGGGCTCGCCAACAGCAACGTCCTGCTCGACCACAACACCCACATCAACATCAACGCGGGCGGCCAGTACGCCAGCCCGGCGCGGATCGCCTTGCCGTACAACAGCCAGACGCACTCGGGCGTGACGATCCAGAACTCGCTGCTCAAGGGCGGCGACTCCGACGGCATCCAGGGCGGCGTCGGCGTCAACATCATCAACAACGAGTT